>CAZYQM010000069.1:8556-10083 GCA_964649965.1 uncultured Gemmatimonas sp.
TCCTCGAGCGACACTGCGCCCTTCGCGGTGCGGCGGCTCTTGGCCTCGCGGTCGAGGCGCTCGCGCCGCTGCGCGATCTCGCGGGCTTCCTGCGCGTCGGCGACGACGATGAACTGGTCGCCGGCCATCGGCACGCCCGTGAGGCCGAGCACCTGCACCGGCACCGCGGGGCCCGCCTGCTTGACCTGCTTGCCGCGCTCGTCGAGCAACGCGCGCACGCGACCCGAGTGCAGGCCGCAGATGAAGTCGTCGCCGACGTTCAGCGTGCCGTTCTGCACGAGGATCGTCGCCACGGCGCCCTTGCCCTGGTCGAGCTGGGCTTCGACCACCGAACCCGTCGCGCGACGGTCGGGGTTGGCCTTGAGGTCGAGGATTTCCGCCTGGAGCAGGATCTGCTCGAGGAGCTCCTTCACGCCGGTGCCCTTCTTGGCGCTGATCTCCGACGCCAGCGTGGTGCCGCCGAAGTCTTCGAGCACGACGCCGTGCTGCAGGAGGTCCTGGCGGACCTTCATCGCGTTGGCGGTCGGGAGGTCGATCTTGTTGATCGCGACGATCATCGGCACGCCGGCGTTCTTGGCGTGCGAGATCGCTTCGATGGTCTGCGGCATCACCGCGTCATCCGCGGCGACGACGAGCACGACGATGTCCGTCACCTGCGCGCCGCGGGCGCGCATCGCGGTGAAGGCCTCGTGGCCCGGCGTGTCGAGGAAGGTGATCTGGCGGCCGTCCGGCAGCGACACGTGATACGCACCGATGTGCTGCGTGATGCCACCGGCCTCGCCGGCGACGACCGTCGCCTTGCGGATGTAGTCGAGCAAGGACGTCTTGCCGTGGTCCACGTGGCCCATAATGGTGACCACGGGCGGCCGCGGCTTGAGATCCTCCTCGGCGTCCGTCTCGGTCTCGTCCTCGCTGGAGGCGGCGTACTCCTCCTCCTTCACGGCGATGTAGCCGAACTCGCTGGCGATGAGCTCGATCTGGTCGAAGTCCATCCGCTGGTTGATGGTGACCATCAACCCGAGGTGCTTGAACGCGAACGACACGATCTGCGTGGCCGGGACCTTGAGGATCTCGGCGAGTTCGCTGACGGTGATGAACTCGTTGACGCGGATGGTGACCTTCTCGCGGGCGGCGATCTCGGCGCGCATCGCGGCGAGCTCCTCGCGCGCGGCCGAGTCGTCGCGGCTGCCGCGACGCTTGGACGGGCCGGAGCCCATCTGGCGCATCGTGCGCGAGATGTTGGCGGTCACCTGCTCCTGGTCCACGCGCTTGCCCTTCTTGCCGCGGCGCGGCCCGGAGGACGGCGTGGCGTTGGGGCCGAAGCCGCTGCCGGGCGCGCCCGTGGCGCGGCCGCGATCGTCCCGGCGCCCGCCACCCAATCCACCGCCCGGCGTGGCCGAGGCGATGGGACGCGGCGGCAGGTTGAGGCCGCTGACCGGACGCGGACGCGGCGGCGCGGGAGTGGCGGGACGCGGACGCGGGGCGTCGGGTGCGGCCGGACGCGGCGCGGCGGGCGCCGCGGTCTGC
>CAZYQM010000070.1:0-2004 GCA_964649965.1 uncultured Gemmatimonas sp.
AATCGACCGTGAGGATTCGCTTGGCCGCCGCCGTGGCCGGCCGATGCGCCCCGCAGCGGCAACTGCACCGTGAAGGTGCTGCCGCGCCCCAAGCGCGAGCCGACGGAGATGAATCCGCCGTGCGCGTGCGCGATCCACTGCGCGATGGCGAGCCCGAGTCCCGCCCCGCCGCGCTCCCCAGAGCGCGAGCGCACGCGGTCGGCGCGCCAGAAGCGGTCGAAGATGTACGGCAGGTCCGCCGCCGCGATGCCCACGCCCGTATCCTCCACGACGAAGGCCGCGTGGTCGCCGCGATTCTCCAGCGCGATCGTCACGCTGCCGTCCCGCGGCGTGTACTTCACCGCGTTCGTCACGAGGTTCAGGAAGAGCTGGCGCAGGCGCACCGGGTCGCCCTCCACGTGCACCGGATCCGCGGTCTCCAGCGTCACCACCACGCCGCTGGCCTCGCCGAGGATCATCGCCGTTTCCACGACCTCGCGCACGATCGGCTCCAGCGCCACGTCCTCGCGGTGCAGGTCGAAGCGCCCTTCGTCGGCGCGCGCCAGCGTGAGCAGCGACTCCACCAGGTCCGCCATCCGCGTCGTCTCGGCCAGCGCCTCCTCCAGGGCCGGCAACTGGTCCTCGGCCACGTTCGGCGACTGCATCGCGCGCTCGATGTCGGCGCGCAGCACCGTGAGCGGCGTCTTCAGCTCGTGGCTCGCGTCGGCGGTGAAGCGTCGCAACGCGGCGAACGAGGTCTCCAGGCGCGACATCATCGCGTTCAGCGTCTGCGAGAGACGGTCGATCTCGTTCTCGTCGGACTCCACGGGCAGGCGGCGGTGCAGCGAGCGGCCGTCCTGGATGGCCTCGAGGTCGTGGATGAGCCGCCCCACGGGCAGCAGCGCGTGGCCGGCGAGCAGGTAGGCGACCAGCGAGCTGAAGACGAGGATCAACGGCAGGATGACGAGGAGCGGGATCTCCAGCGCGCTGTCGCGGAAGCCAAGGCCCGTGACGGCCTCGCCGGCGACGACGCGGTGCACGGGGATGCGCCGCGACGGCGTCTCGAAGTGCGCGATGGTGAAGACGTTGTCCGTCGAATCCATCCGCACGACCGCGGCCGGCAGATCGCGCGTCCGGCGAAACGCCGCGTTGATCAACCGGTCGCGGTCGCCCTGCCACAGGCGATCGACGGCCGCGTTGCGGTAGAGCACGCGCGTCGAGTCGGTGATGATCACATAGCCGGGGAGCATATCGAGCGACCGCCGCACGCCCTGCTCGATCTTCTGCCCCACCAGGGAGTCTTCCGTCACGACGACGGCGATGCCGGCCGGACTGGTCTGCAGGATGATCGCCGCGAGATCCGCGACGAGGTCCGTGCGGCGCTGCAGCGTGCGCGTGGCCTCCGCCTGCGTCGCCGACCACACGATGGCGGCGAACACCGCGAGGGTGGCCGTGAGGGCGACGACGTACGAGGACGTGAGTCGCGCGCGGATCGAACTCACGGCCGCCTCACGGCTTCAGCACGTACCCCACGCCGCGCACGGTGTGGATCAGCTTCTTCTCGTGCGGCGCGTCAATCTTCTTGCGCAGGTGGTTGATCACCACGTCCACGATGTTCGTGCCGGGGTCGAAGTGATAGCCCCAGGCGTACTCGGTGATCAGCGTGCGGCTCAGCACGCGCCCCGAGTGCCGCGCCAGGTACTCGAGCACCAGGAATTCCTTGGGCGTCAGCTCGATCGCCTGCCCCGCGCGCGCGACCACGCGGGCGTCCAGGTCCACCTCGAGGTCGGCCACCGTCAGCTTGGGCGAGACGATCGCCCGCGGCCGCCGCGCCAAGGCCTCGACGCGCGCCAAGAGCTCCTCGAACGCGAACGGCTTCGTGACGTAATCGTCGGCGCCGGCACGCAACGTCTCCACCTTCGCGTCCACCGCATCCTGCGCCGTCAGCACCAGCACGGGCTTCTCGAAGCCCCGCGCGCGCAGGTTGCGCAGCACCTGCTGCCCCGAACGGCCCGGCAGGCGCAG
>CAZYQM010000070.1:2014-3059 GCA_964649965.1 uncultured Gemmatimonas sp.
GCGCCAGCCACTCGGCGGCGGCGTGAGTCTGGCGCAGGCGCAGGTCCAGGACCACGAGGGCGTAGGGCTGCGACTTCGCCAACTGCTCGCCCTCCTCCCCGTCGGCCACGAGGTCCACCGTGTAGCGCGCCTCCTCGAGCCCGCGCTTCACGAACTGCCCGACCGTCGGGTCGTCCTCGATCACCAGGACCTTCATTGCGCCACCACCGGCAGCACCACGCGGAAGGTGCTACCCTGCCCCAACGTGCTGTCCACTTCGATCACGCCTCCGTGTTCCTGCACGATGCCGTAGCAGATGGAGAGGCCGAGCCCCGTCCCCTGTCCCGGCGCCTTGGTCGTATAGAACGGCTCGAAGATCTTGGCGACCTCCGCGCGCGCGATGCCGTGCCCTTGGTCGATCACCTCGAGGATCGCCCCGCGCTTGGGGTCCGTCCCCGCCTGCGTCACGATGCGCACCGTGCCCTTCTCGCCCATCGCGTCCATCGCATTGATCAGCAGCGCCATCAGCACCTGCACCAACTGCTCCGAGTTGGCCTGCGGCACGCGGCCGATCGTCGGGTCGAGTTCCGTCTGCACGGTGAGCTTCTTGAACCGCACGTGATGCTTGAGCAGGAACAGCGTGCGCCCCACCACCTCGTTGAGGTTCACGCGCTCCTTGCGCGCCTGCTTGGGCCGCGAGAAGTCGAGCAGGCCGTCCACGATCTGCTTGCAGCGCACGACCTCGTTCTCGATGATGCCCAGGAAGTCCAGCGTCTCCGGCGCGATCGCCACGCCGCTCTTCTCGAGGTCCTCGATGCGATAGCCCAGCGACTCCGCGCAGGCGGCGATCGTCGCCAGCGGATTGTTGATCTCGTGCATCACGCCGGCGGCCAGCTGCCCGATGGCCGCCAGCTTCTCGGCCTGCGAGAAGCGCTCCTGCGCCTCCTTCCAGTCCGTCACGTCCTCGCCGATGGTGATCACGTGGCTCACCGGACCGTCGCCCAGCCGCATCGGGATCTTCGTGATGCGATACGTGCGCGCCTCGCCCGAGGCCACGGATTCCATC
>CAZYQM010000070.1:3069-5270 GCA_964649965.1 uncultured Gemmatimonas sp.
GGTACTCCTGCATCCGGCCCGTCGAGAACACGTCGTCGAACTCGCGGCGCAGCATCTCGGCCGGCTGGCGGTGCAGGATCTCGAAGATCGTGCGCCCGATCGCCTCCTCGCGCGAGACGCCCTGCATCCCCGTCTCGCGCTTGCGGTTCCAGCTTTGGATGCGGTACTCGCGGTCGATCACGTACAGGCCCAACGGCAGCGAGTCGATGATCTTCTCCGTGAAGCGGCGCCCGCGCTCGATCTCCGCCGTGCGCGCCGCCACTTCCACCTCGAGCTGCCGCGAGCGCTCGGCGTGCGCCAGCTCGGGCGCGAGCAGGTTCGCGAGCGCGGTCAGGAGCATCCGTTCCTCGTCGCCGAGGGCGCGCGCCGTGCGCACGGCGAGCGCGCCCACGCGCCGGTCCCCGAGGATGATCGGTGCGACCTCGAGGTCGCGCACCACCTGCAGCGTATCGCCCAGCCGCAGGCCCTTGCGCACGTCGTCCTCGGCCGTGCGGTCCTCGCCGGCCGAGAACGTGAGGGCCAGTCCCTGCGGCGTGTGCAGCCACAGCGAGACCTGCTGCGCCTCGAGGAAGGCGCGCAGCGTGCCGAGCGCGCGGTCCACGGTGCTCTCGAGCGCGCGCGCCGAGGCGAGTTCCGCACTAATGCCCGCCAGCGCCGAGAGGGCGCGGGCGGCACGGCCCTCACGGGCGGCTTCGGGGGTGTCGGGCGTCGTCACGGCGGGGTCGAGGATTGCGCGGAAGCTACGGCTCGTCCGAGGGACGGACAAGGGAAATGGCGGTTCCGCGGCGCGTCGGACCAGACGTCCGCGCCGCACGACAGCGAGTCCTCCGCCGCGATGACAGCTCGAGGTGCCGTGCCGACAGGCGCACCGGTCGCCACGGCACGCTCGGCGCGGCACGCGGGTTGCGCGATGTGCCGGGCAAGCGGGCCACGGGGTCCGCACCATCACGTTCTGCACCTTGGAGGATGTTCCCTATGGTCTATCGTACGACGTTGTCCCCGATCGTCTCCCTGCGCCGCGAACTCGACCGCTTCTTCGACGACGCCGTCACGCGCGTCGCGCCGATCACGGCAAGCTGGACGCCCGCCGTGGACATCCGCGAGACGAAGGATGCCTGGGAGTTCACGCTGGAGATTCCCGGCGTGGATCCCGCGCAGGTGGAAGTCACGGCCGAAGCCCGCGTGCTCAAGATCCGCGGCGAGAAGGCCATCGTGCGCAAGGACGGCGACGAGGAGGCGCGCTGGCTCAGCACCGAGCGCATCAGCGGAAGCTTCGAGCGCAGCTTCCGTCTGCCGGCGCAGGTGCGCGAAGACGCCATCGAGGCGCGCTATGCGCACGGATTGCTCACCGTGACGGTGCCGAAGGCGGAGGTGCCGGCGCGGAAGATTGAGGTGCGGACGGCATAACTGCCGCTGTAAGCTGTAAGCTCTAAGCTGTAAGGGGAGCGCACCGAGACATCGGTTCGCTCCCCTTACAGCTTACAGCTTAGAGCTCACAGCTTCTGTTCAAAGCTTCGCAATCTCCGCAAAGATCTCGGAATTCTCCCGCTTGGTGCCCGGCGTCTCCTCCACATAGCTCCAGCGCAGCACCCCCTGCTTGTCGATGAGGAAGTACGCGCGATTCGAGAAGTACGTGCTCTCCATCAGCGTGCCGTACGCGCGCGAGGCCTCGCGCTTGAAGTCGCTGAGCAGCTCGACCCCCATCTGGTACTGCGCCTTGAAGGCCTTCAGCGACGGCACGGCGTCCACGCTGATCGGCAGCACGACGACACCCTTGTCGGCGAAGGCGGAGTAATCCTCGGTGAAGGCGCACATCTCGGCCGTGCAGGTCGAGGTGAAAGCCAGCGGGAAGAACGCCAGGAGGACGTTGGACTTGCCCTTGAACTGGGCGAGCGTGACGAGCTCGCCGTTGGTGCTGTGGAGGGCGAACTCGGGGGCCGGCGCGCCGACTGCGGGGACCGTCATCGTCATTGCGTGGATCTCGGGTGGAAAGGCTCGGGTCGCGCCGGCGACTGCCGGCGCGACCCGAGATGAACGCGTGGACCTGATGGAGCGTGCCGGGATCGAACCGGCGACCCCCTGCTTGCAAAGCAGGTGCTCTCCCAGCTGAGCTAACGCCCCGCACCGGGGAATCTAAAGGAGACGGGGAAGCAGTTAAGCCGCACCGCCCAATTCAAGCGAGATGTCAAGCGGCAGCAGAA
>CAZYQM010000070.1:5280-9983 GCA_964649965.1 uncultured Gemmatimonas sp.
TCCTGCAACCGGCGTCGGTTACTCGTGCGCCGGCAGCGGTTCCATCGTCTCCGGATCCACCGGCACCTGCACCTCGTCGCGGTACTTCGAGGTCATCTTGAACACCTGGGCCTTCGGGAACGCGTCCATAAACTGCGCGTAGCTCCAGCCGAACAGGCCGGCCATCCCGAGGAAGATGCCGATCTCGTACAGGCCGAGCGGCAGGTGCTCCGTGCCCGAGCCGTAGATGGACGGATAGATCTCGGTGTAGGGCGAGAACCAGAGGCCCACGAACGACGAGGCGGCGAAGAGGATCATCGTCGGCGACCAAACCTTCGCCTTCACGCTCATCAGGCCCGCGAAGGGTACGAGGAAGGTGAGGATCGCGGCCAGCATCGTCGGCGTGCTCCACACGCCGTTGAGGCGCAGCGTGAACCAGTGCGTCTCTTCCGCGAGGTTGCCGTACCAGATGATGATGAACTGCGAGAAGGTCAGATAGCCCCAGAACGCCGTGAAGGCGAAGCCGAGCTTGCCGACGTCGTGGTAGTGCGCGTCGGTGATGAGCTCCGGCAACTCCGGGAACTGCGTCTTCCACCAGCGCAGCAGCACGGCCCAGACCATCAGGGCCACCAGCCAGCCGCCCATAAAGACCTGCCAGCCGTACATCGTGCTGAACCAGTGGTAGTCGAGGGACATCGAGTGGTCCCAGGCGAGCACGCACCAGCCGAAGCCGAAGACCAGCGCCATCACGACGGCGAGCTTGCCCTGCAGCGAATGCGTTGAGTGCAGCTCACGGCGCTCCTCGCCGAACGCGGCGCGCATCTTGGCGCGCAGGCCGGCGGCCCAGGAGGCGCCGTACTCCGGCGTCACGCCGACGTCGAGGCGCACGCTGGTGTACACGTACCACAGCTGCAGCGCGAGCAAGGCGCCGAAGACGCCGATCGAGCGCAGGTAGAAGAAGGTGTGGTTGAAGTACACCTCCTTCTCGTGGATGAGCGCGCCCGTGCCGACCTTGTCCCACCACGGATAGATGTGGCCCTTGCCGAAGAAGATGATCAGCAGGAGGCCCACCGCGGCGAACGGCAGGAAGGCGACGAACCCCTCGAGGAAGCGGATCACGCCGCGCGACCAGCGCGCCGTCGTGATGCGCTGCACGGCCGAGAACATCACGCCGGCCGAGGCGATTGTCGTGAAGAACAGCCAGTTCATCAGGAAGGCCTGCCAGGCGCGGGCCTGCCCCGTGATGGCGCCGTAGCCGAAGAGGCCGAGGCCGAACACGGCGAGCCCGAGCGACGCCTTCTTCCACATCTCCGGCATCTGCTTGGTGCGGAGGACGTCGATGAACTGGTCGCGCGGCGGCGAGTAGTGGTGCTGGTGGCTCATCTTAGTGGTCCCCGTGGTCTTCGGCGCCTTCGGCCTTTTCGGCCTTCGGCACGATGCCGGCGGTGGACGGACGGAGGTAGGCGTGCGGGACGTTCGGGGCGACGGCGCTGACCGCGCTGAAGGCGGACGCGTTGCCCGCGGCGTTGGTCCCGCTGAAGGCGGCCGCCTCGCCCGGCTTGAGCGTGATGCCCGTGGGCACCGGATACTTGCCCTGCAGCCCGCGGACGTAGTTCACCACGTCCCAGCGCTCGCGCTCGGGGATGCGGTTGAAGTTCGCCATCAGGCCGCGGCCGTTGCGCAGCATCCCCCAGATGTAGCCGTCGCTGCGGGCCTGCGTGGCGGCCCCGTTGATCGGCGGCACGAAGGCGATGCCGCTGACCTCCGCGAGCGTGCCGCGGCCGTCGCCGGCCTCGCCGTGGCAGACGGCGCAATTCACCTGGTACAGCCGGTGACCGTTGGCGATGGAGCGGGCATCCGCCTCGACGGGGTTCACGAGGCGCGACATCGAGTCCACCGCCTGCATCGACGCTTGATACGAGACTTCCCAGGACGCGACGGTCACGCCGGTCGTCGGCACCGAGCCCTGCGGATTGCCGCGGAACGGGATCGTGTCGCCAGCCGCGGAGTCGCTCGAGAACTTCTGC
Organism: uncultured Gemmatimonas sp.; assembly: GCA_964649965.1. Classification (GTDB taxonomy): domain Bacteria; phylum Gemmatimonadota; class Gemmatimonadetes; order Gemmatimonadales; family Gemmatimonadaceae; genus Pseudogemmatithrix. The sequence continues at coordinate 7,287 of CAZYQM010000070.1, forward strand.
CAGGTCCCGATCGACGGCTGCTGCTTCATATCCGTGAGCCAGTCGTTCGGGTCGCAGGCCGTCAGGGCCAGCGGCAGGGCCAGCGCCACGACGGCGCGGGAGAAAGCCTTAGCGCTCACCGCGCACCTCCACCGCCCCGTGGCGGCGCATAATGGCCTCGACTTCGGCCTGCTTGTCCGGCGCGCACTCGCACCAGACGCCGAAGTGGGCGCCGCTGAAGCGCGGATCGTAGCCCACCGTCTCGGTGAGCCGCGGAATCCCCGCCAGGTAGAACATCCCGAACACGGTGGACAGCGCGCCCACCATCACCATCACCTCGAAGCCGAACACCGTGTACGGCAGCCAGGTGCTGATGGCCTTGCCGCCGACGACCAGCGGCCAGTACTCCGAGCCCCAGATGGACAGCCAGTAGCCGAAGCTCACGCCGGCCAGCGCGCCGAACAGCGTGAACTTGCGCACCGGGCTCGGCGGCGGATGGATTGCGTGCTCGAGCTCGTGGCGCAGCGTCGGCGAGTACGCCGTCAGCTGGCCGAGGTTCTTGTGCCGGAGCTCCTCGATGGTGTCCGTCGTCGAGTCGAGCTCGTGGAAGACGCCTACGATGCCGCGAAACATCTCAGTGCCCCCCGTGGTGCGAGTGCGCCTTCTTCATCTTCGGCGGCACGATTTCCTTGATTTCGGCAAGCGCCATAATCGGCAGCTGGCGGATGAACAGCAGGAACCACATAAAGAACCAGCCGAACGAGCCGATCAGCAGGCCGTAGTCCACCCAGGTCGGCACGTAGCTCGACCACTGCCAGGGCTCGACGTCGTGCGACAGCGACGGCACCACGATGACGAAGCGCTCGAACCACATCCCGATGTTGATGAAGATCGAGAGGATGAACAGCCAGGTCGGGTTGCGGCGCAGCTTCTGCGAGAACAGCGACAGCGGCAGGATCATATTGCAGGTGAGCATAATCCACGCCGCCCACCACCACTGGCCGAACACGCGGTTCCAGAAGTAGTCCTGCTCGTAGGGGATGCCGCCGTACCAGGCGATGAAGAACTCGATCATATACGCGAGTCCCACCACCAGCGACGTGAAGAGCACCATCTTCGCCGAGGCGTCGAGGTGGTTCAGCGTGATGTAGTGCCGGAGGTTGAACCACTTGCGCATCGGGATGGCGATCGTCCACACCATCGCGAAGCCGGAGAAGATGGCGCCGGCGACGAAGTACGGCGGGAAGATCGTCGTGTGCCAGCCCGGCACGATGCCCATCGCGAAGTCGAACGACACCACCGAGTGCACGGAGAGCACCAGCGGCGTCGAGAACGCGGCGAGGAACAGGTAGGCGCGGGCGAAGTGGCGCCACTCGCGCTCCGAGTTGCGCCAGCCGAACGAGAGCAGCGCGAGGATGCGCTTGCGCACCGGGTTCGTCTCGCGGTCACGCAACACCGCGATGTCCGGGATCAGACCGACGAAGAGGAACGTCGTCGAGATCGTCAGGTACGTCGTGATGGCGAACACGTCCCACACCAGCGGGGACTTGAAGTTCGGCCACAGCAGGCGCCAGTTCGGATACGGGATCAGCCAGAAGAACTTCCAGGGCCGGCCGATGTGGATGATCGGGAACAGGCCCGCCGTCATCACGGCGAACACCGTCATCGCCTCGGCCGCGCGGTAGATCGTCGTGCGGAAGCCGGCGCGGAAGAGGTAGAGGATCGCCGAGATCAGCGTGCCGGCGTGGCCGATGCCGACCCAGAAGACGAAGGTGATGATGTAGACGCCCCACATCACCGGCGGGTTGTAGCCCGCCACGCCGAGGCCCTGGTGGATCTGGTAAGCCCAGGAGAAGATGCCGAGGCCGAGGGCGGCGAGGGCCAGGAGCAGGCCCGTGAACCACGCCTTGGTGGGCTTCAGGATCGACAGGATCTCCTTGTCGACCTGTTCGTAGCTGTTGACTGCCGGGAGCTGAACGTCAGCCGTCGCGATGTTCGGGCGGCGGGGTTCATCCACGGGCTGCGCGAGCGTAGCCATTGGTTGCCGTCCTCCTTACGCGTGGGCCGACGCCGCGGGCGCCGGGTGATTGACCTTCTGCAAGTAGACCACCGCCGTGAAGGTGTTGAGCTCCTCGAACACGTGATAGGCGCGCCGGTCCTTCGCCCACTTGGCCACCGACCAGTTCTCGTCCGCCGCGTCGCCGAACACGATCGCCTGCGACGGGCAGGCCTGCGCGCAGGCCGTCGTGAACTCGTCGGGCTGCATCTCCCGGCCCTCGAGCGCCACGCGGTTCTCCGCTTCCTTGATGCGCTGCACGCAGAACGTGCACTTCTCCATAATGCCCTTCTGGCGGACCGTCACGTCCGGGTTCAGCTGCCAGTGCAGCGGCTCCGGGAACGCGTACTGCGTGCGGTTCGGATCGCCATACCCGAACCAGTTGTAGTAGCGGACCTTGTAGGGGCAGTTGTTCGAGCAGTAGCGCGTGCCGACGCAGCGGTTGTAGACCTGCACGTTGAGCCCGTTCGGCGCGTGGTACGTCGCGTACACGGGGCACACCGGCTCGCAGGGCGCGTTGCCGCAGTGCTGGCACATCATCGGGATGAAGCGCGTCTCGAAGTCCGGATGCGCGGGGTCGAACTTCACGTCGCGCGGCTCGCGGTCGATCTCGTAGTAGCGCTCCAGGCGGATCCAGCTCATCTCGCGCGAGCGCGTGATGT
>CAZYQM010000071.1:0-9844 GCA_964649965.1 uncultured Gemmatimonas sp.
GCACCGCCACCGGTCACGTGACGCGTCACGAGGTTCCAGACACGCGCGGTGGCCACCGCCACCTCCCGCCGACGCGGCACGAAGAAGCTCGGCGCGAACACGACCAATCCGTCCACGTCCGCCTCCGCCGCGAGCCAGGTCGCCAGCGCGCCGCCCATCGAGAGCCCGCCCACGACCACCGTCCCGTACCGCGCGCGCAGCGCGGCGTACTCCTCGCGCACCGCCGCCACCGCCTCCTCGCCGCGCCAGTCGTCCCAGGCCTCGAGCGAACGTCCGTGCCCGGGCAGCAGGGGCAGACGCACGGTCCAGCCGGCGGCGTTGATGGCCCGCGCCATATCGTCCAGCGACGCCGGTGAATCGTTGTATCCGTGCACGAGCAACAGCGCGCGATGCGGATCTCCCGCATACGTGCGCGCCTCGGCGCCGATGACGATGCCGTCCGGTCCCGCAGGAAAGCGTCGCCGAAACCGCTGCGCGCGCCGCACCGCACGCCACTCGCGCTGCGCCCACACCACGGCCGCGACGGCCAGCGCGACGGCGACCGCGAGGGCCATCGTCAGTAGCGCGGGACCTGCGGGTCGGCCTCGACGCTCCAGCGATCGATGCCGCCGCGGATGTTGAGCACGCGCGCGTGCCCCGCCGAACGCAGGTAGTCGGCGACCATCGCGCTGCGCATCCCGTGATGGCAAAGCACCGCGATCGGCTTGTCGCGCGGCAACAACGCCTGCTGCGCTGGGATCAATCCCATCGCCACGTGCATCGCGCCGGCGACCCGCGCGGTATCGAGCTCCCAGTCCTCACGCACGTCGAGCACGTAGAGCTCGCCGCGTGCCAGCGCCGCCGCCGCATCCTTGGGATCGATGTCCCGCGCGCTCGTATCCCAACTCGGCGCCGGCCCCTCCCCGCAGAACGCCGCGTAGTCATCGAGCAGCGCCTTCGCGGTACGCGTCGCGCACCAGGTGCAGGATGGATCTCGGTCGAAGCGCATCTGCGTCACGCGCATCGTCAACGCATCGAGCGCGAGCAGCCGTCCCACCAGCGGCTCGCCGATGCCGAGCAGCCACTTGAGCGCCTCGGTGGCCTGCAGCGTGCCCAGCAATCCCGGCAGCACGCCGAGCACGCCACCCTCCGCACAGTTCGGCACACTGCCCGCCGGCGGCGGCTCCGGATGCAAGCAGCGATAGCAGGGACCGTCAGGCGTCGCGAACAGCGAGACCTGGCCTTCGAAGCGATGCACGCTCGCGTGCACCAGCGGCTTGCCCTCGAGCACGCAGGCATCGTTGAGCAGGTAGCGCGTGGTGAACGTGTCCGTGCCGTCCAGCACGATGTCATAGTCCGCGACGATGCCGCGCGCGTTGTCGCGCGTGAGCGCGACGTCCCAGGTATCCAGCGCGACGCCGGGATTCAGCGCCTCGAGCCGCGCGCGCGCCGAGGCGACCTTCGACGTACCGATGCCGGCGGTGTCGTGCAGCACCTGCCGCTGCAGGTTGTGCACGGCGATGCGATCGTGGTCGAGCAGGCCGAGGCGCCCCACGCCCGCCGCAGCGAGATACAGCGCGGCCGGCGAGCCGAGCCCCCCGAGTCCGACGATGAGCGCGGAACTCGCGCGCAGGCGTTCTTGTCCGGCGGTGCCGACTTGCGGCAGGCTCAGGTGGCGCGCGTAGCGTTCGCGGTCGTCGGGTGAGAGCGGCATCGCGGTGGAATATACGTGAGGGGGCATCGCCGTTCGGCGATGCCCCCTCACGAGAGCGGGAGTGGTCCCGGAACCACCCCCGCCGGCGACCGCGCGGCGGCGCTACTGTCCGCGCACGCTGCGTGTCGCCCGATCTATCGCGGCCGTCGCGGCATCGAACCGCCCGACGAGATCCTGCATTTCCGCCGCGTACAGCGCTTCGGTTCCGTAGCGGATCGCTTCGTTCACCGAAGGGAACACCATCGTGCCGTAGCCGTTATCGACGTCGGCGACATATATGAGATTCCTATACCACGGCCGCGAGCGCAAGCCCTCCGCGCGCGTCATCGCGCGCTCGACCTCGCGCAGCGCGGCGTTGGTGCTCACCTGTCGCGCGCGCGGAATGCCCGCCGCGAGCGCCGAATCGCGCGCCGCGTTGAACGTCGTCGCCGCGCGTTCCATCCGGTCGATCGCCGCGGCGAGCGGCGCCGACGAACCGCGCCAGCTGCGCTGCGAGAGCGCGCGATCGATCGGCGCGAGATAGCGCCGCATCGTGCGCGCGAACTCCGCGTAGTCGTACGGCAGCACGTCGGCGTTCGCGAGACGCATCATCATCACCGCGCCGATGCGCGCCGCCGTGGCGTGGTAGCGATAGCCCGGATCCCCGAAGCGCTCCATAAACGTGTAGGAGTCGTAGTTCGAGTGGTAAATGCCGTTGCCGCCGCCGAAGCCCCAGTCGCTGTGCGGGATGCCGAGGTGGTTGTAGAAGCCGGCGAAGTCGCTGCCGCCGCCCGGATCGCCCATCGGCGGTTCGTCGCCGTCGGCCGGACGCACGCGGGCGCGCCACACGTCGTACACGCTGCCCGCCCCGCTGGGATCGGGCACGCCCTTCGCCACGTCGCGCAGCAAGCCGCGCAGGCTCGGGCTGCCGCCGCCGCCGAACGACGGGCCGCTCGCCGACACGTCCTGGTTGAGATACGCCACCGCGCCGCGCATCAGGCGCAGCGAATCGTCCTCCACGTATTCCGTCGACCCCACCAGTCCCCACTCCTCGGCGTCCCAGGTCGCGAAGATCATCGTGCGGCGCGGGCGCCAGCCCGCGCGCACCTGCGCCATCACCGCACGCGAGGCCTCGACCACGCTCACCGTACCGGAGACGTTGTCCACGGCACCCGGGCTCCAGGCATCGCGGTGCGCGCCGATGACGACGATCTCGTCGGGAAAGTCCGTGCCGCGGATGATGCCGTAGGTGTTCCAGATCGGCTTGTACGCCGCCGTGGCGGAGTCGCTGAAGACGCGCACGCGCGCCACCACCGGGCCGGGCCCGACGTGGTAGCGGAACGGCAGGCCGCCCTGCCAGCTCGCGGGGATGCTCGTGCCGCGCACGTCGCGCAGCAACTCGATGGCGTTGCCGTACGACAGCGGCAGCACCGGAATGCGCGGCACGGGCAGCGAGTCGATCGAGATGCGCGGGGCACCGCGCTTCGACGCGTAGCCCGGTGTCGTCGGGTCGCCGGCGCCGTTCATCACGCTGCCGCGCTGCACGCCGCGCTCGTTGCGGTATGCGCCCTCGGGATACACGTCCCCGCGCACGTAGCCGTCATCCTGCGGGTCCGAGTACATCAGCAGCGCGACCGCGCCGTGCCGTTCCGCCTCGCGCGCCTTGATGCCGCGGAAGCTGCGGCCGTAGCGCGCGATCGCCACCTTGCCGCGCACACTCACGCCCATCGAATCCAGCTGCGCGTAGTCCTCGACCAGGCCGTAGTTCACGTACACGACCTCGCCGGTGACGTCGCCCGTGCCGGAGTAACCGTTCACGGTCGGGTACTCGTCGGTCGTCATCGTCGTCGGATCTTCCGGCACGCGGCCTTCGCGCAGCTCGAGGCGCTTGGGCTCGGGCGCGATGCGCCACACGCCGTAGTCCACCGTATGCGGCAGCCAGACCTCGTATTCGCCGACTTCCGTCGCGAGGCCGGCCTCGCGCATCGCGGCGATCACGAGGTCGCGCGTGCGGGCCTGCGCCGGCGTGCCGGCGATGTGCGGCCGATCGGCCAGCGCGCGGGCCATCGCCTGCGCGCTGGCGGTGTCCGGCACGGCGATCGCCCGCCGCTCGGCGGCGCGCTGCGCCTCGGTCGTCTGACGTGAGAAGCCGGGCACGCGCGCGTCCTGCGCGGCGAGCGTGATGGGCAGGAATGCAACGAGTGCCGCGTACGCGACGCGGCTCGTGAGGGAACGATCGGACATCGACTCGGGGATGGGGGGTCAGTAACCGTGCACCGCCAGACCGGCGGGCATATCGAATTCCTGCGTCGTCTTGTACCGCTCGAAGCGCCCGTCGCCGGCCATCGTCCGGGCCTTGGCCCGCACGGCGTCCATCTCGCCGGCGTGGAAGGGCTTGTACGTCGCCGCCGCCTTGAGCGTCTTCTTGAGGATCGGCGCGGTGTCGCAGCCGACGAGGACGCTGCTCACCGGCAACGACCACACGTAGCGGAAAGCGTCGTCCACTTTCAAGACCTTGCTGCCGTTGACCGCGCCGCCCGCGAGCGCCTTCGTGGCGATCACCGAGCCGCCGCGACGGATCACTTCCGGCAACACCTGCTTCTCGAACGAGCGGAACGAGGCGTCGAAGGGATTCAGCGGCATCAGCGCGACGTCCCAGGGGAATCCGCGGGCCAGCAGCTTGAGCGCGATGTGCGGGGACTTCTCGCCGTGGAATCCCAGCCAGCGCGCGCGCCCCTGGTCGCGCGCTTCCTGCGCCGCATCGAGTCCGCCGTGGTCATACAGCCAGTCGGGATCGTTGTCGTAGATCATCTGGTGGAACGAGAAGACCTCGACGCGATCCGTCTTGAGCAGCGCCAGCGTCGCTTCCAGCTGCGCCATCGACGTCTTGTAGTCGCGCAGGTACGCCGCGCACTGCCACACGAGGTTCACCTTGTCGCGATAGCCGTCCTTGAGGGCCATCGCCACCCAGCGTTCGGCGCGGCCGGCGGCGAATCCCGGCGAGATCTCCAGCACGTTCACGCCCGCGTCGATCGCCTCGCGGATGACGCGGATCGTCGCCTGCTGCCCCGCCTCGGCGAGACGGCGCGTGCCAAGTCCGAGGATCGTGGTCGCACCGTTGCGACCGAAGGTGCGGAGCTCGATGGTGGGCGGAGCGCGCATATCCTATGGGCGAGGGGGAAAGTCGGCGCCCCAACGTTGCGCCCTCCGGCGGCATCCCACCAGAGGGGACGCCGCCGGATGCGCGTCAGCCGATGGCCGCTTCGAGCGTCGCGAGGCCTTCCGCGAGGTCCGCCTGGGTGATGACCAGCGGGGGCAGGAGGCGCAGCGTGTGGTCGCCGGCGCCGACCAGGATCAGCCCCTGCGTCAGCGCCCGCGCGACGACGTCCTTGGCCGGATCGGTCACGTCCACGCCCCACATCAGGCCGCGGCCGCGCACGGCGCGCACCTTCGCCGAGCGCGCGTTGAGCGCCAAGAGCTGGTCGCCGAGCCATTCGCCGAGCTGGCGGACGTGGGCGAGCATCGCCGGGTCGTGCAGGCGATCGAACACGTGGTTCGCGACGTGCGCCACCAGCGGGCCGCCACCGAACGTCGTGCCGTGGTCGCCTGGCTGCGTCGCCTCGGCCACCGCCTGCGTGAGCAAGACCGCGCCCATCGGCAGGCCCGCAGCCATCGGCTTCGCCATCGTAAGCAGGTCCGGCTCGATGCCGTACTGCTCATAGGCGAAGAAGCTGCCCGTGCGACCGTAGCCGCACTGGATCTCGTCGAGGATGAGCAGCACGTTGCGCTCGCGCGTCAGCGCGCGCAGCTCGCGCAGGAAGCCGTCGTCGAGCACGCGCACGCCGCCTTCGCCCTGGATGGGCTCGGCGATCACCGCCGCCGTCTGCTCGTCGCTGATGACGCGGCTGAGCTCCTCGATGTCGCGCTCGTGGATGTGGATGCCGCCGGCCAGCGGCCGGAAGTGATTGCGGTACTGCGGACGGTCCGTCGCGGCGACGGTGCCGAAGAGCCGCCCGTGGAACGCACCGCGCAGCGAGATGATCTCGTGCTTGGCCGGGCCGCCGACGTTGCGCGCCCAGCGGCGCGCGAACTTGAACGCGCCCTCGTTGGCCTCGGCGCCCGAGTTGCAGAAGAAGACCTTATCGGCGAACGACGCCGCGACGAGCTTGTCGGCGAGCTGCTCGCCGGCCGCCGTGCGGAAGAGGTTCGACGTGTGGATGAGCCCCGTGGCCGTCGCCTCGGCGATCGCCGCGTTGACGCCCGCGTCGTTGTAGCCCAGCGCGTTGACCGCGATGCCGGACGCGAAGTCGAGGTAGGCCTTGCCGTCGGCGTCGTAGAGACGCACGCCGTCCGCCCGCACGAGTTCCATCGGCGCGCGACGATAGGTGCCAAGCAGGGAGTCGGTCATCGGGAGGGCGGCTGCGGTCACGGGGCGGTCCTTAAGATGCGGAGACGGCGGGGACGATGGTGGTGCCGGCGTGCGGGTCGTGCAGGAGGTCGAGCGTGCCGATGCGGATGGCGCCGACGCCTGCGTCGAGCGCGGCGACGGCGGCTTCGAGCTTGGCGAGCATCCCGCCCTGCGCGATGCCACGCGCGGCGAGGTCTTGGATAGCCGATGGATCGAGCCGCGGGATGCGACGTCCCTCTTCGAGGACGCCCTCCACGTCGGCGACGAAACACAGTTCATCGGCACCGAGCGCGACGGCAATCGCCGTCGCCGCGTCGTCACCGTTCACGTTGAGTCCAAGGCCCGCCGCGGATTCGCGGTCGCGCGCGAGGGGCGAAACCACCGGCAGCCATCCGGCGGCAAGCAAGTCCTCGAGCAGCGTCGGCGAGGCGACGACATCACGCCCGACGCGTCCGAAGGTCGCATCCGTCACGCGCGCGGTCAGGAGCCCGCCATCTTCGCCGCTCACGCCGACCGCGCGCGCGCCGGCCGAGAGCAGTTGCGCGACGAGGCGCTTGTTGACGCTGCCCGAGAGCAGCATCCGCACGACTTCGAGATCCGCCTCGCTCGTGACGCGGCGCCCGCCGACGAACTGCGGCTCGAGGCCCAGGCGACGCTGCATCGCGCTAACCTCATCGCCGCCGCCGTGCACGACCACGACGCGCGCCGCGGTGGCGGCGGTCGCAATGGCCGCCGGCAGCGCCGCGGCCCCTTGGGCGCGGCCACCGAACTTGAAGACGCGCGTGGTCACCGCGGCAGACCCAAGGTCTCGTCGAGGCCCAGCATTAAGTTGGCGTTCTGCAGCGCCTGGCCCGCCGCTCCCTTCACGAGATTGTCGATCGCGCTGAAGACCTGGATCGTCGGCGCGCGCAGGTGTTCGACGCGGCGCACCGCGATGCGCGCGACGTTGCGACGCTGCACCTGTCGCAGTTCCGGCAGCGCCTCCACGATCTCGATGAACGGCTCGCCGGCGTAGCGGCTGCGCCAGGGTTCGAGCAGGTCGGCGAGCGGCGCCTTCAGCGGCACGGTGATCGTCGAGAGGATGCCACGCGCGGTCGGCAGCAGGTGCGGCGTGAACAGCAAGTCCACGTCGCGCGTCGTCTCCACCACCGCGGCGCGCATCTCGTTCAGGTGCCGATGCGTGTTCCCGACGCCGTAGGCGCGGAAGTTCTCCGTGACCTCGCCGAAGAGCAGGTCAATGCGCGGCGAAAGACCCGCGCCGGTCACGCCGCTGGCCGAGGAGATGCTCACCGTGGCGCCGGGCGCGATCAGGTCGCGTTCGAGCAGCGGCAGCAGTGCGAGCAGTGCCGAGGTCGGGTAGCAGCCGGGATTCGCGACGACGCGCGCGTCCTTGACCTCGGCGCGCTTCCATTCCGTGAGACCGTAGGGCACGGATTCCGCGGCGCCGTTGCCGATGCGCAGGTCCGTGGAGAGATCCACGACGCGCGCGCCCGCGTCGCGCGCGCGCGCGACCCATTCAGCGCTGGCGCCGTGCGGCAGGGACGAGAAGACGAGCTCGGCCTTGGCGAGCGGCGCGTCCTCGGTCGCGACGAACGTGATCGCGCCGCCGGGCAGCTCGAGCGTCTCGCCGCGCTGCGCGTTGGCAGTGGCGAAGGCGAGCGATAGCCGCGGATGTTGGGCGATGAACGCCGAAAGCTCGCGCCCCGCGTAACCGGAGGCGCCGAGCACGCCGACTGGAATCTTATGCACGGATAATGCATAATAATGCTTGAGCCCGCTGTCAACGGCTCGCTTCCGCCCCGTCGCCGCCCTGTGTACACTCCCGCCGACCCCTTCCCCGCCCCGTGACCGCCAACAAGCGCGAACGCCAGCACGCCATCCTCGAGCTCATCGCCACGCGCGAGATCGGCAGCCAGGAGGACCTCCGCCAGCTCCTGCATCGGCAAGGCTGGGACGTGACGCAGTCCACGCTCTCCCGCGACCTGCGGGACCTGCGCGTCGCCCGCATCCCCACGCCGCAGGGCCTGCGCTACGTGGCCGGCGACGCCGCAGTGGTGGATGACGGGAGCCGCGCTCCCTTGGCCGCGATCCTGCCGCAGCTCTTCCTGTCGCTCGACGGCGTCGGGCCGCTGCTCGTCCTCAAGACGGTGATCGGCGGCGCCCAGCCGGTCGCCTCGGCCATCGACGCCGAGGGCTCCTCCGATGTGCTCGGCACCATCGCCGGTGACGATACGATCCTGATGATCTGTCGCTCGGAGCAGGCGCGCGAACGCCTCGCGCGTCGTCTCGCCTCCCTGGCCAAGCGCGCCCGCTGAGCGGGTCGGCGGTGACGCCCCGCCCTTCCAATCGCATAGTTATGCGAATATTTTGTCGGGGTCACTCTTTTCTGAGCGCCCTGCCGGGCGCAGGAGTCCCGCGGTGAGCAGTCACGACGGCTCGCATAAACTCTGGGGCGGTCGTTTTGCTGGCGGCCCCGCACCTGAACTCGAAGCGGTCAACCGGTCCATCGGGACCGATTTCCGCCTTTGGCCTTTCGACGTGCGGCTCTCGCAGGCCTGGGCGGAGGCGCTCGTGTCTGCGGGCGTCTATTCTGCCGAGGAAGCGAAGCTCGTGCGCGACGGCCTCGATCGCGTCGCCGCGCGCATCGCCGCCGGCGAGGCGCCGGTCGCGTCCGACGAAGACGTGCACACGTTCGTGGATCGTCTGCTGCACCTCGAAGTCGGAGGGCCCGCGGGCCGTCTGCACACCGGCCGTAGCCGCAACGATCAAGTGGCCACCGGAACGCGGATGTGGACGATGGACGCCCTGCGCCGTGTGGACGCGCTCGTCCAGCAGGTGCAGGAGGCAATCCTGCTTCAGGCCGAGGCGCATCAGGACGCGCTGATGCCGGCCTACACGCACCTGCAGCGCGCCCAGCCGGTCTCGGTGGCGCACTGGATGCTTTCCCACTTCTGGCCGCTCGCGCGCGACCGCCAGCGCCTTACCGCCGCGCGGAAGGCCGCCGCCGTGCTTCCGCTTGGCTCCGGTGCCATCGCCGGCTCGGCGTTTCCCGTGCCGCGCGAACAGCTGCGCGATGCGCTCGGCTTCGAGGCGATCTCGCGGAATTCGATCGATGCCGTCGGCGACCGCGATTTCATCGCCGAGTCGCTCTTCGCGCTCACGATGCTCGGCACGCACTGCTCGCGCATCGCCGAGGACCTGATTCTGTTCGGATCGAGCGAGTTCGGCTTCGTACGCTACGGCGACGCCTATTCGACTGGCTCGTCAATGATGCCGCAGAAGCGGAATCCAGACGCGCTCGAGCTCGCGCGTGGATCTGGTGCGCGGATGCTGGGTGATCTCGTTGCGCTGGTCGGCACCTTGAAGGGATTGCCGAGCGGCTACAACAAGGACCTGCAGGAAGACAAGCGCGCGCTGTTCGATGCCGTGGACGGGATGTCGTTGCTGCTGCCGGCGGTGGCCGGATCGATCGGCACGCTGCGCTTCGAGCTCGGGCGGATGCGTGAGGCCGTGAGCGGCGCGATGATGGCGACCGACCTGGCGGATTATCTGGTGCGCAAGTCGGTGAGCTTCCGCGATGCGCACGGCGCGGTGGGTCGCCTGGTGCGCGAGGCGGAGGAGACGGGCGTGGATTTCAGTGCCCTGCCCTTCACGTCGTTCGCGGCGGCGCATCCGGCGTTCGAGCAGGACGTGCTTGCCGAGCTTTCTCCCGAGCGCTCGTTGCAGCACCGGGACATTCCGGGCGGCACCGGTCCGACGTCAGT
>CAZYQM010000072.1:0-9812 GCA_964649965.1 uncultured Gemmatimonas sp.
CGATTGCGCACCTTGCGGATCGTCGCGACGTGATGCGTGCGCCACACGTCGGCGTTGCGCGATTCCATCGCCCGCAGCAGCGTCGAGAACCACTTCTCCAGGTCAGAGAAACTGCGCACCTCGACCGGCGCGTCGAGCAGCGCGTCGCTGAACGATTGGTCGAGCACGCGCTCCTTGATGAAGTCGATCAGCGCATCGGCCTTGGCGTCGACGTCATCCTTGTTGAGCAGCACCTCGGCGTACTGCAGCGTCTCGCGCAGGCCCCAGGTGAGCGGTTGCACGTTGTCCTGCAGCGCTTCGTTGCTGCGCAGCGTCGCGAGTTGGAATCCCTTGGCCGTCCACGGCGCGAAGTACTGCACGTCCTTGAACGGCTCGGCCGGCACCTTGAGCGCCTCGTACATCGCCCGTTCGTCGTCGCTCAAGGACGAGGCCGGCTGATCGAGGAAGCAGAGGGCGGGACCCTTCACGTTGAAGCAGACTGCCGCGACGCCGCCCTTGTCCGCCGGAAAGTGCGCGAAGATGCTGCCGAGCAGCCATTCGACGGCGCTCGTCTTGGTCGCGAGGCCCGACACGCCGCTGATGCTCAGGTGCGCCGCCTCGGGGCCGAGCAGGAAGTCGGCATCGAGATGCACCGCCGCCTGCGTGCCGCCCGCGCGATACATCCCGACGGGGATCCCGCGCTCGCTGCCCGGCTGGAGATAGCTGTCCATCCGCAACGCGAGCTGCACGTCCTGTTCCGTGGCGAGATGCACCGTACCCATCGGTACGGGCTGCAGCGGCTCCTCGGGCACGTGGCGCAGCACGGCCGCCGTGTAGAGCCGGATCTCCGTGCGCTCCGTCGGCGCGATGGCGCTCGCGCCGGGCACGCCGTCGGCGCCGAGCACGTCGTGCAGCGGCGTCTGCAGGTCCGTGTAGCCGAAGCCTTCGGTGACGACGCCGTAGACCATCGGCAGCACGCCGGCGATCGGACGCTCCGATGCCACACGCACGATCGTCCCGATGCCCACCGGGGCATCGAGCGCGGTCCAGAAGTGGAATTCGTGCGGCGTGTTCGGCTTGCGCTCTGTGGCGACGACGCGGCCGAGGATCGGAGAGTCTGTCATTGCAGGATGCTCGTAAGGTACTGCTCGCACTCGCGGATGCCGTACACCATCACGTCCCAGCGGGCGTCGGGCAGCGCGACGGGCGCACGCTCGGCGAGCAGCCAGCGCGAGACGAGGTCGGCGCGCTCGGTGATGGCGACGTCGCCGTCCAGTGCGACTTCGACGCGCACGAGCCCGAAGAACGGCCCGCGCGGCCCGGGTTCGCGCAGGCGCAGGTACCAGGTGGCGACCGGCGTGCGGCGCGGCGACGCGAGGGCCACGGCCGTGCTGCGCTCACCTTCGTGCAAGCCCAGCACGGCCTGCATCGCGTCCCCCACGACGTACAGCGTGCGATGGGACTTCACCACGCCCACCACGGAGGGGCTGCGCGCCACTTCCTCGCTGCCGGCGATGCCGCCGTCAATGAGCAGCGGCTCCCGCCGCTCGCGCACCCACTGCGTGGCCAATGCGCGCTCGGCACGTTCGCGCTCGCGCTGCACCGCCGTGAGCGCTCGCGCCGTGAGGTCGCCGGGATGCCGCGGCAGCGGCTGGGCCGGATCGTGATCGGCCAACGTGTCGATGACCGTGCAGCGCGCCGCGAGTGCCTCGTACACGGAGGCATCCGCCAGCGGGCGCGGCAGATACAGCGCGTGGAGCCGGACCGGCGTCGCCCACGCCGACAGACGGCGGTCCGTCCGCTGCCGCACCGCAGCGGCCACCGCACCGTGCACCACGGGGACGTCGTGCAGGTGCGCCCGCACGTGCGAGCGTTGGACACCGTCGAGGAACGCGGAAATGCCCACCATTGGATCGCCGGGGACCCGCCGCACCAGCATCGTCTCGCCCTCGACCGGCGTGGCGGCCTCCACGCGCGGCGGCGCCTCGACCTCGCGCTGGGCCTCCAGCGACAGGCCGGCGGCCTGGGCCACCGCCCCGCTGTCACGAAGTGCCGAGAGGACACCGCGCGTAGTTGCCGCCCCTCGGGGCGACCCGTAGCTTGTGGCTATGCGCCGATCCGCGCTCATCGCGAGCATCCTAGTCCTCGCCGTCGCCTGCGACAAGCAGACCGAGGCACCCCGCGCCACCTCCCGCGGGCCCGGCTACACCGACCTCTCGACGTCGCCGACGATCCTCTTCACGGTCTTCGGTCCGCGCGACACGCCGAAGCTCGCTCCGATCGGCGTCGTGACGTCCTCAGGCCTCAGCCCGATCGTCCTCGACGAATCCGGCTGGCGCGAACTCGACTCGCTGTACTTCGCGAGCGGCCGCAAGCTGCCGATCTATCGCAACGGCGCCAGCGCCGGCGAGCTCGAGATCGTGCGCGGGATGTGGCCCGCGGACTCGCTACCGCTCTACGAAGTGCCGGGCTGCGGCGATGTGGTGCCGCAGGCCCTCGCGCGCCTCGCGAATCCGGCGGACTTCGAGGAGACCGTCGAACTCCTCGCTTCGTCGAGCCCGCTCGTGCAGCCGACGGACTCGCGTCCCTTCCCCGCCGATCCGGAGACGCAGGGCCGCACGTTGGCCAGCGCCGTCGCCGCGGCCGCGGAGATCGGGCCCGAAGACCTCAACGGCCTCGACTATCACGCGCGCTGGCTGCGTACCGGCGTGGGCGCCAACGGGCGCACGCTGCTCGCCAGCTACATCGACCCTGAGGCGGGAGACCTGGGCCCGGGCGCCGGCAGCACGGCCGTGCTCGTCCTGCTCGCGGAGGATTCGGCGGGCACCTTCAACACCAGCTTCCAGCACGCCCGCGTCGGCGAGGCGCGCTCCGTGGATTTCCGCCGGATCATCAACTATGCCGACCTCGACGGCGACGGCAAGTCCGAGATCCTGATGGAGCAGTGGCGCTACGCCGCCATCCCGTCGCTGGTGCTCCTCAAGCACAACGGCTCGCGCTGGACGGACGTGTTCAGCGTCAGCGCCGAGTGGTGCCGGGACCAGGGCCGCTGAATCCGGCGCCGCCCCGCGGGGCGGCGCCTCTCGCTCAATCGACGCCGAGGTCCCAGGCCTGCTCGAGATCGGCCTTTGAGTAGGCGCGGAACGCCGTCAGCGTCGTCGTGCGCACCAAGCCCGGCACCGTCGGGAACTTCTCCGTGACGATCTCGGCGATCTGCGCATACTCCGCGACCTTCACGATCGCAATGAGATCCCACTCGCCCGAGACCGAATAGACGTCGGTGACGCCCTCGATGCCCGCGAGCGCGGCGGCCGTCTTGGGAATGCTCTTCGGCTCGGCTTGGATGAGGACGATGGTCGTGATCATTGCACGGGGAAGGGCGGGACGTTGAGGAACCACAGCCCGGCGATGCGCTGCTTCGCATCAATCTCCAGCAGCAGGTCGCGGGCGACGTTGACGGCCCGGGACGCACGCGTCGGGCCGATACGGAAGTGTATCGTGCGTTCGGGGGCGTCGGCTACCGCCCGGATCGCGGTGTCCACCTCCATCGCGGCCAGCGCGTCCACGCCCGTCTGCGGAATCCGCACCCGTGCCGCGCCGGTCGTCGCCGGCGGATCCAGCGTCGCGACGCTCGCCACATCCGGCCACACCGCCACCTCGATGGCCGCCAACCGGCCACCCACCAACTCGAAGGTCAGCCACGAGCCGTCCGACCCTTCGAAGTCCAGCGAGCCGCTCACGCCCTCCGACACCCCCGCCGGACGCAGCGTCGCGACCAGAATGTCGGTATCGGCATCCCAGCGGTATTCCACCGGCGGGAGCTCCTGCGCGTCGAGCCGTTCCAGTCGCACGTCGAATGCCATTGCGTTCCCTCCGTTCAGGTCGAGGGCAGCGTAAGGCACCCGCGCGGCCGGACGCGCATCACGCCATCGCGTCCGCGGTCGCGGCGATGCGCTTCGCGGCCTCGATGACCTGCGCCTGGTCGGCGGCGTAGGAGATGCGCACCCAGTCCGGCGTACGGAACGCCGAGCCGGGGACGATCGCCACGCCGGCCTTCTCGAGGAGTGTCTGGCAGAAGGCGCTGCCGGCATCCGGCACACGGCCGGCCCCGGGCACCTTCGCATAGAAGTAGAACGCGCCTTCCGGCGGCAGGACGGTGAGCGCGCGCGACGCCTTGAGGATCGGCAGGGCCGCATCGCGGCGCTTCTTGAACTCCGCGACCATCGCCCGCACCGTCGCATCCACGGGTTCACCCAGCGTGAGGGCCGCCAGCGCGGCGTGCTGCGCGACCGTCGCCGTGTTGGACGTGGTGTGCGACTGCAGCGCCGTCATCGCCTTGGCGACGGCTGGCGGTGAGATCGTCCAACCCACACGCCAACCGGTCATCGCCCAGGCCTTGGCGACGCCGTTAACCACGATGAGGTTGTCGCGGCGCGTGGCGACGTCGAGCGCACCCGGCGCTGGCGCGTCGTAGGCGATGCGCTGGTAGATCTCGTCGCTGATCACCCACCAGCCGCGCGCCGCGGCGAGATCGAGGATCGCCCGCAGCTCGTCCGGCGCGTACACCGCGCCCGTCGGATTCGAAGGCGAGTTGAGCATCAGCCCCCGCGTGCGCGGCGTGGCGTGCCGCTCCAGGCGCTCCACGTCCACCTTGTACCCGCGCGCCGGGTCACCGTGCACCTCGACCGCCGTCGCGCGCGCCAGCTGCACCATCTCGTAGTAGCTCGTCCAGCTCGGCGTCGGCACGAGCACTTCGTCGCCGGGGCCGAACAGCGTCACGCAGGCGTTGTAGAGCGATTGCTTGGACCCGCAGCTGACAACGACGTCCGTCGCCGCGATGCTCTCCTTGCCCTTGAACGAGGCGTTGCCGAGCGTGGCGATCGCCTGGCGCAACGGCAGGATGCCCTCGACCGCCGTGTAGCGTGTGGCACCCTCGTCGAGCGCCTTCTTCGCGGCTTCGAGGATCGGCGCCGGCGTGCCGAAGTCCGGCTCCCCCGCCCCGAGGTCAATGATCTCGCGTCCTTCGGCCTTGAGCGCCTTCGCACGCTGCGAGACCGCGATCGTCGCGGACTCGCGCAACTCGGCGATGTTCGCCGACGGCCGGAACGTCATCGGGTTATATTCCATTGTCGCGAACGTTATCCAAGCGCCCCCGCGGGCGCCATTATTGAAAATCGAGGATCGCAGTGTCTGCTTCGACTCGCGAGACGGCCGGCGCCGTCCGCTCCGCCCACGTGGCGTACTTTATGCCCCCCGATTGGGCCCGCATCGCGCTGCGCGTGGCGCCCGCCCTCGAACGCGTGTCCGGAGATTCCCCGACACCGACACTGCTGGTCCTCGTGCCCGACGCGGAGGCCGCCATCACGCTGAGCCTCCGGCTCGCCGAGCTGCCCGCGGCCGAGGGCCGTCGCATCGTTGCGGCCACCTCCCCCAACCGCCTCCAGCGCCTCCTCGGCATCGGTGCCGCCGCTGTCGTCGTCGGATCGCCCGAGACGCTGGCCGCCGCCCTCGGGGCCTCGGCCATCAAGCTCGGCGACGTGAAGACCGTCGTCTTCGCCGCCGCCGATGAGATGGACGCCGGCTCCGACGCCCTCGCCGCCGTGCTCGCCGAGGTGCCGAAGGACGCAGCGCGCCTGTTGACGGCCCTCGCTCCCACGGAAGGCGTGGACGCGCTCATCACGCGGTACCTCTCCAAGGCCCGTCGCGTGCAGGATGACATCGTCGCCGCCGAAGCCGGCCCCGTGGCGCCGCTCGTGCGCTACCTGACGGTGGCCAACGATCCGCTCGCCGCGCTTCCCTCGCTGCTCGACGAACTCGACGCGCCCTCCGCGGCGATCGTCGTCGGAAGCGACACCGCCGCCGATGCCGCGCGCCGCGTGCTCGCGAGCGTCGGCTACACCGATGGTCCGCTGGCGCAGGTCACGCGCGGCCCCGTCGCCGTGAACACGTCGCTGGTGGTGACGATCGGCGTGCCGACCGCGTCCGCGTGGGCCGAAGCCGTCGCCGCGCAGCCGGCGCAAGTCGTCGCACTCTGCGCGCCGCGTGACCTCGAGGCCCTGCGCCTCCTCGCCGGCGAGGCCTCGCCGACGCCGCTGGCCGATCGCGCGAGCATCTCGCGCGCCCGTGCCGCGGAGTCGCGCCGTCGTGCTGAACTGCGCGCCGAGCTCGCCGAAGGCGTGCCGGCCCGTGAAGTCCTCGCGCTGGAGCCGCTGCTGCGTGAGAACGACGGGCTCGAGATCGCCGCCGCCGCGCTGCGTCTGCTCGAGCGCACGCGCGCCGCGCAGTCCGAATTGGTGCGCGCCGCCGAGGAGCGCGTGCGTTCGCAGATGCGCGAGGCCCAGAAGGAGAAGGAGATGGCCGAGCGCGAGGCCCGCGGTGACCGCCCGATGCGCCGCGAGCGCATTGACGGTCCGCGCGGCTTCAGCGGCGGCGACCGCCCGATGGGCGAGCGCAAGCCGCGCAGCACCTACGACCGCGAGGACGCGCCGCGCGAGGGCAAGCCGCGCATCAGCTCGTTCAGCAAGGACCGCGACGGCAAGCCGCGCAGCAGCTATTCCCGAGACGACAAGCCGCGCGGCAGCTTCGCCCGTGACGACAAGCCGCGGGGCAGCTTCTCGCGCGACGACAAGCCGAGGGGCGGCGGGTTCAAGCGCGACGACCGTCCGCGCGACGACCGCCCGCGCAGCGGCGGCTTCAAGCGTGACGACAAGCCGCGCGGTGGCCGTCCGCCCCGGGGCGACCGGTGAGCGGAGCGCTCCAGCTCACCGGCGGCTGGATCGAGGTCATCGCCGGCGTGATGTTCAGCGGCAAGAGCGAGGAACTGATGCGTCGCGTGCGCCGCGCGACCATCGCCAAGAAGCGCGTCCAGGTGTTCAAGTCGCACCTGGACAATCGCTACGAAGGCGGCGTGTACGCCGTCGGCTCGCACGACGGCCGCACGCTCGAGGCCATCCCCGTGGATTCGTCGCAGCAGATCGCGCTGCGCATCGATCCGCTGGCCCAGGTAATCGCCGTGGACGAGGTGCAGTTCCTCGACCACGGCATCGTGAAGCTCGCCTGCGCCCTCGCGCTGCGCGGCCGTCGCGTGATCCTCGCCGGCACGGACACGGACTTCCGCGGCGAACCCTTCGGCCCGATGGCCCCGCTGATGTGCGTCGCCGAGGTGGTGGACAAGCTGCACGCCATCTGCGTGCTCTGCGGCGCCCCCGCGAGCCGCAACCAGCGGCTCATCGGCGGCAAGCCGGCGCCGTATGACTCACCGGTGGTGATGGTCGGCGCGGCGGAATCGTACGAGGCGCGCTGCCGAGCCTGCCACGCGGTGGGGCGGCCGGATGAGAGTCAGTTGAAGCTGGGAGAAGGGTGAACAGAGGAGGGTGAAGGGAGAAAGCCACCGTTCTCCCTTCACCCTCCTCCGTTCACCGTTCACCGTCCTACTTCCCCAGCAGCACTTCCTCGAAGTAGGCCAGCGCGCGCGGGTCGCGCTTCTGCCCGAGCCAGAACACGGCCCGACGGCGCACGTTGGGATCATCGTGCGTGCGGGCGAGGCGGATGAGCGCTGGCACGCTCTCCGCGTCCGGACGCTGCGACAGCGCGAACACCGCCTGCTCGCGCACCTCGCGGTCCGCGTCGTCGACCAGCTCCTGCAATCCGGCGGCGGCGCGATCGCCGGCCGACTGCGAGAGCCAGAACGTCGCGCTCGAACGCACGTCGCGCGGACGGTCGCCGTCCTTGGCCACGGCGAGCAACTGCGCGTCGGGCGCGGGACCCTCGGCGATCAGTGCCGGGAAGATCGCGTCCTTGGCCGGTCGCGCGTCGGCGGTCGCGGCGAGACGCATCAGGAACGCGATGGCCTGCGCCGGCGGCACGTCGCCGAGGTCGAGGTCCGGCGTCCCACGCCAGCGACCGCCGACGTAGGTGCGCAGCGCGGTCACGCGGCGATCGCTGATGTCGAGCGAGACGCGCACCGGACCCGGCTCGCAGTCGTCTTCCCACTCATCGGCGCGCCGACGACCGGTGTTGATGGACGTCCCCGAGACCGTGGTGCGCCCGTCGTCGCGGCGCACGGTGATGTTGCCGCGGCCGTTGCCGCAGACGCCGCTATCGGCGGCGAACTGCAGGCGCACGCTGCCGCTTCCCACGGCCGCGACGCGGGCGGCGATGTCCTGCGCGCCGGCGGTCGTCGCGGCGAAGATCAGGAGAGTGAGGATACGCATCAGAACGGCTTGTTGATGATTTCTTCCAGCGCCGCCGCCGCCCGCGGATCGCGGCTCTGGCCCAACCAGAACAGCGCCTGGCGCCGCAGCTCGCGGTCCTGCTCCGTGCGCGCGATGGCGAGCAGCTTGTCCACCGCCGCCGTGTCGTTGCGGCGCTGCGACAGCGCGAAGATCACCTGCTGGCGAAGTTCCGCGTCGTTGGCGCTGTTGTCGTAGATCGCGCCGAGGTCGGCCACGCTGGCGCCACCGCTCTGGCTCGCCCAGAACAGCGCCTGCTTGCGCACCTGCGGCGAGAGCTGGCGATCCTTGGCCCGCTCGAGCAGCCAGGCCGCGTTCTCCGGCGCGCGCCGCTGCGCCACGCTGAAGATCACCTTGTCGCGAAGCTCGTCGGACTCCAGCCGCGGGAACAGCTCCTTGAGGAAGCCGATGTTCTCGCCGCGGTTGCGCTGGCCGAGCCAGAAGATCGCCTCACCGCGCAGCTCCACGTCGGCGTCGCGACGGCCCGCGAAGTCGCGCAGGCTCTCCGCCGCGCGCGTCGAGTTGGACTGCGAGAGCGCGAAGATCGCGCGCTTCTGCAGCTCCTCGTCGGGCGTGCCCTTGAGGATCTCCTCGAGGACGCCCACCGACCTCTCCGTGTTCACCTGCGAGAGCCAGAACACGGCCTCGCTGCGCGTCTGCCGGTCCGGATCGTTGCGCACGACGTTCACGAGGATGTCCGCCGCCTCGTCGTTGCGACGCTGGGCCACGATGAACACCGCCTTGCGACGCAGCACCTCCGAGCAGCGGTCGCGGCGCTCGAGCACGCGGCGCAGCACGGGCAGGGCCTGGTCGGAGTTCATCTGCATCAGCGCGTTGAGCGCCTCGATGCGATCCACGCCGATCACGTCCTCACATTCGGGCGGGATGTCGTCGTCGCCACGGCCGCTGCGCATCCGCGCCACCTCGGCACGGCCGCGCAACGAACCCGCCATCTCCGCCCGCGCGCCCGCGATCTCGGCGCGCGCCTCGGCCAGCCCGCGGGCCATCTCCGCTCGGGCTCGCGTGGCCTCCTCTGCGCTCATCGCGCCCGAGGCCACCGCCGCGTCAATCGCCGCCGGCGCGACCGCCGCCGCCATCTCCATCGCCATCGGCGCCACGCTGGCCGCGATTTCCGCGGCCGCCGCCGCCACGGCCGCACCGGCCTCGGCGTCACCGCTGCGGGCGAGTCGGCCGTTCACGCGGTTGAGCAGCGCCGGACCTTCGCCCGACGTCCAGGTCGCGCTCGACGCGTACTTGTCGCGCTGCGTCTCCAGCGCCCGCACGGCGCGGCGCATATCGGACTGCATCCCGGTGCGCTGCAGCGCGAAGGCCTGCCAGTACAGCGCATCGCCGGCGTACGCCGAGGTCGGGTGATCGGCGACGAGACGCTCGAAGATGCGCGCCGCGTCGCGCCAACGCTCGTCGGCGATGGCGATGCGGCCCGCACGCCAGAGCGAATCGGCGGCGTCCTCGGGCGCGTAGCTCCGCGCCGGCACGGCGGGATCGCCGGCGACGGCGAGCATCGCGACCGCGGGCATCGGGGTGTCGGCGCGACGGATCGCCTCGGCGCTGCCGCCGAGTCCGATGAGGGCGAGGAACGAC
>CAZYQM010000073.1:0-1882 GCA_964649965.1 uncultured Gemmatimonas sp.
CCATCTCCTGCACGATGCGCCGCGCCGCGGCATCCGCGGCCAGCAAGGAATCCCGGTCATCGCCCGGCAAGCCGCCGAGCTGCGCCAACGCCCGTTCGATAGCCACGGGAATCCGCGCGAACATCAACGAACCATCCAGCACCCGCGCCACCGCCGCCTCGTTCGCGGCATTGAATACCGCCGGTGCCGCCCCGCCCTGCTTGCCCGCCGCGATGCCCAGCGACAGCGTCGGAAACACCTCGTGCCGCACCGGCTCGAAGGTCAGCAACGGATGCTTCACCGGATCAAAGCGTGGTACCCCGTCGTCGTCGAGCCGTTCGGGATACGTCAGCGCGTACAGCACGGGCAGCTCCATACTCGGTACGCCCATCTGCGCCAGGACGCTGCCGTCCTCGAACTCGACCATCGAGTGGATGATGCTCTGCGGATGCACCACCACCTCGATCTTCTCGTACGGCACGCCAAACAGCACGTGCGCCTCGATCACCTCGAGCGCCTTGTTGGCCAGCGACGCCGAATCGATGGTGATCTTCTTGCCCATCGCCCAGGTCGGATGGTTCAGCGCCTCGGCGATGCTCGCCTCCCGCACGCGCTCGGCGTGCCAGGTGCGGAACGGACCGCCACTCGCCGTGATGATGAAGCGCTTCACGCCCTGCACCGGCAGCAGGCCCTCGCCCGCGCCGCCGACACGTCCGGCGAGGCACTGCAGCAACGCCGAGTGCTCGCAGTCCACGGGAATCACGGAACCGCCGTGCGCGCGCGCCGCGCGCTGCACCAGCGCGCCGCCGATGACCAGCGTCTCCTTGTTGGCCAGCGCCACGCGCTTGCCGGCCGTCAGCGCCGCCAGAGTGGCATCGAGCCCCGCCGCGCCGACGACGGCGTTCAGCACGATGCTCGCCTCTGGATGCTGCGCGGCTTCGACCAGGCATTCCGGCCCGCGGCCCCAGCCGTTCGGCAGTTCGCGCGTCTTGGCGTCCACGATGCCCGCGTACGCTGGCTTCCACTGCGCGACGGCCTTCTGCAGACCGTCCACGTTGCCGTTGGCGGTCAACGCGACGAAGCGGAATCGCTCCGCGTGCCGCGCCACGACACGCTGCGCCGTCTCGCCGATGCTGCCCGTCGCGCCGAGGAGGGCGATGCCGACCGGGGCGGTCATCGGTTGCCTCGCGCCGCGGGCGCGTCCTGCCACATCGTGTCGCTCCGCATTAGCGCGCGACGACGAGCAGTTGCTCGAGCATCACGTACGCGATCGGCACCGTGAACAGCAGCGAGTCGGTACGGTCGAGCACACCGCCGTGGCCCGGGATCAAGTTCGAACTGTCCTTCACGCCCGCCTCGCGCTTGAGCATGCTCTCCACGAGATCGCCCACCTGCGCGGCCACGCTGATCACCGCGCCGAAGATCACTGTCCCCACGAGCGTGAACGCGAGGCCGGCATAGGGCTTCAGCACGAACTGCGAGATCAGGTGCGTGCAGACGATCGTCGTGCCCAGCGCGCCCCAGGCGCCCGCCCAGGTCTTTCCGGGGCTCACCGACGGCATCAGCTTCGTCTTGCCGAACTTCTTGCCGAAGAAGAACGCGCCGCTGTCGTTGAGCCAGGTCAGCACCACCGGCAGCGCCACGAGCAGAGCGCCGGCCAGCGCCGTGATCGCGAAGCGGTGATAGCGCAGCGCGTACACGAAGGCCAGCATGCCGCCCGTGTACCACACGCCGAACAGCGTCGTCGCCACGCTCTCGATCGGCTTCCCCTCGCTGCCGCGCGTCCACAGCGCCACCGAGAGCAGCAGCGGGATCAGCATCGCGATCCACGCGATGCCCGGCACGGCGTAGCCGAGGCGCAGCGCGTGCAGCGCCAGCGGGATCAGCGCCGCGAGGACGATCG
>CAZYQM010000073.1:1892-3753 GCA_964649965.1 uncultured Gemmatimonas sp.
CGAGGCGATGGATAGCAGGACGGCCAGCGGCGCGTCCCCGAAGTACACGGCGCCGGCGACCACCGGAATGGCGGCCACGGCGAAGGCAATGCGCTTGGCGAGCTCGCTCACGCGGGCCTCAGACGGCGACCTTTCCGAAACGGCGGTCGCGCTGTTGGAAGTCAACGATGGCCTCGTACAGGTTGGCACGCGACCAATCCGGCCACAGCACGGGCGAGATGAACAGCTCCGCGTAGGCCACCTGCCAGAGCAGGAAGTTGCTGATGCGCCGTTCGCCGGAAGTGCGGATCAACAGGTCAGGATCCGGGCAGCCCTGCGTGTACAGCCGCTCGGCGATCGCCGCCTCGTCCACGTCCTCGGGCTGCAGGCGCCCAGCCGCGACGTCCTCGGCGATCAGCCGCGCCGCCCGCGTCAGCTCGGCTCGCGAGCCGTACGAGATGAACAGGTTCAGCGTGAGCTTGGCGTTGCCCGACGTCTGCGCGACGACACGGTCCACCGCGGCCTTCGCCGCCGAGGCGAGGCGCGTGAGGTCGCCGAGCATCTGCACCTTCACGCCCTGGCGGTGCAGCTCGTCGGCTTCCTTCTGGATGTACTCCTCGAGCAGCGACATCAGGGCATTCACCTCGCCCTCCGGCCGCTGCCAATTCTCTTGCGAGAACGCGAACAGCGACAGTGCCTCGAGCCCCACTTCGAGCGCGCCCTCGACGACTTCGCGCACCGCCTTCATCCCGTTGCGATGGCCGATCGGGCGCGGCAGCATACGCTCCCGCGCCCAGCGTCCGTTGCCATCCATAATGATGGCCACGTGCCGCGGCACCACGCCGTGCAGGCGGATCTTCGCGAGCAGCTCGGGAGCGGTCATAGACCGGAAATCGGAGCCCGGGGGCTCAGACCTCCATAATCTCGGCTTCCTTCGCCTTCAGCGCCGCCTCGATCTTCGCGATCTCCTCGTCGTGCAGCTTCTGGAGATCCTTCTCGGCGTGCTTCACGTCGTCTTCCGAGACGCCCGAGAGCTTCTTGAGCGCGTCGCGGGCCGCCGTGCGGGCGTGACGCACCGCGATGCGGCCGTCTTCCGCGTACTGATGCAAGAGCTTCGCCAGCTCCTTGCGGCGCTGCTCGTTCATCGACGGCAGCGGCACGCGGATGATGGCGCCCTGCGCCGCCGGGTCGAGCCCGAGGTTCGACTCGCGGATCGCCTTCTCGACGGCCTTCACCTGGCCCTTGTCGAAGGGCGTCACGAGCAGCAGGCGCGGCTCCGGCGCCGACACGTTGGCGACCTGGTTCATCGCCATCCACTGGCCGTACATCTCGACCTTCACCGTGTCGAGCATCGACGGGTTCGCCTTGCCGGAACGCACGGACGAGAACTCGCGCTTCGCGGCCTCGACGCCCTTCTCCATCGCGACCTTGCAGTCCTTCAGGATGTTCTGGATCATGAGACGAGGGTCCCCACGGGCTCGCCTCGCAGCGCGGCGGCGACGATGCCCTTGGTGTGGATGTTGAGGACGATGAGCGGCAGGCTGTTCTCCTTGCTGAGCGTGATGGCCGTGTGGTCCATCACCTTCAGCTCCTTGCTCACGACGTCCATATAGGAAATCGCATCGAACTTCTGCGCCTGCGGATCCTTCTTGGGATCCGCGTTGTACACGCCGTCCACGCTGGTGGCCTTGATGATGACGTCGGCCTTCATCTGGATGGCCCGCAACACGGCGGCGGTGTCCGTCGAGAAGTACGGATTGCCCGTGCCCGCGGCGAAGATCACCGCGCGGCCCTTCTCGAGGTGGCGGATGGCGCGGCGCCGGATGTACGGCTCGGCGATCTCGTTCATGGCGATGGCGGACATCACGCGCACCGGGATGCC
>CAZYQM010000073.1:3763-9625 GCA_964649965.1 uncultured Gemmatimonas sp.
GTCGAGGCCTTCGCGCTCGAGCACGTCCTGGAAGGCCAGCGCGTTGATCACCGTGCCGAGCATTCCCATATAGTCGGCCGAGACGCGGTCCATCCCCATCTTGGAGATCTGCGACCCGCGGACGATGTTGCCGCCGCCGATCACCATCCCTACCTGCGCGCCCATCTCGGAGATGGCCTTCACCTGCCGGGCGAACTCCCGAATGGTGTCGAAGTCGAAACCGAAGCCCTTGTCGCCGGCGAGGGCTTCGCCGGAGAGCTTGAGCAGGACCCTGGGGTACTTGAGCGCCATTCGGGAGTGTCCGGGGGTGGTGGCTTAGCTCTCGCCCATCTTGAAGAGCACGAAGCGCTTGACGGAGAGCGGCGCACCGGCGGCCTTGGCCGTCGCGGCCACGAGGTCACCGACCGTCTGCTTGTCGTCGCGGACCCAGGGCTGGCCCACGAGCGTGACCTCGCTCAGCAGCTTCTGGATGCGGCCCTCGACCATCTTCTGCGCGATGGCTTCCGGCTTGCCGCTCTCGACCGCCTGCGCCACGAAGATCTCGCGCTCCTTGGCGAGGAACTCCGGGCTCACGCCGTCCTTGTCCACGGCAATCGCCACGACAGGCACGCCCGCCGCCACGTGCTCGGCCACGAACTTGCCCAGCTCCAGCGCCTGCTCACCCTTGCCACCGGCGATCTCGACGATCACGCCGGCCTTGCCGTTGAAGTGCAGGTAGCTGCCCGCGATGCCGCTGGTCGCGACGCGCGCGATGCGGCGCAGCTCGACCTTCTCGCCCGTCTTGGCCGAGGCAGCCTTCACGATGTCGCCCACGGTCTGCGCCTTGTCGGCGTACCACGGCGTCGCGAGGTACGCACCCTCGGCGCCGACGGCGACGAGGCCGTCCACCGCGGCGTCCTGGCCCACGTGCTCGGCGAGCTTCTTGGACAGCGCGACGAACTCGTCGTTGCGGCCCACGAAGTCCGTCTCGCAGTTGAGCTCGATCATCGCGGCGACGGACGCGTCGGCGTTGGTCCAGATCACGATCTGGCCCTCGGACGCGGCGCGGTCGGCGCGCTTGTCGGCCTTGGCGATGCCCTTCTTGCGGAGGATGTCCACGGCGGCGTTCATATCGCCGTTGGCCTCCTCGAGGGCCTTCTTGCAATCCATCATCCCGGCGCCCGTGCGGGCGCGGAGCTCTGCAACATCCTTGGCACTGATCTGCGTGGCAGACATCGGAAATCTCGGTAGGGATACTCAGGTGTGGCGTCGCCGCCGGGAGCGAGCTGCTACTCGACCGGCGGCGACCGAAAGGTACTGCGTAGTGCGGGCCCGGACCAAACCGAGCCGCGCTCGGACCGCTTACTCGGCCGCGGGCTCTTCCCCGGCAGCCGCCTCGGTCCCGCCGGCCTCGCCCGCCTCGCCGCCCTTCAGGCGGGCCGCGATGGCTTCCGGCTTCGCACGACGACGGCGCGGACGATCGCCGCCACGGCCGCCACGGTCACCGCCGCGACCGCCGCGGTCACGGCCTTCGCGCTCGGTGCCGCGCTCCGACGAGTACGTCGTCGCTTCGCCCGACTCCTCGACCTCCGGACGGGCCGGCGCCTCGCGGCGGGCCTCGGCGATCGTATCGGCCAGCGCCTTCGTGATCAGCTCCACCGAGCGGATCGCGTCGTCGTTGCCCGGGATCGGCACCGTGATGAGGTCCGGATCGGCGTTCGTGTCGCAGATCGCGATCATCGGGATGCCCAGCTTGTTGGCCTCGTCCACGGCGATGCGCTCCTTCTTGGCATCGATGACGATCATCAGGCCCGGCAGGCGGCCGAGCGACTTAATGCCGCTGAGATTCTTCGCCAGCTTGTCGCGCTGGCGGGACATCATCAGCTGTTCCTTCTTCGTGTAGTTCTCGAAGGCGCCGCCTTCCATCGAGCCGGCCTCAAGCTCCTTGAGCTTGCGGAGCTGCTTCTTGACCGTGGCGAAGTTCGTCAACAGGCCGCCGAGCCAACGCTCGGTGATGTGCATCGAACCCGAGCGCTCGGACTCGGCCGAGACGATGGCCGCGAGCTGCTGCTTGGTGCAGACGAAGAGGACCTGCTCCCCGCGCATCACGACCGAACGGGCCAGTTCCTTGGCCTTCTCGATCTGGCTGACCGTCTTCTGGAGGTCGATGATGTGGATCCCGTTGCGCTCCGCGAAGATGAAGCGGCGCATCTTGGGGTTCCAACGGCGGGTCTGGTGGCCGAAGTGGACGCCGGCCTGGAGGAGATCGTTGAGGGACGGGCTGGACATTGTGCTGTGCCTTGTGGTTTTGGAGACGTTGCGTCGCTTCGTCGGCAGCGCCAGACCGCGCCCCTGTGGCACGGCACCCTGGGATGCCTCGGCTTCGCTGTGAGATGGACCTACAACTGCGAACTTCAACTGTAGATGTGAGATGTAAGATGTAAGGTGTAAGAGGTGTTCATACTTCCGTCTTACATCTTACATCTCATATCTGCAGTTCTATTAACGCTTGCTGAACTGGAACTTCTTACGCGCCTTCGGACGGCCCGGCTTCTTGCGCTCGACCGCGCGGGCATCGCGCGTGAGCAAGCCGAGGGCGCGGAGCTTCCCGCGGTGCGCTTCGTCGATCTTGACGAGGGCGCGCGAGATGCCGAGGCGGAGCGCGCCGGCCTGGCCGGTCTGGCCGCCGCCGGTGAGGTTCGCCTTCACATCGTAGGCCCCGAGCGTGTCGGTGGCCGTGAACGGCTGCTGGATCGCCGTCACGAGCGCCGGGCGCGGGAAGTAGTCACCAAGGGTGCGACCGTTGAGGTCCCACTTGCCGGTGCCGGGGGTCAGATAGACGCGGCAGACGGCTTCCTTGCGACGGCCGATCGTGTGCGTGGTGTTGGTCGTCGACATGGGTTACTTGGCCTCGGCCTTCGGGAAGGTGAGCGTCTCGGGCTTCTGGGCGGCGTGCGGGTGCTTGGCATCCGCGTACACGCGCAGCTTGAGGCGCAGCTTCTGACGGCCGAGCGCCGTCTTGGGGAGCATGCCGAACACGGCCTTCTCGATCACGCGCTCCGGGTGCTTGGCGAGCATCGTCGAGAACTTCGTATAGAGCTCGTGGCCCATATAGCCGGTGTGGCGGAAGTAGTTCTTCTGCTCCGCCTTGCGTCCCGTCACGACGATCTTGCTCGCGTTGATGACGATGACGTTGTCGCCCGTGTCCATATGGGGCGTGAAGATCGGCTTGTGCTTGCCGCGGATGATTCGCGCGACTTCAGTCGCGAGGCGACCGAGGACCATTCCCTCGGCGTCGACGATGAACCACTTGGGTTCGATGTCGGCGGGGGTGGCCGAAAACGTGCTACGCATTGAGAAAACCAACTGGAGAGGTACTGCGCCTCACCGGTGCGGGATGCAACCCGGGTCTCGGCACCCATTGAAGGGTTTTTGGGACAGACTCCAAATATGGGCGGGAGAGGGAGTTAGGTCAACTCCACCAGCAGGGTCCCCTTCTCCACCGCCTTCCCCGGCTGGGCGTGCACCGCCTTCACCGTCCCCGCCGCCTGGGCCCGGAGCTCGTTCTCCATCTTCATCGCCTCCATCACGACCACCGGCTGGCCGGCCTCAACGGTATCCCCCGGCTGCACGTGCACCCGGACGATCAGCCCCGGCATCGGCGCGACAACCGGCGCCGGCCCTTGGGCCCCTGCCGCGGCCGCACTCAGGTCGCGGATTGCCCTGGCCCGCTCGTCCAGGGCGTCCAGTTCGAAGCGCCAACCATCGATCCAGAGCACGTAGCGGCCCTTTGCGGCCTCCCGCTTCACGACGGCCTGGTACTGCCTGCCGCCGATATTGACGACGTGCACCGGCGAGCCCGGGACTTCAAGCAGCGCCGCAGACGCGGTCGAGCCGCCGTAGCTGGCCTGCCCGTCCGCGAGGTCCACCTCGTGCCGTTCGCCGGCGACTTCCACGATGTACTTCATTCTGACTCCGGGCGCAGCTCGCACAGCGTCTCGACGTGCGCGGTCTGCGGGAAGAGGTCGTAGCACTCTAGATGTTCGACGCGCCAGCCGGGCAGGCGCGAGACGTCACGGGCCAGCGTGGCCGGATCGCAACTCACATAGAGGATGGCCTTCGGGGGCGACTTCACCAGCGCGGCGGTGACCTTCGCGTCCACGCCGCTGCGCGGCGGGTTGAGGATCACGACGTCAGCCGGTAGGTGGTGGGCGAGCACATCCTCCACCCTCGCGGCGATAGCGCGAAGGCCGCGCGCCGCAGCGTAGGCCGTCGCTTCCTCATCCGCTTCGATGGCGACGACGCGCACGCCCTGCGCGGCGATTGCCGCCGCCGTGTCCCCAGCACCGCTGAACGCATCCACCACGGTGCGCGGGGCGTGGGCCATCACGCGCTGCACCACCGCGGCGTGCAGCTGCGCGGCCATCGCGGGATTCACCTGCGCGAAGCTCGCGCCGGGCTCGCCCGCCGGTCGACGATCCGCGACAATGCGTCGCCGCTTGCCCTCGGCCTGCCACCACACCGCCGCGATGTTCGGCACCGCGTCGAGAAACGCCGAGAGCTGCGACCACTCGCGACCGCCCTCCAGCACGAAGTGGGCGCGACCATCGATCACGCGAACCGTGCCGCGCAGGCGCGGCTCGTCGGGCAGATGCTCCGCAGCCGCCAGCACCTCGCGCCAGGCGGCCAGCACCGGCTCGGCGGTAATCAGGCAGTCCTCGAGCTCGAACACCGATTCGGGATCGTCGAAGGCGCGCAATCCGGCAAACCACGAGCCGTCGTCGCGGCGCCGCATCGCGAGCGTGAGCGAGCGGCGATACCGCCACGGCTCCCCCGCGTGGATCGGCGGCAGCGGGATCTCGCGCTTGGCGATGCGCTGGAACGCGTCGCGCAGCATCGTGCGCTTCGCGTCGCGCTGCGCCACAACGTCCACGTGCTGCCACTGGCAGCCGCCGCAGCGATCCGGCGCCTCGTAGTGCGCACACGCCGCCGACACGCGCGACGGCCCCTCACGCTCGACGCGCACGAGCTTGCCCCGCCCCACGCGCCCCTGCACGCTGACTTCCGCGACGACGCGGTCTCCCGGCGCCGTGCGCGGCGTGAACACGACGAGCCCCTCGTGACGGGCGACGCCGTCGCCGCCCGCCGAGATGCTCGCGATGTCGAGCGTGGCGAGCGTCACGCGCGACGCAACGCCTCGCGACGGGCCAACTCGGACCACGCCGATCCTTGCTGGGTTGCCGGCGCGGCCGTGACGCCAGTGCCCGGCCGCCCGCCGCGATCCTTCTGCGCGAACAGCGCCGCGGCGATGGCCGCCACGCGCACCGTCTCCGCCGAGGGCTTCCGCGCGAGGATCTCCGGCAGCTTCGCTTCCAGCCACTGGATGGTCACGTTGCTCGCGCGATAGTCCTCGTCGGCCATCATCCGCAGGTGGAACTCGCGCGACGTCTCCACGCCGTGGATCACCAGCTCGCGCAGCGCGCGCTCCATGCGGGCGATCGCCAACTCGCGCGTCGGCGCATGCACGATGAGCTTGGCGAGCATCGGATCGTAGTTGAGCCCCACCACGCTGCCCGTGGTGATGCCGCCGTCCCAGCGCACGCCCGGCCCGGCCGGCAACTGCAGGTGCGTGATGCGCCCCGTGCTCGGCAGGAATCCATTTGCCGGATCCTCCGATGTGATGCGGCACTCGATCGCCCAGCCGTTCGGCTGCGGCGTCTCGAGGAATGGTAGCGTCTCGCCGCGCGCGATGCGCAGTTGCCACTGCACCAGGTCGATCCCCATCACCAGTTCCGTGACCGGATGCTCGACCTGAATGCGCGTGTTCATCTCGAGGAAGTAGAAGTTCCCGTGCTTGTCGAGCAGGAACTCGCAGGTGCCGGC
>CAZYQM010000074.1:0-9617 GCA_964649965.1 uncultured Gemmatimonas sp.
GATGCGGTGTTTGCCTCGAGAAAACCTGCATTGGTCACAAACCCGACTACACCGCTCTCGCCAACGCGATCCGAGGCCCACCGAATCGCACGGATATAGCTGTCATACAGCGAGTTCTTGAGCGTCGCCTTTGACCGCGCCGCGTACGTGCTCGCAATCCGTTCGTCCAGCGCGGGATACCCGACGTTCTGATTGTTGTCGTTGGCGCTCGCCTGCCCAGCGGAATACGGCGGATTCCCGACAATCACGCGAATATCAAGCTTCTTCTGCCGCTTCCGCCGTGCGCTGTTGTCCACCAGCAGCTCGCTGAGCAGATCTTCCTTCTCATACATCTGGAACGTGTCCGTGAGCAGAATCCCCGGGAACGGCTCATACTCGCCGCCCACGATGTCGTGGTACACGGCCTCGATGTTCACGCCGGCGATGTAATAGGCCAGCAGCACGATCTCGTTGGCGTGGATCTCCTTGCGGTACTTCCGCGCCAGGTCCTTCTTCGAGATCAGCCCGCTCTGCAGGAGCCGCGTGATGAACGTCCCCGTCCCGGTGAACGGATCGAGGATGTGCACGTTCTCGCTGCCGAGGGTCTGGCCGAACTCCTTCTCCAGCAGGTGCGCCACGCTGTGGATGATGAAGTCCACGACCTCCACCGGCGTGTACACGATACCCAGCCGCTCGGTGAGCTTCGGGAACGCCCCGCGGAAGAACTTGTCGTAGAGCTCGACGACGATGCGCTGCCGCCCCTCGGCGCTATCGATGCCCTCGGCCCGCATCTTCACGCTGGCATAGAAGCGCTGCAGCGTGTCGGTCTCCTTCTCCAGATGGTGCTCCTGAAGCACGTCGAGCACCTTCTGCATCGCTACCGAGATCGGGTTGCGGTCGGCAAAGCCGTGCCCGGCGAAGATGGCATCGAACACCGGCTTGGTGATGAGATGCTGCGCGAGCATCTCGATGACTTCGCCGTCGGTGATGCTGTCGTTGAGGTCGTCGCGTAGCTCCCCCGCGAACTCCCGGAAGGCCGCCCGCTCCTTGGTGTGCTTGGGGTCCTCCACGAGTGCCGTGATGCGGCTGATGTGCGTCTGGGCGATCTTGGCGATATCGCCGGCCCACTCGTCCCAGTGCTGCCGGTTCCCGACCTTCTGCACCAGCTTGGCGTAGATGGCGCGCTCGATCTCGCCGATCTCGAACTCGATGCTGGTCTGACTCGCGGCCGCCTCCTCGCCCTTGGCCTTGGGCTTGGCCCCGATGCCGTAGGAGCCCTTGGCGGCATCGGCCTTCACGGCCTTCTTCTGCTTGGGCTGGATACGGTCCGTGACGGCGATGACTTCCATCTTGCTCGGCGGGACCTTCATCAACTCGAGCTTGTTCACCATCGCGTCGAAGCGATCGTCGTGCGAGCGCAGCGCCTGGAGCACCTGCCAGACGACCTTGTACACCTCGTTGTTGTCGAGCGCCTCGTTGGGCGACACCCCGGCCGGGATCACCACCGGTAGCACGACGTAGCCGAGGTCCTTGCCGGGTGCCTTGCGCATCACGCGGCCCACGGACTGCACGACGTCCACCTGCGAGTTGCGGGGCGTGAGGAAGAGCACGGCGTCGAGGGCCGGCACGTCCACGCCTTCGCTCAAGCAGCGGACGTTGCTCAGAATGCGGCAGGTGTCAGCGGGTGTCGGCGCCTTCAGCCACGCGAGCTTGGCTTCTTTCTCGCTGGCGTTCATTCCGCCGTCCACGTGCTGCGCTTCGCACTTGAGCGTGACCGCCTGCTCCTCGGGCGATGCCGTCTCCTGATAGGCCTCCACGACCGACTGGAACATCGCGGCGATGTTCATCGAGCTGACCTTGTGCTTCTTGGCACCGGTCGTGGGCTTGATGACCTGACAGAAGGCCACGGCGCGCTGCATCGGCCCGTCGTAGTTGCCGTACCCGCGCAGGCCCTGCTTGGCCAAGGCCTTCCAGCAGCCGACGATCTTACTGGCGTCGTCGACCTTAAGCTGGTTGTTGGGATCGGCCAGCAGGCGCTGCAGGCGCTTGTTGACGTGATCCTCCTCGATGGCCAGCACGACGACCTTGTAGTCCACGAGCAGGTCGCGCTGCACGGCATCGGAGAAGCTCAGGCGGTGCAGTTCCTCACCGAAGAGCGCCACGTCGTCCATCGAGGCGAGGGTGACGCTCTCCTTCTCGGCCGTCGCCTTTGCCGCGTTGCCGTAGATGCGCGGCGTGGCGGTCATATACAGCCGCTTCTTGCCCTTGATGAAGGCACCGTCGTGCACCTTCACGAAGGCGCTCTCGTCCTCGCCATCCCAGGTGGCGCCGGTGGTCCGGTGCGCCTCGTCGCAGACGATGAGATCGAAGTCGGCCAGCCCGTGCTTCGCTTGCGCCTCGTGGACGACCTCAATCGAGTGATACGTGCTGAACACGACGCTCATATGCTCGGCGTCGTGGCGCCTCGCGACTTCCGCCGCCAGTCGCTTGGCGTCGGTGGTGGCCGGGAAGCGCAGCTCGTGCGTAAACGTCTGGATGCTGTCGTCGTCGGCCGACTTCTTCTTGCCGACGTCGGAATCCGAGCACACCGCAAAGCTGTGCAGGCCAACCGCGCTCTCCTGCGTCCACTCGGTGAGGGACTGCGAGAGCAGTGCGAGACTGGGCACGAGGAAGAGCACGCGCTTGCCCTCGCCCGCCTGCCGCTCGGCGATCTTGAGGGCCGTGAACGTCTTGCCCGTGCCGCAGGCCATCAGGAGCTTGCCGCGGTCGGCTTTCTTGAGGCCGGTGATGACGTCCTCGATCGCCGAGACCTGATGGGCGCGCGGGGTCTTCTTGGGCTTGAGCGCGGGCGCAGCCTTGGCCTTCGGCTTGAACTGCGCCCAGTCGATCTGGCTGTTCTCGAGGTCGTACAGCGTGATCTTGCTGACTGCGACCTGCTGGCCCTGCAGGGCGGCCTCGGCATTGTCAGACCAATGGTCGGTGCTGCTGACGATCAGCCGATGCACGAAGGGCTTCTTGCCCGACGCCGTGAAGAAGCTGTCGATGTCGGACTTCTGGATCTTGTAATCCGGCGCGTAGAACTTGCACTGGATGGCGTGGATCTCGCCTGTGTCGCGGGTCTGCGCGACGAGATCGATACCGGTATCCTTGGCGGTCAGGCCCTGGGACTTGGCCCAGTCACCGTAGGTCCACACGTCGCTGTAGAGGTCCCGGTAGCTGGCCTCGTGTCGTAGGTACGCGACGATCAGCTCTTCGAAGTAGGTCCCCTTCTCGCGCTCCGACACGGCGGCAGCGCGAAACCCCTCCAGCAGCTCTGAGAGTGCAGTCATTCGGGTAAGCTACCCCTCGGCTCTGACAGGCTCAACGCAGTCAGAACTCCCGGACGAAATGGGGCGACGCCCGTCATTCCGAGCGTCGCCCCATTTCGTCGTTCGTCCCGCCGACGACTTACGCCTTGGCGGTCTTCTTCTTGGCCGTCTTCTTGGCCTTCGGCGCGTCGCCGTTGGACTCGGCCTTCGCGGTCTTCTTCTTGGCCGCGGCCTTCTTCTTCGCCGGCTTGGCGTCGGCCTTGGCCTCCGCCTTCGCGTCCGCCGCGCCATCCGCCTGCTCGGCGACGACGCTCGACGGCTCATCCTCGACGACGCCGAGGAGCAGCAACGACGGCGGTACGGGCTTGCCACCGCGGGCGCCGCCCTTCGACGGGATGCCGCGCGCGCCCATTCCACGCGGTGCAGGCGCGGCAGCCGCCTTGGCCGGCGTGTGCGCGGCCTCGGCGGCGCTCAGCTGGTCGGCGATGCTCGGGGCATCGGCGACGGCTGTCACCTCGAAGTGTTCACCGCGCTTGCGGAGGTCGAGCAGTCCGGCATCGTGCGCGTCCTTCAAGATGCGCGCGAAGTTCTTGGCCGAGAGCGACTCGGAGTCGCGGCCGAGCAGCGCGAAGGCCTTCGCGCGCACGGTTTCCGACGGCACCGGGTTGTCGCCGGCGGCGACGGCGTTCACCGCATCGCGGACCAGGCCAAAGGCCTCGTCGCGCGTGAGGCGGATGCCGGAGACGCCGATCGACTCGTCCACCTTCGGGGCGGGCGCCGGACGCGGACCGCGATCCGGACGGCCGCCGCGCTCCTCGCGCTTGGGCGCCTCGGCGGCGGCTGGCGTCTCGCTGACGGCGAGCTCACCCTGCGCCGGCGTGGCGGGACGGTCTTCACGGTCGCGACCGCGACCCCCACGACCACGGCGACCGCGACGGCCGCGGCCATCGCGCTCTTCCTTCTCACCTTCGGCGCGCGGCGCGGCCGGAGCCGCGGCGGCCGCCGGTGCGGCACCGCCCTTGGGCGGGCCGAC
Source organism: uncultured Gemmatimonas sp. (assembly GCA_964649965.1). Taxonomy (GTDB): domain Bacteria; phylum Gemmatimonadota; class Gemmatimonadetes; order Gemmatimonadales; family Gemmatimonadaceae; genus Pseudogemmatithrix. The sequence goes on from CAZYQM010000074.1 coordinate 4,321, forward strand.
CTCGAGCTGGCCGTTCTCGAGCTTGGCAACGTGGAGCAGGCCCTTCTGCGCGGCTTCCATACAGAAGCGCGAGAACTTCGACATCCCGAGATCCTTTTCGTCGAAGGTCGCGTCGATTTCCTGCATCACTTGCTTGAGGCGGTCGGCGCGCATCACGTCGCCGTTCTTCTGCATCCGGCCGATGGACTCCGTGACCAGCTCCCAGGGATCCCACTTCTTGGCCGTGCCGGTCTCCTCACCGCTCTTCACGAGGCCGGCGAGCGCGTTGTAGCTGTAGTACTCGTCGCAGTTCTGGACGAGGAGGTCGCTCGACGACTCGCGGATGCCCACGCCGATGACGTACTTGCCGTACTCCTTGAGCTTCAGCACGAGCGACGAGAAGTCGCTGTCGCCGGAGAGCAGGATGTAGGTGCCGATCTCCGGACGCGTGAAGACGAGCTCGATGGCGTCCACGGCGAGGCGGATGTCCGTGGCGTTCTTCTTCGACGAGCCGTAGGCCGGCGCGAAGATGAGGTCGATCGACGATTCGCTGAGCGGGACGATGTACTGCGGATAGCGGCGCCAGTCGGCATAGGCGCGCTGGACGGCGACCTTACCCGAAATGATGGAGCTGCTGAGGAGGTTGCGCAGCTCCGTCTGGAGGTCGGAGCGAATCCCCATCGTGACGTTGTCGAAATCGATGAGGAGCGCGGCGTTGGGCGCGTGGCTGCTGGCGCCGAGCGCGCTGGCCTGCGGGCCCCTGTGCAACGGGGCGACCGGGCCGCGCGACGCACGCGCGGCGGCCGGTGAAGCGGAACGAGGGTGCATCTGTTTCCTGGCGTGAATCGCCGTGTGAGTACCGGCGGGATGGCCGGAATGGCCACGAATCTCACGCGCTCACAAACTCATCCGGACCACAGAAACCACTTGGGTCACCGGAGGACGCCTCTGGCGCGGACGACTCGCCCGCTGGGGGCCGCGGGCTCGACGTGCCGATGATCGCGCCAGGAGGCTGCGGATCATCGACGCGCCGAGCGCGTCCCGGATGTGAAAACTAGTGCAAAGTGGGCCAAACGGCAGTGGGGTGGGCACTTGGGCCCTGAATCCGGCAGTCTGGAACCCCTGCGCAGGCGGGCGGAACGGGCCAGATTTGGGGGGTGCGTACGCCGCGGTTCCGGACCCGACTCTTTCTCATTCTCGCCGCCTTCGCGTTCCTGCCGGCCTTGGTGCTGACGCTGGCGTGGAGCGGGATGACGGCGCGCGTGTTGCCGCGGCTGTCGAGCGTCGGCGCCTGGGACCAGGTCGCCGAGAGCGGCGAGGCGGCGATCCGCGCGGCGCGGGAAGCGCCGTCGTCGGCGCGGACGGATTCCCTGCTCCGTCGGCACGAGGCCGAGCTGGGCGAGTCGCGCGTGCAGGCCCGGCGCTTCCGCTTTCTCGTGAACCGCACCGCCGCGGTGATGTTCCTGCTCGGCCTGCTGGTGATGGTCGTCCTCAGCTACATCGCCTCGCGCGTGGCGGGACACCTGGCGCGGCAGCTTTCGCGCCCGCTCGACGAGTTGATGGGCTGGACCGATCGCATTGCGCGCGGCGAGCCGCTGCCGTTGCCCGGCGAGGAACAGACGAAGGGCGCCCCGGAGTTCGGCACGCTGCGTCAGCGGATGCGGACGATGGCCACGGAGCTCGAGGCGGGCCGCCGCAGCGCGATCGAAGCCGAGCGTCTCTCGGCGTTCCGCGAATCGGCGCGGCAGGTGGCGCACGAGTTGAAGAACCCGCTGACGCCGATCCGCTTCGCGGTGGCGACGCTGCGCCACAAGGTCGGGCCGGAGCTGAAGGACACGGTGGACGTGCTCGAGGCGGAATCGGCGCGGCTGGAGGCGATGGCCAAGAACTTCGCGCAGTTCGGACGCCTGCCCGAAGGCCCCGTGGCCGACGTGGACCTCGCGGAGCTGGCGCGCGAGTCGGCGCGCAGCACGCTGCCCCGTAGCGTGACGCAGGAAGTGAAGACCGAGGGCGGCCCCTTCGTGGTGCGCGGCCAGCACGACGCGCTGCAGCGCGCGCTGGTCAACGTGCTGCTCAACGCCGTGGACGCGACGCAGGCCCACGGCACGGTGAGCCTGCGCATCATCGGCCGAAACGACGCGGTGACGCTGTCCGTACGGGACGACGGCGTCGGGATCCCCGCGGAGTCGCTCGCGCGCATCTGGGAGCCGTACGTCACCACGAAGACCGGCGGCACGGGCCTCGGCCTCGCCATCGTGAAGCAGACCATCGTCGCGCACGGCGGCCACGTCGAGGCCAGCAGCACGCCCGGCGCGGGCACCGAGATCCGCCTGACCATTCCCACAGCCGTCGCCGCCACGGCGGCACCGGAGACCCCGTGAACGAAGACATCGTCGCCATCGGTGGATTTTTCTTCACCGTCATCGTCCTCGTCCTCGGCGTGCCGATCGTTCGCGCCTGGGCCGCGCGCAAGCGCGAAGAACCGCACCCGCGGACGCTCGCCGCCGACGCTCGCCTCGAACGGATGGAACACGCCATCGAGTCGATGGCCATCGAGATCGAGCGCATCAGCGAAGGCCAGCGCTTCGTGACGAAGCTGCTCGCCGAGCGTGAGCAACAGGTGAGATCCCTCCCCGCGAGCGACGCGCGGTAGTCCCCTCCTCGCTCCTGCCGGTTCTCGTCGCCTCCTCCCTCCGACCTCGTTCCTTCCCTTCGCTCCTCGCTTCCTATGGCCTCTGTCCTGATCGTTGACGACGAACCCAACATCCGCCGGATGGTCGGCGCGCTGCTGGGCGCCGAGGGCTACGAGGTGCACGAGGCCGCGGACGCGCGCAGCGGGCTCGAGAAGGCGTCGGAGACGGACCCCGACCTCGTGCTTCTCGACCTGATGATGCCGAACCCGACGGACGGGCTCGTGCTGCTGGAGCAGCTGCGCGAGCGCATCCCCGACCTGCCGGTGGTGATGATGTCGGGCCGTGCGGGACTCGGCGATGCCGTGAAGGCCACGCGGCTCGGCGCGGTGAACTTCCTCGAGAAGCCCCTCACACCCGAGGGCGTGCTGCTGGCGATCTCCGGTGCGCTGGAGCTGCGGCAGGCGCGGCGCGAGCGCACCGCGCTGCGCGCAGACCTCGGACTCGCCGGCCAGTTGGTGGGCACGAGCCCGGCGATGGACGCGGTGAAGGCGATGATCGCGCGCGTGGCGCCGAGCGATGCGCGCGTGCTGATCACCGGCGAGAGCGGCACGGGCAAGGAACTGGTCGCGGCGGCCATCCACGCGCAGAGCGCGCGGCGCGACAAGCCCTTCGTGCGCGTGAATTGCGCGGCGATCCCGCGCGATCTTGTGGAGAGCGAGATGTTCGGCCACGAGCGCGGCGCCTTCACGGGCGCGACGGAGCGGCGCATCGGGCGCTTCGAGATGGCGCACACGGGCACGCTGCTGCTCGACGAAGTCGGCGAGCTTTCCGCCGAGGCGCAGGCCAAGCTGCTGCGGGCCATCGAGGCGCGGGAAATCGAGCGCGTGGGCGGTGGGCGGCACATCAAGGTGGACGTGCGCGTGCTCGCGGCGACGAACCGCGACCTCGCGAAGGAGGTGCGCGAAGGCCGCTTCCGCGAGGACCTGTACTTCCGGCTCAACGTGATTCCGATGTCGGTGCCGCCGCTGCGCGAGCATCCGGGGGACATCCCCGACCTCGTGCTGCACTTCGCGACGCTGCACCGACGGCGCAGCGGCCAGCCCGCGCCGACGTGGAGCGACGCGGCGGTGGAGGCGATGACGCGCTACCGCTGGCCGGGCAACGTGCGGGAGCTGGCGAACATCGTCGAGCGGCTGGCGATCCTGCACGCGGGCCAGGAGATCACGCCGGCGCACGTGCAGGAGGTGCTGCCGTCGGTGGACATCGCGACGGCTGCGCCGGCGGCGCTGCCCGGCGCGGAGCGTCTCGAGATGGGACTGAGCGACCAACTCGACGAGTACGAGCGCCTGCTCATCCAGCGCGCATTGCAGGCGGCGAACGGCGTGGTGGCCGAGGCGGCGCGGCGGCTGCAGACGGACCGTCCCAACCTGTATCGCCGGATGCGCCGACTCGGCATCAGCGGGGTAGAGTGAAGCCGTGACCTACGTGGAGCGAATGATGCGACAGGCAGTGGCGGCGGTGCTCGCCGCGATGGCGTTCACGATGGTGTTCGCGGTGCCGGCAGCGGCACAGCGCAGCGTGGCGGCGCAGGCGGTGAGCCTGTGGAACGCCGAGGGGACGACGCGCGTGATCGGCGCGTACGACATCCCCGCGGGCGGCGAGGCGAACGGGACGATCGGCGTGCTCAACGGGCCGGCGACGATCGCCGGCACGGTGCGCGGCAGTCTCGTGGCGATCAACGCCGACGTGCGCTTCGTGAGCGGTGCGCGCGTGACCGGCGACGTGATCGTGGTGGGCGGCAGCGTGCAGCGGGCCGACGGCGTGCGGATCGATGGCGAGACGCGCGTGCAGGCAGAACTGCTGCGCTACACGCTCGACGGCGAGCGGATCGAGCAGGAAGGCTTCGTGCCCAGCGAGTGGCGGCCGCGGATCGGCGAGGGCGACCGCGGCCGGCGCGCGTACACGGAACTCTTCTTCATCGCGGCGCGCACCTACAATCGGGTGGAAGGCTTGCCCGTGCTCATCGGGCCGCGCTTCCGGCGCACGACCGACTGGGGCCGCATCGACGTGGAGGCGCTTGGTGTGGTGCGCATCGCGGAGCGGATCAGCTGGGACCGCAGCACGATCGGACACGACGCGAAGGCGGAAGTGCGGCTCGGACGCGACTACGGGCTGACGGTGGGCGGACGGCTGTTCGACGTGGTGCAGCCGATCGAACCCTGGCAGCTCAGGGATTCAGAGGCGGGGCTGCTCGCCTTCCTGATGCGTCGCGACCTGCGCGACCACTATGGTCGCCACGGCGCGGAGGGAAGCATCGGCGGGCGCATCGGCGAGGAAGTCTCGCTGCAGGTGGCCTTCGGCACCGAGCGCTGGCGGTCCGTGCTGGCGCGCAATCCGATGTCGCTGTTCAACGACGACAAGGCGTGGCGGGTGAATCCGGCCGTGGACGCCGGCCGCGTGGACTTGATCAGTCTCCGCCTCAACGTGGACACGCGCGAGCGGTTGCGTGCGCCCTGGCTGGGCGGTTGGTACCTCGCCGCCGACCTCGAGCGCGGCGACGGCGTGATCCGCCGCACGACGCAGTCGGTGCTGGATCCGTTGCCGGGCGCTGGCGCGCCGGAAGCGGTGACCTACACGCGCGGCTTCGTGGATGCACGTCGGTACACGAATCTCTCGCCCGGCACA
>CAZYQM010000075.1:0-1752 GCA_964649965.1 uncultured Gemmatimonas sp.
CCATTCGTCCTGGGAGATGCGACCGGCCTTCTCGACGGCCGAGAGCTCGTGCGGGCGGAGGATGTCCTCGAGGCTCTCGATGCGCTTCCACTCGCAGAGCGGCGTCTCCGCGTCCGCGCGCGGCACGTAGCGCGAGGCCTGCTCCTTCTTGTAGCGGTGGACGTAGCGCGGGCAGTTCATCCAGATGTCGGAGACAGCCACCTTGACGACCAGCTCCGCCTCCTTGAACAGACCGAGCAGCGGGCCTCCGCGGTGGCGGCGCGGGCGCCGCTCAGCAGTTCGACGAAGCTCTCCTCGAGGTCGAGGTCCTCCACGTCACGCAGCTCGGCGCCGGCGCGCGCGAACCATTCGTGCATCTCCGGCTGCCAGCCTCGCACGACCCAGGTTTGCAGGTGCGGTCCGCTCGCGCCGCGGGAGAGCAGCGTGCAGGGGAAGGGCGCCGTCGCCGCGGCGTCGCCGCTCACGCGCAGGCGCTTGATGCCCGAGCGGAACTCCGGCATCGGCATCTCGGCGAGCAGGCGGCCGCCGTCCATCACGCCGACCCAGTCGCAGATGCGTTCCTGTTCGTGCACGAGGTGCGACGAGATGAGCACGGTGGCGCGGCGCTCCTCGACGAACTCCACCAGCGCGGCGAGCACGTCGCGGCGGATCACGGGGTCGAGGCCGTCCGTCGGCTCGTCGAGCACGAGCAGCTCCGGCCGCTGGGCGAGGGCGAGCAGCATCATCAGCTTGCCGGCCTCGCCCTTGGACAGCGCGCCCACTTTCTGCGTCTCGCGCAGCGCGAAGCGCGCGCGCAGGCGCTCGGCTTCGGCGTGGTCGAAGCTCGCGAAGAAGGCCGCGTGGAAACGGATGCTCTCCTCGACGGTGAGCCGTCCATACAGGTGCAGGCGCTCGGGCACGTAGCCGATGCGCGCCAGCGCGGCCGGCGCCTTGTCGGGGATGGCGTGGCCGAGCACTTCGATGCTGCCGGCGTCCGGGGCCTGCATCCCGAGCAGGCAGCGGATGGTGCTCGTCTTGCCTGAGCCGTTGGGCCCGAGGAATCCATAGATGGCGCCGGTCGGCACGCGCATCGAGAGGTCACGGATGGCGAACTCGCGGCCCGCCGTCCACTGCAGGTCGCGAATGCGGATGGCGTCGGTCACGCGTCCTCCGGGAGGTCCTTGTCAAGCGCGACGCGGACGTCGCGCGGGGTCAGGCCGAGGCGCGTGGCCTCGGCGAGCATCTCGCGCACCAGGCGGCGCGCGGCGGCCGCACGTTCGCGGCTCTTCGTTTCCGAGCCGACGGCGGCGATGAAGGTCCCGGCGCCCTGCCGGAGTTCGACGATCGCCTCGCGCTCGAGGGCGCGATACGCCTGCACGACGGTCGCCGGATTGACGCGCAGCTCGGCGGCCAGCGCCCGGACCGAGGGCAGGGCATCGCCCTGCTTGAGGTCACCGGCGGCAACCGCCACGCGCACGCGGTCCGCGATCTGGGCATAGATCGGGACCGGACTGCGTGGGTCGACACGGGAGAACATTGGCGGGTCGGGTGTATTGGTGTGCCAATACACTGGTGCTGCGGGTGCCGCCTGTCAAGTCCCCGCGCCGGACCCGCTTATCGTGACGTTCGGCGATCGCGCGCCCGCAGCTCGCTGCGGTGGTCTGGGTGCGCGATGGAGATCAGCAGGTCGGCGCGCTCGCGGATCGAGCGACCGTGGAGGTTCACCGCTCCGTACTCCGTGACCACCCAATGCACGTGTCCGCGCGTCGTGAC
>CAZYQM010000075.1:1762-9432 GCA_964649965.1 uncultured Gemmatimonas sp.
GGCAGCGCGATGATCGGCTTGCCGCCCACGGAGCGCGCGGCGCCGCGGATGAAGTCCATCTGCCCGCCGATGCCACTATAAATGCGCGTGCCGATCGAGTCGGCGCAGACCTGGCCGGTGAGGTCCACCTGCAGCGCCGAGTTGATGGCGACGACCTTCGGGTTCCGGCCGATGCGCCCGGTGTCGTTCGTGTAGTCGCAGCCTTCGAACTGCACGCCCGAGTTGTCGTTGACGAAATCGAACACCTTCTGCGAACCCATCACGAAGCTCGTGACGATGCGGCCGCGGCCGAAGGACTTCTGGTCGTTCGTGATGGCACCGGTGGCGTAGAGGTCCACGAGCCGGTCGGAGAACATCTCGGTGTGCACGCCCAGGTGCAGGCGGTCGCCCAGGCGCGAGAGCACGGCGTCGGGAATCGCGCCGATGCCCATCTGCAGCGTGGAGCCGTCCTCGATGAGGCCGGCGACGATTTCGCCGATGCGGGCGATCTCCGGCGACTCGGCGGCGGGCTTGTGCTCGGGCAGCGCGCGGTCGGTGGTCGTGAACGCAGCGAGTGTCGTCAGCGGGACGGCGGTGTTGCCGTGCGTGCGCGGCATCTGCGCGTTGATCTCGGCGAGCACCATCGTGGCGCTGTCCACGGCGGCACGCGCGGCGTCCACGGCGGTGCCGAGGGAGCAGCGCCCGTGGCGGTCCGGCGGGGAGAGTTGCACCAGCGCGGCGTCGAGCTTCACGGCGCCCGAGGTGAACAGCGCGGGCACGTCAGACAGGAAGATCGGCACGAAGTCGGCGCGGCCGGCGTTCACGGGTTCGCGCTGCGACGGGCCGGTGAACAGCGAGACGCCGCGGAAGCGGCCGGCCATCTCGGGCGCCATCCACGGGGCGGCGCCGTCGGTGTGCAGATGATAGAGCGTGACGTTCTCCAGGTCCGTGCGACGGCACAGAGCCTGGAGCAGCGGATGCGGGGTGGCCGCCGATCCGTGGACGAAGACGTGCATCCCGGAACGGATATGGGCGACGACGTCGTCGGCGGAGACGGCCGACGCGGGCCAAGTGTGGGCGCTGGTCATAGGCGGAAAGTCTAATGCTTGCAAGCACTTGCGTCACGCGTCCGGGCGCGCCGCTTGATGCCGCCCCTGCGCGGCGGTATGATTCACGCACGCGGGCGTAGCTCAGTTGGTAGAGCGCCAGCTTCCCAAGCTGGATGTCGTGGGTTCGAACCCCATCGCCCGCTCTTGGCTGGTCCTGATTGGGTCCCTTTGGCCGGTGGCCGTGGGGACCTTCTCATTTCCCAACTTATGAGTCTGGTCGTCGCGGCGGTCCTCGCTGCATTGATCTTCGTCAACGCCCTCTACGTGGCCGCCGAGTTCTCGGCGGTGAGCGTGCGGCGGAGCCGCTTGCAACAGATGGCGGAGGAAGGCGACCGGCTGGCGGCGCGGATGCTCGGCGTGCTCAACGACGGCGTCGCGCTGGACCGCTACATCGCCGCGTGCCAGGTCGGCATCACCATTTCCTCGCTGGTGCTCGGCGCGTACGCGCAGGCCACGCTGGCCGTGGACCTCGTGCCGCTGTTCGCGCGCCTCGGGGACCTGCAGCAGGCCGCCGCGCAGAGCGCCGCCGCCGGCGTCGTGCTGGTGCTGCTGACGATCCTGCAGATGGTGATCGGCGAGCTCGTGCCCAAGTCGCTGGCGCTGCAGTTCCCGACGAAGGTCTCGCGCTGGACCGTGATGCCGCTGCTGGCATCGCTCAAGCTGCTGCGCTGGCCGATCTCGCTGCTCAACGGCAGCGGCGCGGCGATCCTGCGCGCGCTGCGGATGCCGACGCACGGCCACGCGCACATCCACTCGCCGACGGAGATCGAGTATCTGATCGCCGAGAGCCGCGCGGGCGGACAGCTCGACCCGCAGGAGTCGCAGCGCCTGCGTGAGGCGCTGCGCCTCGGCCTGCGCACGGTGGGCGAGCTGATGGTGCCGCGCACGCGCGTCGTGGGCCTGGCCGACGACACGGCGTGGCCCGAGGTCGTCGAGGTGCTGCGCCGCACGCCGTATTCGCGCCTGCCCGTCTATGAGGAGACGCTGGACCACGTGATCGGCGTATTGCACGTGCGCGACGTGGTGCGGCGCCTGATCGAAGGCGCCGAGCCGCCCGCCTCGCTGCGCGACGTCCTGACGCCGGTGCTCGTGGTGCCGGAGACGATGACGGTGGACCGCCTGCTCGAGCGCCTGCGCGCCGAGCGCAAGGCGATGGCCATCGTCGCGGACGAGTTCGGCGGTACCGCGGGCGTCATCACCGTCGGGGACCTGCTCGACGAGTTGCTCGGCGAGACGGGCGACGAGTTCAAGCCCAAGGAGAACGCGCCGCAACAGATCGCCGACGGGCGCGTGCGGTTGCCGGGCGCACTGCGGCTCGACGAGGCGACAGCGTGGACGGGCGTGCATTGGGAGGCGGACGCCTACACCGTCGGTGGCCTGGTGATGGAGCGCCTCGGACGTCTGCCCGTCGCAGGCGACGTGCTCGAGGTGGACGGCGTGCGCATCGAAGTCGAGTCGTTGCGCGGGCGCGCGGTGGAGTGGTTGCTCATCACGCCGCGCCGCGCGGAGGCCCGCGATGCTTGAGTCGTGGTTCGGGCCGACGCTGATCGTCGTGGGCCTCGTCCTCGCGAACGGACTGTTCGTGGCGGCGGAGTTCGCCATCGTCGGTGCGCCGCGGGCGACGATCGACCGGCTGGCCAACGGCGGCAATCGCGCGGCGCGGCTGGTGCGGCGCATCGTCACCGAGCCGCGGGAGGTGGACCGATTCATCGCGACCGCACAGCTCGGCATCACCCTGGCCTCGCTGGGGCTCGGGATGTACGGCGAGCACCTGCTCGCCGAGTGGCTGTCGCTGCAATTCGAGGCGCTGGGCGCGGGCCGCTGGGTGGCCGCGCACACGCTGGGCAGCGTGGTGGCGATCGCGATCCTCACCTACGTGCACATCGTCGTCGGCGAGATGGTGCCGAAGAGCATCGCGCTGGCCAAGGCCGATCGCGCGGTGCTGTGGATCGCACCGCTGATGCGCGCGTTCCAGCTGCTGCTGTTCCCTTTCGTGGTGCTGCTCAACGGCATCGGCAACGGCACGCTGGCGCTGTTCGGCGTGCGGCGGCAGGCGATGAGCGCGGAGTCGGTGCGCACGCCGGACGAGCTGGCGTACATCGTGCGTGAGAGTTCCGCCGGCGGCCTGCTCAAGAAGCAGAGCGCGCGGGTGGTGCAGGAGCTGCTGGAGTTCGGCGACCTCACGGCGGAGCAGGTGATGGTGCCGCGCGTGCGCGTGGTCGGCGTGGACGTGGCCGATGGCGCGGCCGAGGTGGCGGCGGTGCTGCGCGACACGCCGCATTCGCGCTATCCGGTGATCGACGGCGACCTCGACCACATCGTCGGGATGGTGCACGTGAAGGACCTGCTCGGCGGGCTCGCCGCCGGGCAGTCGGTGCGCGACCTGCAGGCGCGGCCGGTGCCCTTCGTGCCCGAGACGATGACCGCCGACCAGGTGTTGGCGACGATGCGCCAGCAGCGCTCGCAGTTGGTGGTGGTGATGGACGAGCACGGCGGGACCGCGGGCATCATCACGCTCGAGGACCTGATCGAGGAAGTCGTCGGCGAGCTCACCGAGGATGCGTCCGCGCCGGCGGAGATCCGCCCCAAGGGCGACGGACGCTTCGTCGTCGCCGGCACGGTGCGCGTGCTCGACGCCGGCGCCGCCATCGGGGCCGTCGTCGAGCATCCCGACGTGGAATCGGTGAGCGGCCTCGTGCTCGCGCTCCTCGGCCGGCCGGCGAAGGTGGGCGACGTCGTCGAGTACGAGGAGCTGCGCATCGAGGTGCTGGCCCTTCGCGGGCGCGGCGTCCGCGAGGCCCTCATCGGGCGGCGCGCTGCCGCGCGGTGAGCGTCTCGACCGCCTCGAACAACTGGTCGAAGTGCTCCACCACGAACAGCACGTCCTGGAAGTGGTCGATCTCGAAGGGCTGGTTGATCACCGCGTCGAGTGAGAAGGGCCGGCGCTCCACCTTGGGGCCGAGGGCGTTGGCGGCGTCTCCGTGTGAGGAGATGAGGCCGCTGCCATAAATGCGCACGTCGCCCCGCTCGCGGATGAGCCCGAACTCCACGGTGAACCAGAAGAGCCGGGCCATCTGCGTGGTCTCCTCCGGCGTGCGCGCTGCCGCGGCGAGCGCGCCGAAGCGCTGCAGGAAGTCGGCGAAGACGGGATCGGCGTGCAGCGGCACGTGGCCGAAGACGTCGTGGAAGATGTCCGGCTCCGGCAGGTAGTCGAGCTGCGCGCGCGGCCGCACGATGAGGGTGGTCGGGAAGCGGCGGCGCGAGAGACAGCGGAGAACTGCGCCGCCGGGATGAAGCCGTCCACGCCGACGGCGTTCCAGCCGGTGCTGGCGTCGAGGCGGCGGTTCACCTCGCGCAGGTCCGGCACGCGGTCGGCTTCGAGGCCGATGCGGGCCATCCCGTCGAGGAAGACGCGGCTCGCGGTGCCTTCGAGCGTCGTCATCCGTCGCGCGAAGAGGACCTGCCAAACCGCCTGCGCCTCGGCGTCGTAGCGCGCGTAGTCCTGCGCGCGGAAGTCGGGCAGCTCGGCTTCGGTCGGCGTGATGGCGTCGTGGTGGTGCTGCGCGTGGGTGTGTGACATCGGTCTGGGAGTGAAGGGGACGCAAAAAAGCGCCCCGTGGATGATCCACGGGGCGCTGGGGAACTCGAGCTCTGGTGTGTCGCTACGCGCGCACGGCTCGGACTCCGCGTCCCGGGATCCGGGGCGCGTAGTAATACGAACGCGAGCAGAGGGTGGCGGCGGTCATCGTGTCGCAGGATAGCCCGCGGCCACGCAGTTCGTCAACGGGGACGCTGTCCAGCGTTCGCCGCAGCGGCACTTCGCCGCACCTTCTCCGGTTCATCCTCGTATGCGATACGACTCCATTCTCGACACCATCGGCCAGACCCCGCACCTGCGCCTGCGCCGCCTCTTCGCCGACATCCGCAGCGACGTGGAGGTCTGGATCAAGCTCGAGCGCGCCAATCCCGGCGGTTCCATCAAGGACCGCATCGCGAAGGCGATGGTGGAGGACGCCGAGCGGCGCGGCGTGCTCAAGCCGACGACGACGATCGTCGAGCCGACGTCCGGCAACACGGGCATCGGCCTCGCGCTGACGGCGGCGGCCAAGGGCTATCGGCTCATCCTCGTGATGCCGGAGTCGATGAGCGTCGAGCGGCGGCGCATCCTGCTCGCCTACGGCGCGGCGTTGGTGCTGACGCCGCGCGAGGTCGGGATCAAGGGCTCCATCGCCAAGGCGCAGGAGATTGCGGCCGAGATTGGGGATGCGTGGATCCCGCAGCAGTTCGAGAATCCGGTGAATCCCCTGGCGCACGAGGCGACGACGGCGCAGGAAATTCTCGCGGACTTCCCCGATGGGCTCGACTACCTGATCGCGGGCGTCGGCACGGGCGGGCATCTCACGGGCGTGAGCCGGGCGCTGAAGGCGCAGATGCCGGCGTTGCTCACGCTCGCCGTGGAGCCGGAGAAGTCGCAGCTGATCGCCGGCGGGACGCACACGCCGCACAAGATCCAAGGCATCGGGGCGGGCTTCGTGCCGCAGAACCTCGACCGCGCGGTGACGGACGGCAGCGTCGCCGTGAGCGAGGAGGCGGCGTTCACGTACGCGCAGCGCGCGGCGCGTGAGGACGGCCTGTTCATCGGCATCTCGTCGGGGGCGTCGCTGGCGGCCGTCGCGCAGGTGCTGCCGACGATGGCCGCCGGCAGCCGCGTGCTGACCTTCTGTTACGACACGGGCGAGCGGTATCTCTCGGTGGAGGGGCTGTTTCCGGCGGCGTGAGGCCGTCGCGTGGCGGGGCGGCAGGGAATGGCGTTCGGTACGGGCACCGACTATCATTCGCAGTCTGTCCGCGAGCGGGGAATCGCTGCGGCGGACGGGACGTAGCGCAGCCCGGTAGCGCACCTGAATGGGGTTCAGGGGGTCGCGGGTTCGAATCCCGCCGTCCCGATGGCAATCGATACGTTGTTCCACGCGGGGGCGCCGATACCACTCGGCGCCCCCGCGTGCGTGACGCTCCGCGTATCTGGTGGGTACCATTCGGAATGGCATCGCAACGAGACTTCCTGCGCGCGGGCGGCGGGCACGCACTGAAGGCGCTGATGCCATCCGCGACGGCGGCACTCCTGCTCGCTGCCTGCGTGGATCAAGGCCCGCGGGCCCGCGCCGATGCGTTCCGCGTCGTCGAGGCGACGCCGGTCACGGTCGCGGTCGGGGAGACCATCGAGTTGCGCGGCGAATGCCTGGATGCACGCGGGGGGGTGATTCGCGGCAGCGCGATGGCGTGGCTGGTCCCGCAGGAGGTCTACGAGGCGGATTCCATCCGCGGACGTGTCGTCCTCGAGTCGGCAGGCGATCGGGTGCGGATCCGGGGGGTCAACACCGGCAACGTGACCGTCGCGGGCGGGTGTATGTCGAGGGCGGATCTCGCCTTCACGACGGGACCGTATGCGGGGTCCAGCCCCCGTGATGTCGGTCCGATCGCGTGGTTCCGCGTCGACGTCACCGAAGAGCCGGACAGCCTGTGGTACGTGGACCTGCCGTCGGACACGGTGCGGCTCCGGGCGCCGTCGGAAGACGACTCGCTCAGCGGCGTCGAGGTGTTGCTCACGGTTCGACGCGAGGGAGGCGCGGCACTCACGCGCGATCCAGCCGAGTTCACGTGGGGTATCGACGACTCGACGGTCGCCAGAGTCGCGCCGGATGGACTCGTGCGTGCCTTGGGTGTGGGAGAGACGATTGTCCGAGTTGCGCGAGGATCTCGGGAGCGTCGTGTGCCGGTGGTGGTGGCGGAGGCGGCGCCGTCGGACTGGGACGTGGGCATCGTCGACGCACACTGGACGCAGGGCGCGCAGGACGCGTTGCAGCGGGTGCCGATCGTGCGGAATGGACGCGCGGCGGTGGTGAACGTGGTGGCGTTCGCGACGCACGCTGCCCCGCCGTCCTTCGTCGTATTGGAAGTCTGGGACGCGTCCGCGTCGCGCATCTGGACCGATCGCGTGGCGCTCACACCGAGCACGGCGGCGGCTCCGTCGTTTGACGCCCCCAGCGCGCAGTTTCTCGTGCCGCGCAGTGTCGTGCGAAACGCCGTGACCTGGCGCGTGGTTCGCGACAGCAGCACGGGCCCCGATGCCAGCCTCTCCAACGATGCGTGGCCGCGCATCGGGAGGCGTACGCTGCTGGCCTATTCCGCGCCGACGCTCGAACTACGACTGGTGCCACTTCGGCTCGCCGCGCACGGCAACGTCAGCACTTCGATTTCCGACGCGGAACGTGTGTACTACGACTCCATCGCCCGGATCCGCCTCCCGCTGGGTGACGTCGTCGTCACCGTCGAGCCGCCGCTCACGGTCTCGCAGCGCCTGCCGTCGGAGGTGGAACTCCTGGTGAATCCCGAAGCGGACGATGGGATCTACGAGGCCTTCCTCAACGCCGTCGATGCCCGACGGATGGCCAGCGGTGCGCGACGTTCCGCGTACTGGCTCGGAGTGATCCCCAGGCACGCGGTGGACGCGACGCTCGGGGTCGTGGGATTGGCGTACGTGCCGACGGCCGCGGGGGATGACGGGCCGATGACCCGGTCGAT
>CAZYQM010000076.1:0-325 GCA_964649965.1 uncultured Gemmatimonas sp.
CACCCGGACGGCTGCGGCGATCAAGGCGGCGTCGGGCCAGACCACGACCTGGTGCGACGCGGGCGACGACACGGGCACGGGCTTCGTGCTGGGTGTCGGCTATCAGTCGGGCCTGACGCCGCGGCGCGACCTCAGCTTCGAGATCCGCTACTACGACGGCGTGGTCGCGGGGGCTGGCTCGCCGATCCTGACGCTGAGCCTCGGGCTGGTCGTCGCACGGCGCTGAGACGCGACACCCGAAATGCAGAACGGCGCGGTGGCGACCGAGGTCGCCACCGCGCCGTTCCTGAAACGAGTCGAGCCTACTGGCGCAGCTGCAGCAGCG
>CAZYQM010000076.1:335-3338 GCA_964649965.1 uncultured Gemmatimonas sp.
GTCGCCAGCGCTTCCACGGACGCCGACGGCACGTCCACGAGCGCGTTGTACGCGTCCACCAACTGGAGCGCCAGCTGCGGGGTCACGTTCGCGAAGCTGTTGCCAACCGCACCCGCGGCATTGGCGAAGGCCTGCGCCTGCGGGCTGCCACCGAGCGCGCTGACGAGCCCGGCGGTGCCGCCACCCGTGATCGCGGTCCAGAACGCGGTCTGCGCAGCCGAGTTGGCATTGACCATAGCGCCGCCGGCCGCCGGGTTCGGGACGCTGGTCGCCCTGAGCCAGGACGAGAGGCCCGCGCGCGACGCGCCGAGGTTCGACATATAGTTCGCGACCGACCCGCTCGCGCCGCCGCCGCCGCCGAGCGGCGAGCCAGCGTCCGTGAGGAACTGCGCCTGCGCCGTGGTCGTGAGCCCGACGACGAGCCCGGCCCCGATCAGCATCTGCTTCAAAGTCTTCTGCATAGTATGCGCTCCAGTGGGGGCGATGGGCTTAGTACTTCCAGGACATACCGGCGCCGAGCGCGAGGCGCGCACGGTCACCGACCGAGCCGCCGACGTCGTTCAGCGACGGCGTGACGACCAGCGGCAGCTTCTTGAACGGCGAGAACGACAGCGCGAGGTTCACCTGCGCACCGGTGTAGTCAATGATCGCCGACGAGAAGTAGTTGATCTTGATCGAGCTCGAGGCGAAGAACCACACGCCGTTCTCGTCGTTGCGGAAGTCTTCGATGCGCTGGAAGCGCCCGTTGCCGATGCCGAAGTTGATCGTGCCGTCGGTGAAGTACTCCGAGGACGGGTTCACGCTGAAACCGCGGGTCGCCGCGACGTACACGGACGGCTTGGTGTCGAAGTCGTTTCCGTTGAGGTAGAAGCCCTCGACGCCGAGGCCGAGGCCCCAGTCCTGCACGTTCTTGTGGACCTTGATCGCGCCGACCATCCGCGAGCCGAAGCCCGAGCGGAGCGTCGAGAGCGAGGTCAGCACGGCCTCGATGCCGACGACGTCGTTGCTGTTCAGGAAGCCGGCGCCGACCGAGATCGCGCCGTCCTGGTCGCCGTCCACGCCCGTCGAGGCCTGGTAACCGATACCGGCGAAGATGTCGCCCTGGTTCGGGCCGAAGCCCAGCGGCGACGAGGCAGCCACACCGGGCTGCGCACGGCCGAGGCGAGCCTCAAGGAACTCGACGGTCGGCGGCGTCAGCTTCAGCGCGGACCGATCCTGCGCGACCAGCGCAGACGGCAGGGCGAACGCAAGGACCAGGGCGAGAGCGGCGTGTCGGCGCATCAATGTCTCCGGCAAGGAGCTAGGGGGCGTGGGGAGCCCTCTCCGCGAATGCGGAGCGGGTATCACGCCAGAAGTTGGGGCTACGCTCACAGGGTGTCAAGAGAGCTAGGTCACGCCTGTGTATGCAAAACGCCCGGCCGGACCAGAAGGTCACGCCGGGCGTCGGTCCTACTCAGTGGGCGCGGAGGGACTCGAACCCCCGACCTCTGCTGTGTGAAAGCAGCGCTCTAACCAGCTGAGCTACGCGCCCGGGAGACTGGGAAACATAAGTACGACCCTCAAAAATGGAAGAGGATTGAGGAGGGAGGAATAAGAGGAGCGAGGAGCGAGGGGAAGGAGGGTGGTGGGAGGTGGGAGGTGGGAGGTGGGAGGAAGGAGGGAGGGAGGGAGGGAGGAGATTGTGCGGAGGGAGGGGGGCGCGCTCCTCCTCCCTGCGCGCCGCGCTCTTCCCTTTCGCTCCGCGCTCCTCGATACTTGCTCCACCGGGCTCATAGCTCAGCGGTTAGAGCAGCGGACTCATAATCCGACGCGCGCAGGTTCGAATCCTGCTGGGCCCACTTCCTCCGCACCCCGCAGCCGCGCTAGCGCTCCGTCGCGCCGCGCCAGATCGCCGCCAGCCGCGCCCAGTCGCCGCGCAGCACATAGCTTAGGCCGCGCAGCAGCCGCGTCGGGTAGAACCACAGCGCGAACGCCAGCCGCGCCCCCGCCGAGTAGTGCGCGCGCACCATCCGCCGACGGTTCCGGTCGCGCAGGCGGATCTTCCAGGCCGCCGCCTCGGGCTCGGGATACGCCGTGTGATGCACGGCCTCGGCCGCCGGCACCCAGAGCAGACGCCAGCCCGCCTTCGCGTGGCGAAGGCTCAGCTCGACGTCCTCGCCGTAGCTCCAATAGCGCGCGTCGAAGGCACCTGCCGATTGCAGCGCCGAGGCGCGGAACAACACGCAGCAGCCGGACAGGAACGAGGATGGGTGGGGATGCGAGGAGCGGGGGGAAGGAACGGGGGGGGGAGGTGGGAGGAATGGAGGGGAGGAGGAGCGAGGGGGATCGTCCGCGCTTCCCGCGCGTTTGCGCGGCTGCGCCGTGCCGAGTGCGCGCATTCGGTCGAGCTCCCCACCCGCCCAGCAGATGGGGCCGCCCACGGCGCCGAAGTAGATCGTCGGCGCGGCGGCCGAGGCGCCGGGGTCCGCATCCAGCGCCGCCTCGAGCAACGCCAGCGTCTCCGGCAGCACCTCGGCGTCATCGTTCAGCACCAGGATCTTCGTCGCCCCCCGCGCGAGCGCGTACTCGATCCCCGCATTGTTGCCGCCGGCATACCCGAGGTTCTCGGTCAGCCCGAGATACTCCACCTGCGGAAACCGCCGACGCAGCCGCTCCCCGCTCCCGTCCGGCGAGCAGGCATCCACCAGCAGCACAGTCGGCGCCACCGGCCGGCTCTGCAGCAACGCCTCGAGACAGCGCGCGGCAAGCGCCTCGCGCTGATACTGCAGCATCACGGCCCAAGTGCTCATCGCCGCGAAGAGTAACCGGTTTCTGAGCGGCGAGGCACGGCGGCGTCCGAAGGGGCCGTGCGCGAAGCGGTCAGGCCCCGCAGGACGTCGCCGCGCCTCGCCGCGCGCACCAATGCAGCAAAGTTGCGGCAACGATCACCGCCCGGGCATCTTGGAATCGTGACCGCTGCACTGATCGCCCTCTGGATCGCCACACTCGGCGCCGACCGCATTG
>CAZYQM010000076.1:3348-6416 GCA_964649965.1 uncultured Gemmatimonas sp.
GACCTGGCCGGCGGCGCCGCCCCCTTCGGCGTGCTGCCGTTTTATCCGTTGACCGCGCTACTCGTGGCAACGGAGTGGCTGCGCCGCCAGCGCGACGGCGGACTCCCCCGCCCTAGCGCGACGCAATGGCGCTTCGCCGCGCTCGTCCTCGCGCTGCTCACGCTGACGGCGCTCTCGGTCTTCCGCTCCGGCGACGTCCCGCTCTCGGTCAATCGCCTCATCCTCCTCGGCGGCGTCGCGCTCGGCTCGGGCCTCGCCCTCTGGCTGATGAGCGACCGCGACGACCTCGCGCTGCTGCTCGCCCGCGGCGCGCAGCTCGGACTCGCCCTCGCGCTGCTCGCCGACGCCATACAACTCGCGCAATTCCTCGGTGCGCTGCCCGACGAAGCCTCCCTCGGCCCCGTGCGCCTGCTGCTGACCTCGCACAGCTACGGCATCCTTCCGCGGCTCACCGGCCTCAGTTGGGACATCAACGGCGCCGGCGGCACGATTCTGGTGCAGGCGGCGCTGATCTGGCTGGCCGGGCCGTCCCTGCCTTTCCGCCGCGCCTGGCTGGCCATTGCGGCCCTGTTGATCGCCCTCACGCTCTCGCGCTCGGCGGCGCTGGCCGCGCTGCCGGCGGTGCTGTTGCTGCCGCGCGTGGACCTGCTGGGCCGCGGGGCGCGGTTGGCGATCGCGGCGGGCTGCATCGCGCTGGCGCTGGGCGCGGCGGCGCTGCTCAACGAACCCGCGCGCGCCGCGACGGCGCAGGCGCTGGCGCCGCTGGCCGAACGCTTCGACCCCACCGAGGCCTCAGCGCAGTCGCACGCGCACCTGATGGCCCGTGGGCTCGACGAAGCCACGCGCGACGTCCCGCGCACGCTGCTCGGCGCGGGCTACGGCAGTTCGCACCGCCTGCTGCAGGACATCTTCCCGGGCCTCAAGCACGGCAACTTCCACACGCTATATCTGCAGCTGTGGGTGGAGTCGGGCGTGTTCGCGCTGCTCGCCTTCGTGGCGATGCTCGTCGCGACCTGGCGACGCGCGGGGGCCCTGCGCGGCCTGGTGATCGGCTTCGCGCTGTACAACATCTTCTACCAAGGCCTCGCGCAGCCGGCGTTCTGGATCCTCATCGCGCTGGTGTGGGCGACGACGCTGCGCCGCGCGCAGATGGCCAAGGTGGCGATGGCCGCGATGGCGCTGTTCACGATCGGCTGCTCTGGGCTGGTGACCGACACGCCGATCACCGGCGACATCGCCGTGCAGGTGAGCGGGCGGCAGGGCCAGGCGATCGAGGGCGTCGAACTGCTCGTGTACTCGGGCGCGCGGCACTACGGCTACGCCCGCACGGACGCGGCGGGACGCGCGGTGTTCCGCGACCTGCCCCGCGCGGACTACGGTATCTTCGCGGCGCTCAAGGATCCCATCCGCGGGCTGGACTGGATCACGCCGGGCGCGGACCCGGGCAACGGCGTGGTGCCGATCCGCATCGAGGGCGGCGACCGTGAAGATGTCTCGCTCACGCTGCTGCGCTTCGCCCCCGGCACCGCCGAAGTGATCGTCGAGGACGACGACGGTGAGCGCATTCCCGGCGTGCCGGTCACGTTCTTCAGCGCGACGGGCACGATCGGCACGCTGATCACCAACGACACCGGCGCCGTGCGCGCGACGGACATCCCCTTCGGCGCCTTCGGCATCTCCGTGCCGGTGCCGGCTGCCGTCGGCGGAGAGGGCGCGCCAGACGTGTGGATCGCCGGGCTGTTTATGGATGGCGGCCACGTCGAGCGGCGCACGATGGTCCTGCCGCGCTGCCGCGGGACGATCGCCGTGACCGTGCGCGACGAGACGGATGCGACGGTGCCCAACTATCCCGTGCGCGCGTTCAGCGCGACGCAGCTGTTCGACCCGGTGCCCACGAACGCGAGCGGCGTGGCGACCCTGCCCGGGCTACGCTGCGGCGAGTACGGCGTCGCGCTGCGGGCCGAGGCGGGTTTTGAGATCGATGACGTCGAGGGGCAGGCGTACGTGACGGGCGTCGTGCTCACGCGGGATGTGACGCGCAGCGTGGTCCTGCGCGTCCGTCGCCTGCCCTAGTCGGCCGCGAGCAACGCCCCGCGCAGCGCCACCACCGAAGCCGCCGCAGCCGCCGCCAACACCAACGCCAGCGCCAGATGCACCGCCGGCTTGGGGAACTGCGGATCCTTCACGTCGGCCGCCACCGGCGCATCCACCACGCGCACGGCATCACGCCGCACAGCCTCCATCAGCTCCGTGGCCCGCAACTGCCGCTCGATGGCCACGTAGGCCTCGCTGGCGATCTTCTGCTCGCGCAGCAGCTTGAGCAACGCCACCTGACGCTCAGGCAACACGCCAAGCTCGCGGTCGATCTCGGCCAGCGCGGTCTCCACCGACGCGGCCTGCCGCGTGATGCCCTCGAGATACTCGGCCCCTACGCGTCGCAGCTGCTCCTCGATCTCATTGATGCGCGCGCTCAACTGCCGCACGTCGGCGTTCTGCTCGCTGCGCAGCAGGCGCAGCGCGGAGCGGTCGTTCTCCAGCTCAGTCAGCGTGGTGAGCAGGTCCTGGATGGCGCCATTGCTGATGAGATTGGGGAACGTGGCCAACTGGCGATACGCCGAGGGTCCGCGGTCCTCGGCGCGCTGGGCGACGAGCGCGAGGAGTTCGACGAGGGTGCGGCGTTCGACCTCGAGCGCGTCGTACTGCGTGCGCAGCGCGGCGTAGCGCGCCACCTGCATCGCGGCCTGTTCCTCGGGCACGACGAGGCCGGTGCGCTCCTGGAAGCTGCGCAGGCGCGCGTCGGCGTCGGCGAGGCCGCGGCCGGTGGAGTCGAGCGCGACACGCAGGCCCTCGACGGTCGAGCGCGCGTCGCTGCCGGCGGCCCCGCTCGAATACTGCAGGTACTCGGCCACCAACCGCTCAAGCGCGCGCGCGGCGATGCGCGGGTCGGGATCGTCGAGCGAGACGCGGATGAGCTGCGCGCCGGTGCTGGGGCGCATCAGGTCCAGACGGCCCTCCAGCGTGCGCCGCGCAATGAACCGCGGCACGAAGCGCAGCGTGATGCGCGCCGG
>CAZYQM010000076.1:6516-9372 GCA_964649965.1 uncultured Gemmatimonas sp.
CCAGCGCGACCAGCGAATCGCGCCCGATGGCCGGATCCTCGCGGCGCACGGTGAGCACCAGCGAATCGATCACCGCATCGAGCACGCGGCGCGACTGCAGCAGGCCCATCTCCGTCTCGAGGCCGTCGCGGCCGAGCCCGAGCAGGTTCGCGCCGGGCATCGAGGAGAGCGCGTCGGCCATCGGCGCGGCGGGCGTCTGCGGCGTGAGCTGCAGCAGGGCCGAGCTGCGATAGCGCGGCGTGGCCGTGAAGGTCCAGGCCATCACGAGCACGATGAGAACGGCGGCCAGTCCCCAGGGGAGGGGCCGCCAGGCGAGCAGGCGCTTCAGCAGCGTCACGGCGAGATGGTCAGGGCGAACGTGCGATTGGGGATGTCCACGCCGGCCCAGCCTCCTTCCTCGAGCGGCAGGTCGTAGGCCCGCCAGAGGTAGTAGAGCCGTGCGGCGTCGCTGTACTCTAGCAGTACATCCACAGGACCGATACGCCTGCCCAGGCGCAACGTGGCCCAGAGCTGGGTGTCCGGCCGCGAGGGGTACGGCAGCACGCCCGTGAAGAGGATGTTGTTGTCGCGGCGGATGCGGCCCAAGTCGAAGCCCATCCGCCACTCGGGGCCGCGCCAGTCGAGCGTGCCCCACTGCGTGCTCGCGGCGGGACCCATTCCGGGGCCGAGCATCTGGCCCTCGTGCGTCCAGCCCTGCAGCACGCTGGGACTCGAGTACGACGAGCCCACCGGCCGCACGCGGATGCTCGGCGACGGCTCGGCGAAGCTCATCTCGCTCTGCAGCAGCAGCGTGCCGCCGCGGAACTCCGGCGCCCAGGCGAAGCCCACCGTGTAGCCGATCGTGTGCCCCGGGTTCACGAGGAAGTCGCGCAGGTTGATGGGCTGCTCGTCGCGGGCGAGCTCCATCCACGCGTCGAGGCGCGACTCGGGAATCACCCAGCGCATCCACAGCGTGGAGATCTGGTCCGTGCCGCGCGGGATGTCCGTCGAGTCCGACATCGGCCGGCCGACGTCGGCGAGGAAGTCGAGCAGGCCCGTAAGCCGCGGCGCGCGCGCGCGCATCACGGCGCGGCTCAGGCCGATCTCCGGCAGCAGCGAGGCCGCGCCCGCCGCCGGACGCCAGGTCACGGCGGCGGCGGAGAGCTGCCGCGTGTCGTTGCCGCCGTCGAAGTCGAAGAACTCGCCTTCGCTGAGCGCACCGAGGAGCACCGTGGCGTCGAACTCGCCGACGCGCGTCCGCCACGGCTCGCGCGATTCGATGAACAGTTGGTTGAACGGCGGGGCCGAGGCGCCGAGCAGCAGCGGATTGCGCACGGAGGGGCCCCACCAGCGATTCTCGCGGGAGACGCCCGTGCGCAGTTGCGCGGGCAGATCCACCGCGAAGCGGAACTCCGCGTCCACGGCAAGGCGATGCTCGGCGCCGTAACGCAGTGGGAGGTCAATGCTCTCCGGCGGCCCGTGGAAGGGGTGTGCCCACGGGCTGCGGCGCGGCTGATGGTTGTCGTTGTACGGATACACCGGCACGAAGCCGTTCTCCTCGGCCACCAGCTGCGGCGCGAGCATCACGGTGACGCGTCCGCGACGGGAGATGACGCCGCCCGAGAGTCGCGTGTTGCTGCCGACGCCGGCGCGGAGGAGTCCGTCGTTCCAGCCCCAGGGGTGGCCGGAGTTGTGGGAGCAGAACAGTTCGGGCGCGATGACGGCGAAGGTGAGCGAGTCGCCGAGTGCGGCGGTGGCGCGCGTGGCGAGGCTGCGCTGGGCGTAGCCGCCGATCGTGGCCGCGGCCGTGAGCTGGCGGAGTCGCGCGCGGGCGTCGGACTCACCGCCGGGGCGCTCGAGGGGAAGCTGGGGAAGTCCGAAAAGAGTGCGCGCGGGGGCGCTGCTCGCCGTTTGGGCACCTGCCGAGGCCGAGAGTACGCTCGCAAGCAGGGCGGCGAGGGTCGCGACGCGGGCGAGATGAAGGGGTGGCTTCGGCAGGGGCACGGTGCGTAACCTTACCCGTATGCTTCGGGGCAAATCAAGACGAGTGCTGGCGATTGTCGCGGTCGCGCTGCTCGGCGTGCTCGCGGCCGCGAGCGGCGTCTTGGCGCAGGGCGCGGCGGGGCGCAACGTGGCCGGCGGAATCGCTGCCGGTGGCGACGAAGCCTTGTACCTGCGCGCGTTGGCGATGACGGACTCGACGGCCCTGCCCTCGCTGCTGCAGCCGTATGGCGCGGAGGCCTCGCGGCGTCTTCAGGGGCGCGCCGCGCAGATCGGCCCGTGGGCCTCTCGCTACACCGCAGCGCGTGGCACGCGCAGCGTCGCCGGCGTCGCGGTGCAGGTCATCACGCCTGAGATTGGCCTCGCCTATCACTCGGCGCTGCCGCTGAGCAGCAACGACGGCCCCATCTGGGCCGCTCGCGGTAGCACGGTGCACGCGTACGGCGGTGTGGCGGTTTCGTGGAAATGGCTGAGTCTGCAGCTCGCCCCGGTGCTGTTCACGACGGACAACGCGGGCTTCGATATTCTGCCCACGGCACGCAGCGGCGCTGGCGTCTACGCCGACCCTCGCTTTCCGAATACCATTGACGTCCCGCAGCGATTCGGCCCCGACCGCTACTCGCGCGTGGACCTCGGTGAGAGCTTCATCCGCGTGGAGGGCTTCGGCGTTTCGGCCGGGCTGAGCAACGCGCGACTCAACTGGGGCCCCGGCCGCGACCACAGCGTGGTGATGAGCCCCAACGCCGGCGGCTTCGCGCACGGCTTCGTCGGCACGTCGCGACCGCTGGACATCTGGCTCGGCCACGTCGAAGGCCGCTTGATCGGCGGACGTCTCGAGCAAAGCGACTACTCACCGATCCTCACCGGCGAGCGCGA
>CAZYQM010000077.1:0-9246 GCA_964649965.1 uncultured Gemmatimonas sp.
TGTACCTCTGCGGCGAGGTGCTCGATGCGTTCGGGCCGATCGGCGGGTACAACTTCCTCTGGTCGTGGGCGACGGGTCGCGCGGCGGGGACGGCGGCGGCCAGGGTCTGACTCCGCCTGCAACGGCGCCGTTGCGTGGTTGCGCGCGACGCTGGAACGCGCCAACTATATCGTGACGGATTTCAGTTCGGGAGTTCGCTGCATCACGTCATTCCGGAGGGGTCGTGGAAACGTCCACCGTGCCGCAGGAATCCCTCGCCGACGTGCTCGGTGCCCGTGCCCGTCGCACGCCATCGGATCGCTTGGTGATCGACGTGGTCGGCGGCGTGCTCATCGCCGCCGCGTCAATCTGGGCGCGGCCGCTGGGGTGGTTCCCGTTGCTGGCCGTCGCGGCCTGCTTTGCCTGCTACGGCACCTGGGCGCTCGCCGAACGACGCGCCGTGAACTCGACGCGCGCGCGCACCTGGCGCATCCTCGCGCGCGCGGTCGGAGCATTCGGCGTGCTGGCGTTCGTGCTATTGCTGTTCGTGCTGCTGGGCATCGCGCTCGGGCCGATGATTTCCTGAGCTCGCTGCGGCGAGGCGGCTACACTTCCAGCGCCTCGCAGATCGCGCGCGCGTTCCCACGCGACTTCCGGGTGGTCGAGTAGCCCAGCCAGAGGCTGAACGGCACCGTGCCGACCAGCAGCAGTCGCTCGAGGAGCGGCACCGATTGGATCCATCCCCAGGCGATGCCGAAGGGAATCAGCACGAAGAACACCCGGCCGCCCTTGTCGAGGGACTCCGCCGTCCCGCTCGCCAGCCCCATCACGGCCATCAGGACGAGCCATACGATGAGGGATGTGAAGAACGCCACGACCACCGAAGTGGCGCCGCCCTTCCCATCGGCCGTGCTGGTCACGACGTGTCGTCCGAAGTGCGTTCGGAGGTGTCGGCCGAAGGCTCCGACGGCGGCGGGATTCGACGCGACCAAGTTGGCGCTTACGGATTGCGCGCCTTCCTTCTGGAGCGCCGAGAACGTGCATTCGTCCTCCGAACCTGACTTCGCGATCAGCCCCACGACGTCGCCTTCGGCCGGCGCGATGGACTGCATCCGCACGGCGAATTCCGTCCCGAGATTCGGATGCTCGAGCACGAAGGGCAGGAACTCGCGACCGTTCCACGCGAGCCCGTTGCGCGTGTCCTTGTTCTTGATCTCCTCGCCGTTGACCTTGAGGTCCGTGACGGGATAGATCACGCCCGCGTGTTCGCCGAACCGCGTCTGGAAGTCCGTCCGGAGCAACTTGGCGACGGCGTCGTCCTTGTAGATCGTCAGCCGCTCGGGATTGGGCACGGTGAACACGTCGGCAACTCCTCAGGTCGGGGGGGCTCAGGTACGAGGGCCCTTCACTGAGGAGCGGAGGGCGGCGATCATCTCGGGGGGACCTTACGGTTCATCGAGAGACCGCGCAACCCTCATTGCGTGCACGCGTGGGCTACGGCGTCGCGCGCAGGAAGCTGCGTCCGTCCATCGCGTCGCGGATGCGCGGCGGCACGGCGACGCCGAGGTGCTGCAGGATGGATGGCGCGATGTCCACGATGGCCGGCGTGCCGTCGGTGAAGCGCGCATCGAGCGCGGCCTGGTTGGTGACGATCCACGTCGTGCGCTCGCGATCGCTTTGCCCGCCGTGGCCGCGACCGGTGGCCGCGTCGCGCCCGTGGTCGGTGGTCACCACGATCATCCAGTCTTCGCCCCGCGCCTGCCGTCGCTGCACGGCGTCCCAGATGCGACCGACCTGCGCATCGGCTTGCCGCACGGCAGCGTAGAAGCGCTCGCTGTCGCCGTGGGCGTGCCCCATATCGTCGGTGTGCTGCAGGTACACCCAGCTCAGGTCCGGTCCCGCTGCCGCGATGTGGGCGGCCGCTTCGTCACTCACGCGCTCGTCGATCGCCAGCACATAGGCCGACGCGCGGTCGTGCGGGAATGCGAACGTGTCGCGCTCGAAGCCGTCCACGACGTGGTCGATGGTGAAGCCGCCGGCGTCGGGGCGACCGAGCCCGATGAGCACGGTGCGGTTGTCGGTCCAGGTCGAGAAGAGCGCGGTGCGTCGCGACGGATCGGCGGTCTCGACGATGCGGAAGAGATTCCAGTACTCGTAGTTCGGCGCCTGGTTGCTGTTGCCGCGCACGTTGTGCTTGTTGACCCAGGTGCCGGTGATGAGGCTCATATAGCCCGGCGCAGAGACGGTGGGCGTCTGCGTCGCTCCCCCGAGCTCGCCACCGACGTGGGCGCGCGTGTAGCCGCCCTGCGCCGCGATGGCATCGAGGGCGGGCGTGTGGACGCGCTCGATCACGTCGGCGGGGATGCCGTCGAGGATGATGAACACCGCCTTGCGTGGCGGCGTCTGGGCGCCGAGAGGAGCGAGGGTCGACGACGCGCTACTCAGCGCAGCGGCAGCCACGAGGGCGAGTGAGCGGATGCGCATCCCGGGAATCTATGGCTGCGCGGGACAGCGGCGCAGGACGCGGATGAGCCCCTCCACCGTAGCATCACTGCGGTGGAGGGGCCCATTCTCGCTGGCGAGTGCCGGTCATCTGTTTCGACGCGCCACGAGATGCGTGGCCCGGCCGTCACTCTTGCCCTCGTCGGACGGTCCCGACTCAGGTGCCCCCGATTGCGCGGGGACGTCGGCTGTGTCCAGCGGCCTCACAGCCTGCCCACGGGTGTCGTATCCCGTGTGCGTCCTTCCGACGGCGTCCCGCGGGAAGAATCCGCCCGAAGCAACCGTCTTCGGACGCGCGATTAATGTGCCACCGCGAGCTGCGACGGAGTATCGGGAAACTTCCCGATTTACGCCGCGGGTTTTCCCTCAGCGAAGTCCTGATGCCGCCTCCCGACACGGACGGGGCAATTCCTTGACTGCGCGACGTCTCGAGCGGACGCATCGTCGGGAACTGACGAGAGCGGTGAGGCGCGGCCTCCCGCGTCCAACCCGGGAGGAACGATGAACGCCACCGAACTGATGTCTCCCGCACCGGCCGTCATCGCGGCCGACGACACGCTGCAAGCGGCGGCGTCACTGATGCGCGATCGCAACGTGGGGATGCTCCCCGTCGTGGAGGGCCGCACGTCGCGGCTCGTCGGCGTGATCACCGACCGCGACATCGTCGTGCGCGGCGTCGCGCGCGGACACGGCAGCACCGCGAAGGTCCACGAGCATATGACGCGCGACGCGCTCGTGACGGTCACGGCCGATGCGACGCTGTCCGAGATCGGTGAGAAGATGCGTCGCCACCAGGTGCGTCGCCTGCCGGTGCTGGATCGCAGCGGCGCGGTCGTGGGCGTCGTCGCCCAGGCGGATCTCGTGCTTGCCGTGGGGCCGCACGACCCGGCGCTGGTCGAGCGGGTCGTCGAGGGCATCTCACGCCCCGGCGCGCTTGTCGCACAGCCCTGACGCATTCCCGCGACTGCGCGACCGCCACGACGCCGGTGCGCGTCTTGGCGAGGCGCTGCGTGAGTACGCCGGCCGCCCGGACGTGCTCGTCCTCAGTCTGCCGCGCGGCGGCGTTCCCGTCGCGGCAGTCGTCGCGCGCGCCCTGCGCGCGCCGCTCGACGTCCTGACGGTACGCACGCTCGGACTGCCCGGCCAACCCGAGATGGCGATGGGCGCCATCGCCAGCGGCGGTGCGCAGGTGCTCGACCATCAGACCATCGCCGCCGCGGTCGTCACGCCGGGCGAGATCGCACGCGCCGCGCAACGCGAGGAACTCGAGCTCGCCCGTCGCGAGGCGGCGTTCCGCCGGAACCGCCCGCCGCTCGACGTCGCCGACCGCTGCGCAATCGTCGTGGACGACGGGATGGCCACGGGCTGCACGATGCGCGCCGCGGTGCTCTCGCTGCGGCGGCGCCAGGCGGCCCAGATCGTGGTGGCGGTGCCGGTGGCCTCGACCGAAGCCTGCGCCGCCCTCTCGGCGGAGGCGGACCGCTGCGTCTGCCTCGCCACGCCGATGCCGTTCTTCAGCGTCGGCGAGTGGTACCAGGACTTCGCGCAGTTGGAGGACGAGGATGTGCAGGACATCCTCGCGCGCGACGCTACGGGCGGCGCAAAGCGCTAAGCGGGTGCAGATTGCCAACATCGCGTCCCACCGCTGCGTTGTCGGTGTGACCCGTCGCTTCATCCCCGTCCCAAGGACCTGCCTCGATGATGACTTCGCTTTCACTCCGCCGCGCGCTCCTCGCCGTCACCGCCGTCGCGTTGAGCGCACCGCTCGCCGCACAGACCCCGAGCCGCGCCATGACCGACGGCCTGCGCTTCCGCACGATCGGCCCTGCCGCGATGTCCGGACGCTTCGTGGACCTCGCAGTGTTCGAGCAGGCGCCGCACGTGTTCTACGCAGCCACATCCACCGGCGGACTCTGGAAGACGACGAACAACGGCACGACGTTCACCCCGCTGTTCAACGACGCAGGCACGCACTCCATCGGCGCCATCGCGCTGCACCAGCGCGACACGAGCATCGTGTGGCTGGGCACCGGCGAGCGCGCCAACCGCCAGAGTTCCAGCTGGGGTGACGGCGTCTATCTCTCGCGCGACGGCGGCGCGACTTGGCGCAACGTCGGGCTCCGGGCCTCGGCCCACATCGGACGCATCGTGCTGCACCCCGAGAACACGCAGGTCGCGTACGTCGCCGCGATGGGCGAGCTCTGGAACGCGAACGAGGAGCGCGGCCTCTACCGCACGCGCGACGGTGGCGCGACCTGGCAACGCATCCTCCACGTGGACGCGAACACCGGCGTCTCGGATGTCGCGATGGATCCGAGCGATCCGAACATCCTGTACGCTGCGTCGTACCAGCGTCGGCGCACAAGCTTCGGCTTCGACGGCGGCGGCCCGGGCAGCGCGCTGTGGAAGTCCACCGACGGTGGCAACACCTGGCGCAAACTCACCAACGGCCTGCCGGCCGGTGACTACGGCCGCATCGGCATCGCGATCTTCCGCGCCGACCCGCGCATCGTCTATGTGAGCGTCGAGCAGGGCCTGCGCTACACGGCATCCACGGCCTACGAGGAGCCGCTCGCCGGCCTCTACCGCTCAGAAGACCGCGGCGAGACCTGGACGCAGCAGAGCACCTGGAATCCGCGGCCGATGTACGCCAGCCAGGTGATCGTGGATCCGGTGGATTCCTGCCGGATCTATATGATGAACTTCTTCTCGA
Organism: uncultured Gemmatimonas sp.; assembly: GCA_964649965.1. Classification (GTDB taxonomy): domain Bacteria; phylum Gemmatimonadota; class Gemmatimonadetes; order Gemmatimonadales; family Gemmatimonadaceae; genus Pseudogemmatithrix. The sequence goes on from CAZYQM010000077.1 coordinate 5,195, forward strand.
CGTCCACCGACTGCGGCAAGACCTCGCGCAGCCTGCGGCAATCGCTGCACGGCGACGATCGCTTTATGTGGGTCAACCCCGCCAACCCGCGGCATCTCATCAAGGCCGACGACGGCGGCATCGGCATCAGCTACGACCAGGCGCAGACCTGGCTGTTCATCGCCGACCTGCCGGTGTCGCAGTTCTACCGCGTGAGCTTCGATATGCAGAAGCCCTACCGCGTGTACGGCGGCCTGCAGGACAACGGCTCCTGGGCCGGTCCGTCGGCGACGTACCGCAGCGAGGGCATCACGAACGCCGATTGGATCAAGTGGGGCGGCGGCGATGGCTTCTCGAACGTGGTGGACACCACCGACAACACGACGCTCTACTCCACCTCGCAGTTCCTCGGCATCTCGCGCATCAATCTGCGCACGGGCGAAGAGCGCGGGATCCGCCCGGGCGATCCGACGGGCGCCATCTCCGCCCGCCGCAATTGGACCACCTGGGGCGACCGCAGCGCACCCGAGCAGCGGCTGGGCAACGCGATGGCGCCGGCCAACTGGGACTCGCCGATCCTGATCTCGCCGCACGACACGCGCACGCTGTACGTGGGCACGAATGTCCTCTGGAAGAGCCCCGATCGCGGCAACACCTGGATCGCGCTCGGCGATCGCACCAAGGGCATCGACCGGCGCACGCTGCCGATTATGGGCCAGATGCCGACGGCCGAGTCGCGCTCGCTCGATGATGGCGTACCCTACTGGCCGACGGTGAGCGCGATCGCCGAGTCGCCGCGGCGGAAGGGTGTGCTGTGGGTCGGCACCGACGACGGCAACGTGCAGCGCAGCGGCGACGACGGGCGCACGTGGACGGAGATGGCCGACCGGATGCCCGGCCTGCCGCGCGGCTCGGTGATTAACGGCATCGAAGTGTCGCGGCACGCGGATGGCCGCGTGTACGTCGTCGCCAACGACTACCGCAACGGCGACTTCGGCAACTACGTGTACGTGACGGACGACGACGGCCGCACCTGGCGTCGCATTGACGGCGGGCTCCCAGCCAAGCGCGTGGCCCGCGTGCTGCGCGAGGACCTGCGCAACGCGGCCCTGCTGTTCCTCGGCACCGAGCTCGGACTGTTCTGGAGCAACGACCGCGGCCGCAGCTGGGCCGAGCTGCGCGGGCAGATGCCCCTGATGGCGCACAACGATCTCTTCATCCATCCGCGCGAGCACGACCTCGTGCTCGGCACGCACTCGCGCGGCATCTGGATCCTCGATCACGTCGCGGCGCTGCGCGAACTCACGCCGGCCGTGGCCCAGCGTCCGGTGCACGTGTTCTCGACGCGGCCGGCGGAGCAGATCCGCTATCGCGGCGCGCTGGGACACGTCGGCGACCTGTTCTATCGCGGCGAGAACCCGCCGGAGGGCGGGATCATCGACATCTACCTGAAGACGGCCGGTCCCGCGACCGTGACCGTGCACGAGCGCGGTGGCGCAGAGGTCGCGCGCATCGAGGTACGCGAGCCGAAGGCCGGCGTGAACCGCGTGGTGTGGGACCTGCGATACGCTGAGGGCGGACCGTTCGTGCACGTCGGGACCTATGAACTGCGCGTGACATCAGGCGGCCAGATCGCGACGGGCAGCCTCGAGGTGCGTGAGGATCCGCGCATCACGGTGGCGGCGGACGTGCGGCGTGCCTGGGTGGAGACGATGCGCGGATTGCATCGCCTGCGGCAGGACACGCGCGCGCTGGCCCAGCGCGCGCAGGCGGCGTTGCGAGGTTTGCCGGCCAACGCGCCGGCGGCACGGCGCACCGCGGCGCAGGAACTCGTACGCGAGACGTCGGAACTGGCCTCGCGCGCGCAGCGGCTCTACGGCGGCGCGCAGGACGAAGTCGCGCCGCTGACGGGGCTGCAGCGAGAGCAGGAAGCGTACTACCGGCAGATGCTCGCGACGCTCGGGGCCGTGAGCGGCACTCGGGAGTAGGAGGGCCTGGCGGGCGCGCTGCGGACGGTCAGCGACCGCAGCGCGCCAACAGGTCACGCGCAAAGCCGAGCGCGGCGACGCCCTCGTCGTCGCGGAGTCCCGTGGTGTTGGACTGCGTCTGGTTCGTCTGGGCGTCGGTGAACTCCCACGACTGCCGCCCGACTTCCATCCGCCCGTTGCCCGCGAAGCGAAGGCTTGCCGCGTAGCGTTCGATCCCGCGGGTTCCGGGACTCTCGAGGCTCACTAATAGATAGCGAGCGGTGCCGTTTGCGGCGGCACCGACCTGCCCGCTGCGTCGTGTGCTTGGCAGCTGGAAGATGAACTGCCGCGCGATGCCCTGCTCGCGATGCCAGTCCTGCGGCGGTACGGGCGAGCAGGCCAGCGGTTCGTCGCGGCCGACGAGGAACATCGGGTTGGGCGCCGCGTAGGTCGTGCGCGGCGGTGACTGGGCCTCGAGCGGAGCCGACACGAGCAGCAATGCGAGAAGCCAAGCGTAGGCTCTGCGCGGCGCTCGCCTGCGCGGATCGATGGATGCGGCGTGCATCCGATGGAATCTGTCCTTTCACCGCCTCTCCGCCAGTTCACTGCACGCGTGGCGGCCCGGGTGCCGCCCGCTTGGTTCGTCGGTCGGGCGGCGAACGCGGTAGTTTCCCGGGATGACCACCCGCCGCGATTTCCTCCGCCGCAGCGCCGTCGCCTCGGCGGCGCTCGCCCTGCCGGCCACGATCGGTGGCCCATCCGCCGACCCACAGCTGCGCGCGCGGGCTGCTGCGCTGCTGTCGCACCGCCGGGCGTTGCCGACGCCGCCGACCGGCGATCCCGCGCAGGTCGCGCAGGACGAAGCCTACTGGCGCGAAGTCGCCGCGCAGTACGCCGTCACGGACGAGGTGACGAACCTCGAGGCCGGCTACTTCGGGATGATGCCCGCGCCGGTGCTCGCGGCGTACCACCGCAACATCGATCGCGTGAATCGCGAAAGCTCATACTTCGCGCGACGCGCCTTCCCCGCCCTCGCGCAGGCCTCGCGCGCGCGCGCGGCGGCGGCGCTCGGCGTGGATGCCGGCGAACTCGCCTTCTCGCGCAACGCCACCGAGGCGCTGCAGACGCTGATCGGCCAGTACAACCGGGTCGGACGCGGCGACACCGTGATGTACGCCGATCTCGATTATCCGGCGATGCAGATGGCGATGAACGCACTGGCCGCGCGGCAGGGCGCGACGGTGGCGACGCTCGACATTCCCGAGCCGGCCTCGCGGACGGGCATCCTTGAGGCGTACACGCGTGCCTTCGACGCGCATCCGCGCACGAAGCTGCTGCTGCTCACGCACGCCAACAACAAGACCGGCCTGCTGCATCCGGTGCGGGCGATCGCGGAGCTCGCCCAGGCGCGCGGCATCGACTGCGTGGTGGATGCCGCGCATTCGTTCGGGCAGGTGCCGCTCGCGCTGCCGGACCTCGGCGCGCCCTTCATCGGCGTGAACTTGCACAAGTGGGTGGGAGCGCCGGTGGGCGTGGGCGCGCTCTACATCCGCCGCGACGCGCTCGATCGCGTTGACCGAGCGCACGGCGACGACGGTCCGCTCGACCGCATTGACAGTCGCATCCACACCGGCACCACGGACTTCGCCGCCGTGATGACCGTGCCCGATGCGCTCGACTTCCAGGATCGCATCGGCGTCGCACGCAAGGCGGCCCGCCTGCGCTACCTGCGCGATCGCTGGGCGGAACCCGCACGCCGCATCGACGGGTTGGACGTACTCACGCCGAACGATCCGCAGCTCGTCGGCGCGATCACCAGCTTCCGCCTGCGCGGCAACGGCAACCGTGCGTTCAATGCGCAGCTCGCACCCACGCTCACCGAGGAGTTCGGCATCTTCACCGTCGCGCGGTCGGGGCTCGCCAAGGGCGACTGCGTGCGCGTCACGCCGGCGCTCTACAACACGCCGGCGGACGCGGACCGCCTGGTCTCCGCGCTGCGAACGCTCGCGGCGCGGGGCTGATCGTCGCGAAGCGCCGCTCGCCGCGGGACCCTCAGCGCGCGGCGACCGCGCCCGGTGCGCCGCGCACACCGGCGCACTCCGCACA
>CAZYQM010000078.1:0-5242 GCA_964649965.1 uncultured Gemmatimonas sp.
GCATCTCGATGCGCGCCTTGAGGATCTCGGAGAAGCGCAGCAGCACGGGCAGGCCGACGCCCTGCGCCTCGAGGTCGTGGGCGAGCTCGAAGAGGTCCAGCGTGCGCTCGGGCTGATCCTTGTCCGGACGGACGACGACGCGCCCCCTCTCGTTGACGTCGAAGAAGCCGTCGCCCCAGCCCTCGATGTTGTAGAGCGCCTTGGCGCGCTCGACGGACCAGGGCTGCGGTTCGGCGGGCGGCTTGGGCGTGGCCGCGGACGCGGCGGACTCGGGGCGGGACGTGGATGCCATAGGGGGTGAACAATACGGGATTTGGCCGCCGGGGGGTACTCGCGGCGCGGAATCCGGGGGACTCGCTGCGGCGCTCGGACCGGCGCAACTTCTGTCCAGCTTGTCCCGTAGGAGCGTTCGTCCCACCCCCCTAAGAGGAACGATCCAACAATGAAGACTCCCCTGAAGTACGCGGCGATCGCCGCCGGCGGCCTCGTCGTCCTGCTCGGTGCCGGCGCGGTCGGCCTGTATGCCTGGTCGAACGGCGAGCTCACGACCACCGTGGACGACCCCACGCATCCGTTCACCGCCCCGACCGACTCGGCGTCCATCGCCCGCGGCGAGCACGTGATGAAGGCGCTGGCCAAGTGCGCCGACTGCCACGGCGAGGATTACGGTGGCCGGACGATGGTGGACAACGGCCCCATCGGGCGGCTCTCCGGCCCGAACATCACGACGGGCCGCGGCGGCAAGCTCGCCGGGATGAGCGATGCCGACATCGAGCGCGCCATTCGCCACGGCGTCGCCAAGGATGGACGCCGTCTCGTCCTGATGCCCTCGCACGAATACCAGTTGCTGTCGGACGAGGACGTCGGCGTGCTGATCGCGTACCTGCGCACCGTCGCGCCGGTGGACCGCGAACTGCCGCCGAACCGCATCGGCCCCCTGGCGCGCGTGCTCTTTGCGACGGGCAAGATGCCGTTGTTCCCCGCAAACTCGGTGACGCATCGCGACGAGGTCGTGGCGTCGGTGACGCCGGACTCGACGGTCGAGTACGGGCGCTACCTCGCGAGTGGCGGCTGCTCGGGCTGCCACGCGGCGAACTTCTCGGGCGGTCCCATCGGCGGCGCGCCGCCGGACTGGCCGCACGCGTCGAACCTCACGCCGACGGGCCTCGCCGCCTACGACTACGAGGCCTTCGTGCGCGCGTTGACCACCGGCACGCGGCCCGACGGCACCACGCTGCACCCGGTGATGCCCGTCGGCGCGACCAAGCTGATGACGCCGGTGGAGATGACCGCGATCTGGAAGTACCTGCAGACCGTGCCGGCGGCGGAGACCGGCACGCGCTGAGCGCTTGGCGGAACTGCGTTTACCACGGAGACACAGAGGCACGGAGACGGCAACGGCAGGAACTGGAACGCTTTAGGGGCTCGCACCGAAAGATCGGTGCGAGCCCCCAAAGACATTCTCCAGTAGTCTCCGTGCCTCTGCGTCTCCGTGGTTAGATCGATCAGCGGTTCAGCTGATCGCGCCCCCGCTCGAGGAACGGGATGCCCCGCTCCATCCAGTCGGGCTTCGGCGCCCCGAGCAGGTGGTGCGCGAAGAACTCCTGCATCCGGCGGTCGATGTCCTTCTGGTTCGCGTACTTCCGCGGGTTGTGCTCGTCGCCGTTGTAGTTGAGCATATACGCCTCCTTGCCCAGGCGACGCATCGCGACGAAGAACTCGATGCCCTGGTACCACGGCACCGCGCCGTCATTGTCGTTCGCCATAAACAGCACCGGCGTCGTCACGCGGTCGAGGAAGAACAGCGGCGAGTTCTCGATGTAGCGCTCCGGATACTCCCAAAGCGAGCCGCCGATGCGGCTCTGCCCGCGCTCGTAGTTCACGATCGCGCGCTCGACGCCGCTGCCCCAGCGGATGCCGCCGTACGCCGAGGTCATATTCACCACCGTCGCGTTCGGCACCGCGGCCGCGAAGATGTTCGTCTGCGTGATGATGTAGTTGGTCTGGTAGCCACCCCACGACTGGCCGCCGATGCCGACGCGCTTCGCGTCCACGAAGCCCTCGGCGATCAGCGACTGCACGCCCGGCACGATGCTCTTCACCGCGCTGGGGCCCGGATAGCCCGGCGTGTAGTGGATGTTCGGGAAGAACACCACGTAGCCCAGCGACGTGTACACGGTCGGGTTGATGATGTTGCGGCCCGCCGGACGGACGTACTGGTGCAGGTTCTGCGAGAGCTGCTCGTAGAAGTACACGACCATCGCGTACTTGCGCGTGGGGTCGAAGCCCTCGGGCGTGAACAGCAGGCCTTCCATCGGCACGCCGTCGCTGTTGAGCCACTTGTGCAGGCGCACGTTGCCCCAGGCGTACTCCGCCTGCTCGGGCATCGCGTTCGAGATGCGCGCCAGCTGGTCGAGCCGCCCGCCGGTCCACAGGTCGGGATACTCGCGGAAGTCAGCGCGCGCCACGAGGAACTGCTCGGCGTTGCGCGCGCGCTGCAGCACCGGCCAGCTCTTCGGCGCCATCACGAGACGCTCGGGCGCGGCATTGCCGCCCACGCGGTCGCGGTAGACGCCGGCATCCTTGCTGCGGTTGTCGAAGGCGCGCAGGTACAGCGGCGCCGCCGGATCGATGTGATCGGCGTCGGGATCGAAGTCCACGACGCGGAAGGTGATGCTGTCACGGCGGCCGGCGCCGTCGGTGAGGTTATGGGCCGCGCGCGCGCCGGCCGGATCCACCTCCCAGACGTCGAAGGCGTCGTACACGAGCACGGCCGCATCGCCGGCGGTCCAGCCTCCGAGTCCGTACGGGCCGGGCTCGCTCGGCGTGTCGTGCGTCTCGTCCTGGAAGGAGACGCCGCTGACGCCCGTCACGAGTTCACGCGTGCGGTTCGCCGCGATGTCGTGCACCTGCCACTTGCCGTCGTTCCACCAGGTGACGTACTTGCCGCCCGGCGACATCTGTCCGCCGCCGCGCACCTTCGTCGCGACGCGGCGCACCGTGCCGCTGCGCGCGTCAATCACGTTGATGTCCGTACCGCCGTCGCCGGCGATCGCGTCGAGCTCGTAGGGCACGTTCGTGTTCGCCAGCGCCGTGCGCCCATCATCCGACAGCGAGACGTTGGGGAAGTCCGGCGCTCCCAGCTGCCGCGACTGCTTCGCGGCGACGTGATAGACCGCCGTGTACTGGCGGTTGCGGTCCTGGCCGGCCTGCAGCTTCTGCATCGGCTGCGGCCGCGCGTCCTGCCAGTGCCAGAGGTCCACGACGGCCTTGTCCGCCAGCGAATCGGCGGGAATCGAGTCCAGCGGCGCTCGCGACACGCCGTACGTGAACGCCGCGCCGCTCTTCACGAAGGCCAGGCGGCTGCGCTCGGCGACCTGCATCCCCTCCGCCACGTCGGCGGCGGAGACGACGCGCAGCGCCTGCTGCGGCCCCGGCCGGCTGCGCGGTCCGCTCAGCGCCGCGTGATACACGGCGAAGCGCGCCGTCTCCGCGCTCCACGAATCCGCGTCGGTGATGAACGCCAGCTGCGTGCCGGCTTCGTCGAAGGCCAGCGAGCGATAGTTCCCCGTCGCGACCTTGAGCGCCGTCTCCGTGCCCGTCGCGAGGTCGCGCAGGTACACGCCGTCGATGCCCAGCGAGTCGGCGCCGGCGCGTGCGTAGGCGAGCCAACGCTCGCTGTCGTGCAGCTCGTAGGCGCTGACGTTCTCGATCCGCGTCTCCGTTCCGGTGGCCAGCTCGCGAATGACGAGCGCATTGCCGGAATCCTTGCGACGCGGCGGCCGTGCGGTGGAATCACTGCCCCCGCGCGCGCCGTTGCGATTCCCGCCCGGCGCCGCGGCGGAATCGGCCTCGGGCTGATACACGACGAAGCGTCCGCCATCGCGCGCGACGGCGAAGCCGCGCACCTTCTCGATCTCGGTCAGGCGCCCGTCCGGCAGGGCGACGATGCCCAGCGCCGACTTGGGCTGGTCGGCCGGCCGCGCACGGCGCGCACGCGCGGAGTCGAGCGCCGCCTTGGACGGATAGCGCAGGAAGACGACGTACTTGGAGTCACCGGTGACCCGCGCCGCCTGCGGCGAGAACGCCTGGCCGCTCACGCTCTGCAGCGGACGTCCGGTGGAGCCGCGCGGGAATGTCCACTCGGCGCTGCCGGTCGTGGCGCGCACGACGAGCGAGCCGTCGCCGACGGTGGGTGAGACCGTGTACACGGCCCAGCGGCCGTCCGGCGAGAGCGTCGGCTGGAGGATGCTGCGCCAGAGGTCATAGCTGTCCTGCGTGAGGACCTTGCGCTCGCCCTGGGCGGAGGCGAGGGTCGGCAGGAGCAGGAGGAACGCGAGCGTACGCGCGGTCCGGCGGGCGATGGTTCGGAAATGCATCGGCGGGACGGTTCGGGTTATCTTGGCTCGGACGTCTGCCAAGATACGCGTTTCCTCCCCCTGCCGTTCAGGACGCCGATGCGCCACCTCGTCTCGTACTTCCTCCGCGGCCTCGTGCTCACGGTCCCGCTGGCCGTCACGATCGCCGTCTGCTGGGTCGTGCTCAAGTCCATCGACGGCTGGCTCGGCCTGCCGATCCCCGGCGCCGGATTGCTGATCACCCTCGCGGGAATCACGCTGGTCGGCTTCCTCGGCGCGAACTTCCTGTGGAACACGATGGTCGAGCGGATGGAGCGGATGCTCGACCGCCTGCCCTTCGTGCGCATCCTCTACAACGCGACCAAGGACCTGCTGGACGCCTTCGTCGGCGAGAAGCGGCGCTTCGACCGGCCGGTGCTGGTGGCGCTCAGCGCGGACGGCGCCGTGCGCACCTTCGGTTTCATCACGCAGCAGTCGCTGGCGGAGCTCGGCCTGGCCGAGGACGTCGCCGTGTACTTCCCGCAGTCCTATAACTTCGCGGGGCAGCTCGTCGTCGTGCCCGCCACGCGCGTGACGGCGCTCGACGCGCCGAGCTCGGACGTGCTGTCGTTCATCGTGTCCGGTGGCGTGACGGAGGTGCCGCACCGGAAGGACTGAACGGCACTTCACCACGAAGGCACGAAGGGAGCCGCTGCAATCTCACGGCCCCGCAACGCTCAAGAAGAAGTCTTCTTGGCTTTGCGGGGCCGTGAGTACATCGCGTAGCCCTTCGTGCCTTCGTGGTGACCGCAGTTACGCCATCACGGCCCGAAGCCGATCGGCACCTTCTCCTCTTCCGGCGTCTGCAGCACCTTCTTGAAGCACCAGAACGCCCCGCCCCAGAC
>CAZYQM010000078.1:5252-9104 GCA_964649965.1 uncultured Gemmatimonas sp.
TAAAGATCCAGCCAAAGGTCGTCATCGCTCAGTTCCCTCCGTCCGCAGGGTTGTTGTCGTCGATGTCCACGCCGGCGGCGCGGAGGCGCTTTTCGCCGATGTAGGTCACGACCACGAGGTACGCCAGGATCGCCGCGATGGTGAGCATCGCCACGCGCGAGCCGGTGTTCGCCCACGACGCCTGCAGCGACGGCATAAAGTTCTGCAGCGTGAAGCCGACGAAGACGATGATCAGGTAGGCCGGCGCGATGTACTTCATAATCACCTTGAAGACCGCCGGCACCTGGATGGACGCGCCCTGGTGCAGCTCCTTCCAGCCGCGCTCGATGCCGAACACCCAGCCGAAGTAGATGATCTGCACCATCGCGAGCACGAAGATCAGGTACGTGCCGACCCAGAAGTCCACCGTGCTCCAGAAGGCACCGCCCGCCGTGAACCACAGCGTGAGGACCGCGCCGATGGTGCCGATGATGGCGATCACCGACGTGGACTTGCCGTGCGACCAGTTCGTCGCCTCCTTCAGGTGCGCGGTCGCCGGCGCGTACATCGACAGCGAACTCGTGATCGCCGCCAGCCAGAGCATCAGGAACCAGATCGCGCCGATCACGTTCTCGAACGCGCCCATCTGCGCGAACACCACCGGCAGCGTGTTGAAGCCGAGGCCGAAGGAGCCGGTCGCCACCGCGCCCGCCGTGCCGCTCAGGCCGAGGAACACGAAGGCCGCGGTCAGCGTGATCATCCCGCCGAAGCCGACTTCGAACAGCTCGTTCGTCGCGCTCGCCGTGAGCCCGGACAGCGCCACGTCATCCTTCGCCTTCATATAAGAGGCGTAGTTGATGATCACGCCGAAGCCCACCGACAGCGAGAAGAAGATCTGCCCCGCCGCCGCCAGCCAGGTCTGGAAGTTCCCGAGCGCCGAGAAGTCTGGGTTCCACATATAGCCGAGCCCGTTCACGACGTTCTGGTCCGGCAGGTTCGGGTCCGGCGTGCCGAGCGTGAGCACGCGGATGAGGACGATCAGCGCGCAGACCGCCATCACCGGCATCGCGTACGACACGAACCTCTCGATGCCCTTCGACAGGCCCCGGAACACGAAGAACATATTCACCACGAACACGACGATCCAACTGATCACCGTGAACTTGGAATCGCCGGTGAACAGCATTCCGTCGCCGTCGGCGCCGGTGATCATCGTGTAGAACGACCCCGACTGCGCCGTCTGCTCGGCGATGGACGCCGTCGCATCGATGCCGATGCCGCCGCTGATGTACTTGAGGAAGTACGCGAAGGTCCAGGTCTCGATGAACACGTAGTACGTGCTCACGCCGAGCGGGATGAGCACGCCGAGCACGCCGAGATAGCGCGCGAGGCGTCCCTTGCCGATGGCGCCCATAATCATCGGCGCCCCGTGCAGGCCCTTCTTGCCGCCGTACTTACCCATCGTCCACTCCGCCCAGCCGATCGGCAGGCCGAGCAGCACGAGGGCCGTGAAGTACGGAATCAAGAAGGCGCCGCCGCCGTTCGCGGCCGCCTGGCCGGGAAAGCGGAGGAAGTTGCCGAGGCCCACGGCGGATCCCGCGACCGCGAGGATCACGCCGAGTTTACTGCCCCATTCTTCCTTGTTGTCAGACATCAGGTCTCTGTCCGGGGGATGAGGGAACCTGCGGGGGAACGCCTGCAGAACGCCTGAAGATGGCCCGGCGTTACGGCTTCAGCCAGTGGCCGAACCAATCGCGCAGGCGGCCAAGCCGGTCCACGAGCAGCCACGGCTCGCCCGTGCGCGAGAGATCGTGGGTCGAGCGCGGATAGCGCACGAACTCCACCGGCACGCCCTGGCGCACCAGCGCCGCGAACCACTGCTCGGCGTCGGTCATCGGCGTACGATGGTCCTCTTCCGACTGCAGGATGAACGTCGGCGTCTGCACGTTGCGCACGTAGCGGATCGGCGAGAGCGAGTCGTACATCGCCGGATTGTCCCAGGGACGGCCGTAGAACTCGAACTCCGTCAGGCCCTGCGCGTCCGAGGTGCCGTACCAGCTCCACCAGTTGGAGATCATCCGGTCGGCCTGCGCCGCCTTGAAGCGGTTGGTCTTCACGGTGACCCAGGCGGTCATCACGCCGCCGTAGGAGCCGCCGGTGACGCCCATCCGCGTCGAGTCCACGTCGGGCCGTGCGGCGGCGATGTCCACCGCCTTCATCAGGTCCTCGTAGTCCTCGGCGAACCAGCGGCCGCGCGTGCTGTACGTGAAGTCCGCGCCGTAGCCGCTGGACCCGCGCGGGTTGGTGTAGAGCACCATAAAGCCGGCGGCGGCGAGGTTCTGCGTCTCGTCGAACCACTGCTCGCCGTACTGCGAGTGCGGGCCGCCGTGGATGTAGAGCACGAGCGGATACTTCTTGCCCGCCTCGTAGCCGAAGGGCTTCATCAGCCAGCCTTCGATCTCGACGTCACCCACCGACTTGTAGGTGAAGCGCTCGGCGTCGCTCCAGGCAACCTCGCGGTTCAGCGCATCGTTGAAGCTCGTGAGCTTCCGCTCGTTGCGGCCGTCCGCGCCGGCGATGAACAGCTCGGTCGGCTTGGAGACGCTGGTCGCCACATAGGCCACGCTGCGCCCCGTCGCGTCGAACGAGAAGCCGTTCATCTTGCGGCGCCCGCCGAGCACCTCGCGCATCTGCGCGTTGCGCGGGTTCACGTGGAAGAGGCCGCTGGAGCCGCCGATGTCCGCCCACACGGCGATCTCGCCGCTCGGCAGCCACTCCATCCCCGACGGCTCGTAGCGCCAGCTCGGCGTGAGGTTCGTCGGCTGTCCGCCGGCCACCGGGATGACCATCAGGCGCGCCTGCGCCGTGCGGGCCTCGCGGTGCACGAACGCCAGCTGCCGTCCGTCGGGCGACCAGGTGACGCCCGACTCGCTGCCCATCAGCGTCGCGACCTTGCGCGGCGTGCCGCCGGCCACGGGAATGACATAGATGTCGGCATCGTTGCGCGGGGCTTCGTCACGCGCGCGGTCGTACGGCAGGCGCGACAGCGAATCGTTGATTGCCTGCACGAGCGTATCGGGACGCAGGTCCACGTCGGCGATGAAGGCGATCCAGCGGCCGTCGGGGCTGACGACGGCGCTGCGATGCGAGTACGCCGTGTTGGTCAGCTGCACGCGCTCGGCGCCCGGCGCCTGCGTGTACAGCTGCTGCGGCCGCACCTGCGGCGCGGTGCGCGGGCCGGGCAGGAAGCCCGGGCCGTTGGCCTTGTAGCGCTGCTGGACGATGTGGCGGCCGTCGAAGCGCTCCGGCACCACCGGCTTGGTGATCGCGCCGAAGGGCGGACGCGCGGTCGGCTGCATCCGCGCGAAGGGATCTGCACCGCTGCGCGCGGGCGCCGAATCCGCCGCGGCCGGCGCCGTGAACACGGCGAACTTGCCGTCGCGCGGCCAGCTGCCGCTCGGATAGTCCTCGAGCTGCGTGGCCTCGCCGCTCGGCGCATCCATCCGGATGGCCCAGGTGTTGCCGCGGCCGCCGGGGCGTTGCGACGAGAACAGCAGGTACTTGCCATCCGGCGAGAAGCGCGGGTTGCTGCTCTCGAAGCCCGGCGCCGTGTAGCGCACGGGATCGCCGCCGGCGCTCGGCACGACCCACACTTCCTGGTGGCGCTTGTTCTCGCGCTCGTTCACCGTGGTCACGGTGAAGGCCACGATCCGTCCGTCGGGCGACATCGCCGGCTGGGAGACGTTCGTGAGTCGATGCCAGTCGTTGGGCTGCATCGCACGCTGGGCCTGCAGGCCCAGCGGCAGGAACACCAGGGCCCAGAGGGCGAATCGGGTCGCACGCATCAGTGGTTCACTCGGGAAAAAGGGACGA
>CAZYQM010000079.1:0-9083 GCA_964649965.1 uncultured Gemmatimonas sp.
CGACCACGACGTGGTGGCGCTGACGGCCTTCGCGGCGGTCGCGACCGCTTATTTCCAGGTGCTGGCGACGCAGGACCGTATCCGCATCGCCAGCAACAACATCGCCAACGCCCAGCGCGTGCTCGACGCCATCCGCCAGCGGTTGCAGGCTGGCACCGGCTCCGATCTCGACGTCGCCCAGCAGGAAAGCGTGCTCGCCAATCAGAAGGCGGCGGTGCCGGTGCTGCGCCAGACGCTGGCGCAAAACCGCCACGCGCTGGCGACGCTGATCGGGCGGCCGCCGGACCATCCGGGCCTCCCGGTGAAGCCGCCGGTGGTGTTCGTGGTGGCGATGCTCATCGGCTTCGCGGTGGACTGGATCAAGCCGATGCCGGCCCGGCCCGATCGCTGGGGCGGGCTGGGCGTGATCTTCTGCGGCCTCGCCGTGGCACTGGTGGTGTGGGCCTGGCTGGCGTTGAAGCGGCACCACACCGACGTGCGGCCGTGGAAGCCGACGAAAGCCATCGTCACCGACGGGCCCTACGCACTGACGCGGAACCCGATCTACCTCGGCTTCGCGCTGCTGCAGGTGGGCATCGGGCTGTGGGCGGACAAGCTCGCCGTGCTGCTGATGACGGTGCCGGCAATCGCCGCGACGAATGCGTGGATCATCGCGCGCGAGGAGAGCTACCTGTTCCGCAAGTTCGGCGCGGAGTACGAGCGCTACCTCGGCCAGGCGCGACGCTGGCTGTGAGACCAGCGCGTCGCGTCGCGGGGCCTGCGGCGCATCGCGTGCGGCGCCTTCCGTGAAGCGCGTCGCGGCGGGCTTGCTCGCGACGCTGACATTCGGCGTGTGGATCCGTTGGCGCCTCGCCGGCGTGCCGATCCACGCCGCGCTGGACGCGGTGCCCTTCGCCTTCGCGCGGCACGCGCATTCGCACCTCGGCTACTACGCGCTGCTCATCCCGTTGGCCTGGCACGCGTGGCGCGTGCGCGGGCACCGCGGGCTGTCGGCGGCGGAGGCGCTGGTCTACGGCGGCGCGACGGTGCTCGCGACGGTCGGCTTCCTGCGCTCGGGCTATGGCGTGCTGGCGATCGTCGGCAGCACGGTGGTGGCGATCCTGTGGATCCTCGCGGCCTGGCGCGTGGCGCGCGCGGGCGCGCGCGGTGACCTGGTCACGCTGGTGTTCCCCGGTACACTGCTCTCGCTGGCGTGGATCCCGGTGATCGCGGTATCGCTGCGGCGCGACCCGGCGCTCTCGGCAGCCGCAGTGCAGACGTTCCTGGCGGCGCTGATGTTCACGGTTGTCGCACCGAGTGCGTTGGTCGCGCGGGGCATCGTTCGGCACGGCGCGCCGCCGCTGGTCGCCGTGCTCGGACTCGGCGGCGCCGTGGCACTGGGGGTGTGGGACGCCTGGCCGATGCGCGTATTGCTCGCCGGCTACGCGCTGTGGTGGATATCCGCGCTGCGGCCCGCCGACGGCGCGTCGCCACTGCCGGCGCGGCTCGCGCTGCCGTGGCTGGCCGCGGGCATCGGCTTGCTCGCGATGGCCAGCGGTCTCGTGCCCTACGGGCACGACATCGGGATTGCCGCCGTGCACTACCTCGCGCTGGCGCCATTGCTGGCGATGTTCCTCGACGGACGCATCGGCGCGCGCGTCGCGCCGTGGGCCTGGTGGTCGTATCAGGCGATCGTCGCGGCCTTCGCCGGAAGCATCGCGACGCGGGCCTTCGTGCCTGCGGCCTGGCCGTCGCAGGCGGCGGCCGTCTTGGGGACCGCGATCTTCGCGTGGTGGGGCGGAGCGCTCTGGCGCTCAGCCGCCGGCGCAGGCGACGCGGCGCATCGGGAAGTCGACGCCGCGTAGCTGCCCGCCGCGCACGCCTTCGATGCGCGCAACGAGCGAGTCCGTGCCCCGCAGGCGGTAGATGATGCGCTGCGGGAAGTCGTGCGCGGGATTCTCGAACAGCAGCAACGTGTCGCTGAGCGTGACCGCGGCGAAGGCCGTCTCGGCTTGCCGCGACGGACGCGCGACGTACGCCACGTCGCCGGCGACGGGCCCGAGATAGAGATGCTCCCACTCCCGCAGTGTGTCGCGGACCGTCGTGCGGCTCATTCCGAGCATCGCGCCGCCGGCGGGGGACATCCATTGCTCGTGCGTGACGCGCGCCCCGCTGCGCAGTTCCCAGCAGCCGGCGATCCACGCCGCGCGTTGGACGTCGGGTCCCGCGTTCGTCGGCGCGCGGTCCTGCGCGTCGGCCGGCGCGGCCAGGGCCGCCACGAGCGCCGTCACAGCGCCGATCCGCACGATGCCGTCGCCGCGGCAACACGACACGGCGCGCCGGTGCACTATTTCTTCCCGCCCTTGATCTGGTCGCGCAGCGCGTCGCCGGCCTTGCGCACACCGTACATCGCGGCGGCAAAGACCACGATGGTAATGATCGTCCCGAAGATCTTGTCGCTCACGCCGACCTCCACTGCAGCTCGTAGACCGTGATGCTCGGCTTCGCCACACCCGGAGGCGGCTCCACGCGCAGGGCCGCGTGCCAGTCCAGCCCCCGTGCGGCGGCCTCCTCGAGGAACGACGATAGCGCGATGCGGCCCTGGTCCGCCAGCAGGAACACGCCGCCCGGCGCGAGGACCTTCGCGACGACGTCCGCCAGGATCGGCGCGTAGCGCATCTCGTAGAGCACGTCGGCGGCGAGCACCAACGCGAACGTGCCGAGGTCGGCGGGCATCGCGGTCCAGTCCACCATCCGCGTCGCGGGGCGCAGGCCGACGTTGTGTTCGGCGTTGAACACCGCGAAGGGCAGCGCGTCGTCGTAGTAGTCGGTGGCCAGCACGTCGAAGCCCACGCGCAACGCGGCGATCGTCGGCAGCCCGAGTCCGCAGCCCAGCTCGATGGCCCGTGGCACGCTGCCGTCGGCGGCGGCCCGCGCGAGGGCGGGTGCCATCGCCAGGCGCAGGCGCTGCTCGAGGATGAACGCGGCCAATGTCTCCGACGACGGCCACAGGTCCGCCCAATAGGGCAGGCGCTCGTCGCGCACGTAGTCGGCCTCGGAGATCAGGTCGTCCGAATTGCGCGGCTTGAGCAGCGTGACAGGCAGCCCCGGCAGCGCGACGTCCTGCGTGGCCAGCGTGTAGCGGCGCGCGAGCTCCGCGGGAACGTTGGGCGGCAGACTCACAGGCTGAAGCGCTCGCTGAGTGCAGCGTCCTCACCGAGCAGCAGGGCCTGCAGCGTCTCACCGGCGAGTACGGTCGTCGAGTCCTCGGGCACGATCAGCAGCGCGTTGGCCAACGACATCGACGTGAGGATGCCCGAGCCCTGCGGGCCGGTGAGGCGCGCGTGCAGGCGACCGTCCTCGGCCGGCGCGACGATGGCGCGGTAGAAGTGCGTGAGCTTGGCCCCGATGCTCACGGGCTCGTCGAGCACGACGGGCACGGGGCGACGATGCACCCGCGCGTGGCCGAGCATCCGGCGGATGGTCGGGCGCACGAAGAGCTCGAAGGTCACCATCGCGCTCACGGGATTGCCGGGAAGCCCGATCCACGGAGTGCCCTGCACGCGTCCGAAGCCGAGCGGTGCGCCGGGGCGCATCCGCACGCGCCAGAAGTCGAGGGCCGTGCCCATCGCCTCGATGGCCGTGCGCGTGTGGTCGTGTTCGCCGACGGAGACGCCGGCGCTGGTCACGATGAGATCGGGCGCAGCGTCCACCGCACGCTGCAGCAGGGCACGCACCGCGTCGAGCGAATCGGGCGCGTGGCCGAGCGCGATCGGTTCGCCGCCGTTGAGCCGCACCAGCGCCTCGAGCGTGTAGCGGTTGCTGCTGACGATCCGCCGGCCCGCAAGCACCTCGGCGAATCCGTCGAGTTCGACGAGTTCGTCGCCGGAGCCGAGGATGGCGACGCGCGGGCGACGGTACACGCGCGGCATCGCGCATCCGATGCTCGCGAGCACGCCGATCTGTGCGGCGCCGATGGCCGTGCCCGCGGGAATCGCGATCGCCCCCTCGCGCACGTCCTCGCCGGCGCGACGGATGTTCTTGCCGATGTCGCGGTCCTTGCGCACGGCGACCGTCGCACTGCCGGCGTCGGTGTCCTCGACGCGGATGACGGTGTCGGCGCCCGGCGGCATAAACGCGCCGGTCATTATCTGCATCGCGGTGCCGGGAGCGAGCGCAGGGGGCACGGGCGCACCGGCGGCGATGCTGCCGACGACCGGCAGTCGTCGCGGCGCGCTCTCGCTGGCACCGGCGACATCCGCGCCGTGCACGGCGTAGCCGTCCATCGCCGAGTTGTCCCAGCGGGGGAGCGTGATCGGCGCGATGATGTCTTCCGCCAGCACGCAGCCGACGGCCTCCCCGAGCGGGACGTCCGTCGGCGGCAGGGGCGCAACGGCGGCGACGATGCGCGCGGCGGCATCGGGGACGGACAGCATCAGCGCAGTCTCAGCGACATCCCGGCCAGCCAGGCGAGCAGCGCATCCTGCACGCGCTCGACCTCGCGGGTCGGGACGGTGTGGTTGTTGGCGAGCATCGAGAAGAGCAGGATCTGGCCGTCGGCCGTGGTCACATAGCCGGAGAGCGCGCGCGCCTTGTCGAGCGTGCCCGTCTTGGCGCGGACGTTGCCGGCGGCCAGCGTGCCGAGCGTGCGCTCGCGGATCGTCCCGTCCACGCCGCCGATCGGCAGCGCTTGGTAGTACGCGTCGAAATCGGGACGCCGCCGCAGCACGTCCAGCAGGCGCACGATCGCATCCGGCGCGAGGAAGTTGTGGCGCGAGAGACCCGAACCGTCACGGAGCACCGCCATCGAGGAATCGATGCCCCACGCGCCGAGTTGGCGGCGCACGACGGCGAGTCCGCTGTCCGCGGTGCCGACGCCGGTCTTCTCGAGGCCCAGCGTGCGCAGCAGGATCTCACCGATCTGGTTCTGCGAAGGCTTCTGGAAGGCCGTCAGCACCGCCGGCAGCGGCGGTGAGACGCGCGTCGCGAGCGTGACGAGCCCGGTGGTGTCCGCGACGCTGTCGGTGCGGACGCCGCCCGCGACTTCGATGCCGCGCGCGCGCAGCGCCTCGTGGAAGGCATCGAGGTACGCGGTGTTCGGCGCCCGCAGCGCGACCGTGACCGTCACGGAATCGCCGGCGCGCACGCTGCCGCTCAGCGCCAGCATCGGTCGCGCGCCTCGCAAGTCATAGGTCGCGCGTACCCGCGAGCGCAGCATACAGCAGTTGCGCTCGGTGATCACGTCCACCGTGCCGATGCGCGGGAAGCTCGCCGCAGGCGCGGTGCGCACGCTGACCGCGGCGCCCGGCCGCGCGCCGCCGACCACGGTCACGCGGGCGAATCCCTCGTTGAACAGCAACTCGTCCACGGGCGCGGCGTAGCCGTCGTCGAGATCGTCCCAGGCCCAGCCGAGTCCCAGTGTATCGCCGGGGAACGTGTTGGCGCCCGAGGCCAGGGCGCCCGTGATGCGGCGCACGCCACGCGCGTGCAGCGAGTCGGCGAGCGCGAGCAAGGGCAGCATCGCGTTGCCGCTCGTCGAGTCGGACACCGTCGGGTCTCCGCGCCCGACAACGACGAGGTCGCCGTCGATCACGCCGGCCCGCGGCGGCTTCGCCATCACGCGCGTCGTGTAGCGGTAGTCAGAGCCCAACTGCGCCAGCGCCACCGCCGCCGTCACGAGCTTGGTGTTCGACGCCGGCAGGAACAGCTTGCCGGCATTGCGCGAGTAGAGCGTGTCGCCGCTCACCGGATCCACCACCAGCACGCCCCAGTGCGCGCTGCGCCACATCGGTGCGTCGAGCAACGAATCGGCGAAGGCGCTCAAGCCGAGTCGCGTGGGGTTCACGCCATTGGTCGCGCCGTTGGCCTGTGCGGCAAGCGGCCCGGCGAGCGTCGTCGCCGCGAGTGCGATGACGGAGGCGAACGCCGCAGCGGTGTTCACGGCATCACCTCGCGCTCGACCCAATCCGCCAGTCGCGCGAGCCAGTCGGTATCCTGCAGCGCAAACACCGCGCCCGCGAAGCCCGCCGGCGCGTCGTCGCTCACGAACGCACGCCAGGCCTCGGGATGCGCCGCCTCGGCGGGCCACAGCGCCGCCGGGTGTGCCTCGCGGCGATGGATCTCCACCTTCGGCATCGGATGCCGCTTGAAGCCCTCGCAGAGCACCACGTCCGCGTCCGCGAGGTGCGCCGCGACGATCTGCTCCGGCGTGCGCTCCTCGGCCCAGCGTTCGACCAGCGCGAACTTGTCCGGCGAGACCATCGCCACGCGTTCGGCGCCGCCTTCGTGATAGTGCCGGTAGGTGTCCGTCGTGCTCGGGTCGATGTTGAACGTGTGCGAGCCGTGCTTGAGCGTCATCACGCGATGGCCGCGCCGCGCGAGCTCCGCGGAGAGCCGCACCACGAGCGTCGTCTTGCCGGCGTGCTTGCGGCCGACGATGCCGAGCATCGGGGGCAGGCGACGGGGTACCTCGAGCGCGCTGAGTTCCTCGCGCGTGTTCACGTTCGAGAACAACCGCGCCGGGTCGCCGAAGTCGCGCACGCGCGCCACGGGCAGGCGCTGCACGCGCACCTGCTCGTGGAAGCCGATGACGCGCAGGTCGCCTTCGTCGAGCGTGCGGTCCACCGCACCAAGGCAGCGCCGTGAGTACCAGGCGCAGAGCGGCTCGACACCGCGCCGTGAACCGTCGCTCTCGGGGATCACCACGTCGGGCGATGCGATGAACGTCAACGCGTGATGGCTGTCGTCGGCGCCACCCTCGCCGATGCGCCGCAGCTCACCGAGCAGCGCCGCCGAGACGAAGGGCATATCCCAGGCGACGAGCAGGATGTCCGTATCGGCCCGCGCGAGCGCGGCGTGCAGGCCGCCCAACGCGCCGAGCCCGGGGCGCACGTCAGGGACGGTGCGCACGCCGGGCAGCCACTGCGCGGCGTCGGACGCGTTCGCGACGAGCAGCAGGTCGTCGCAGACCTCACGCAGCGCCGCCGCCACGCGGTCCACGATGCGACGCCCGTCCACGCGCTCGAGGCCCTTGGGCGCTCCGCCGAAGCGCGAGGCCGCACCGCCCGCGAGGATCACGCCCGTGCAGCTCACGGCTGCCACACCTGCGGCTGCCCGGAGACCGCACGGCCGATCAAGGCCATTCCCGCCGCCTGCGCAATCTCCACGGCGATCGTGCTCGGCACGCTCGGCGTCGCCACCACGGCGATGCGCGCTCGCGCCGCCTTGAACGCCAGCTCGCCGGAGATGCGCCCCGTGACGAGCAGGATCAGGTCGTCCGGCCGCTCGCCCGCGAGCAGGCGCGCGCCCATCACCTTGTCCACCGCGTTGTGCCGCCCGATGTCCTCGGCGTGCGCGAGCAGCGTCTGGCCGTCGGTGAGCGCCGCGGCGTGGATGCCGCCGGTGCTCTGGTAGCGCTCGCCGCGCGCGAAGAGCTCCTTGAACAGCGCGCGCGTCTGCGCGAGGTCGGGCAGGGCGGGGCGCGCCGTGCGCCGCGGCACGTTGGAGAGCGAGCCGAGGATCGTCGTCACCGCGCCGCAGCCGGAGGCGAGCACGCGGCGACGCTCCTGCCCCTCGACGGTCTGGTAGCGCGCGTCGGGCACGGTGACCCAGAAGCCCGGCTCCTTGGCGCAGGGCCGCATCGAGAGCAAATCGGCCTTCGCGTCAATGTAGCCCTCGCCGAAGCACCAGCCGACGACGAGTTCGGGGAGCTGCTCCGGCGTGCACATCCACGTGACCGCCGGCTCGCCGTTCACTTCGAGCCAGACGGGAACTTCGTCCACCGCGTCGAGGCGGGGCGCGCCGTCCGGCAGGCGCGTCATCCCGGTTCCACCTCGGCCCAGAGGCCCGGTGCCTCGGAGACGCGCACGCGCAGCACCTTCGTCTCGC
This sequence comes from uncultured Gemmatimonas sp., assembly GCA_964649965.1. Lineage (GTDB taxonomy): Bacteria > Gemmatimonadota > Gemmatimonadetes > Gemmatimonadales > Gemmatimonadaceae > Pseudogemmatithrix. The sequence goes on from CAZYQM010000079.1 coordinate 7,867, forward strand.
CCATCGCCGCCTGCACCTTCTCGGCCACCCACACGGCGAGGTTCTCGCTCGACGGGATCGCCTTGCCCTCGGCGAACTCCGGCACGTCGAGGACGAGGTTGCGGTGATCGAGCTTGTCGAAGACCTCGCGCTTGAGCGCGGTGTCGAGCGCGAAGAGATCCGCGCAGAAGCCCGTCTGCGGATCGATCTCGCCGCCGACGGTGACGTCCACGTTGTAGGTGTGGCCGTGCCAGTTGGGATGCGCGCAGGGCCCGAAGGCCGCGGCGTTCTGCTCCGCCGTCCATTCGGGCCGGCGATAGCGATGCGCGGCCGAGAAGGTCACGCGGCGGGTCAGCGTCGCACGCATCGGCTCAGTACCCCCACACCCGCGCGATGCCGATGGCGAGGAAGGTCTGGCCCGCCCACGGGTTCTTCGGGCCGCCGGTGAGGATCGGATCGCCGCCGATGCCCGCACCGCCGCGATACAGCGCCGGGTAGTTCATCCGGTAGAAGCTGCGCGTGAGGTCGGCGCGCCATTCCCAGCGCTTGCCCGTCACGCCGCGGATGTTCAGGCCCATAGACATCGTGAACTTCGAGCCGAAGCGATACTCGCCGATGTCGTAGTCCGGATCCGTCGTGCCGATGTAGCCGATGGATCCGACGACGCGCGGCGTGATGCCGCGCCAGGCCTTCTCGCCGGTCAGCGACGCGCCGAGGCCGAGGTCGGCGACGATCAGCGGATCACGCCGCGTGCCGACGTTGCGCTGCGGCCCGGAGAAGAGCGGGTCGAGCACCGCCCGCTCCGTGCTCGGCGCGAAGCCGAGGCGCGAGGTCAGGTAGAACGCACTGGGGAAGTCGTAGTCATACGTGATGGCGGCGAGCACGCCGCCCTTCGGGCCCACGCCGGCAGGATCCTCCACGCTCGACAGGTAGCCGAGGTAGCCGGAGACGATGTGCCGTCCGATGGCGTCGGTGTACGGGCTCTCCGACGGCAGGTGGCCGACGACCTGGGCGCGCAGGGGCAGTGCCAGGACGAGCGCGAGGGAGAAGAGAATGCGGGTTCGCAGGGTCACGCAGGGACTCCGATGAGTCGCAGGTCGCGGCCGGTCATTTCGTCCGGCCGCTCGACGCCGAGCATAGAGAGCACGGTGGGCCCCACGTCGCACAGCGCTCCACCGCTGCGCAGGGGCACCGCCTCCCCATCCTCGACGAGCAGGAAGGGAACGGGGTTGGTCGTG
>CAZYQM010000080.1:0-9007 GCA_964649965.1 uncultured Gemmatimonas sp.
CTGATCTCCGGGTTGAACAGGCGCGTCTTGGGCGGGCAGTCGTCGTGCAGCAGCACGTCGAGCACGCCGGGGATGGCGCGCGCGGCCGCGGCGTCGATGGCTGTCACACGCCCGCGGGCGATGCGGCTGCGGACGATCGCGACGTAGGCCTGGTGCGGGCGGCGGATGTCCGTGGTGTAGCCCGGCCGCCCGGTGGCCTTGAGCGCGGCGTCCACGCGCAGCGCGCGCGCGCCGACGTGCGTGAGCTCGGCGTCTTCGGCCCAGGGTTCGAGGTCGAAGCTCGGCAGTTCGACCACGCGTTGCTCGGTACGCCCCTCGACCTCGACGGTCGTGGTGACGAAGCGGCCTTTCGGATCAGCCATCGGCCGGCTCCCGCAGCATCGCTGCGGCGCGACGTACGGCGCGCAGGATCTTGGGATAGGTCCCGCAGCGGCAGAGGTTGCCGCTCATCGCTGCGACGATCTCGGCGTCCGAGGGATCGGGGCACTCGGCGATGAGCGCGGCGGCGGCCATCAGCTGGCCCGGCGTGCAGAACCCGCACTGCGCGGCGTCCTCGAGCGCGAAGGCCCGCTGCAGCGCGTGGGGCGCGTGCGCGCTGCCCAGCCCTTCGATGGTCTGCAGGTCCTGGCCCTCGCAGCCGTGGGCGAGGGTGAGGCAGGCATAGACCGGCTTGCCGTCGAGGTGGACGGTGCAGGCACCGCAGGCGCCGCGGTCGCAGACACGTTTTGTGCCTGTGAGCCCGAGCTCGTCGCGGAGGAGGTCGAGGAGGGTCGCGTGGCCGGCGGGGGAGACGTCCCGCCCGGTTCCGTTGATGACGATGTGCATTGACAGGGAACTTGTTATCTTCCGCAGGACTTCACCAGCGACACCACCCCACCGAGGACCCGCACGATGCCGTATGTGATCACCGAAGCCTGCATCAACGTCAAGGACAAGTCCTGCGTGGACGTGTGCCCGGTGGATTGCATCTACGAAGGTCCGGAGCAGCTCTACATCCAGCCGGACGAGTGCATTGACTGCGGCGCCTGCGAGCCGGAGTGCCCGGTGACGGCGATCTTCCCCGAGGAAGACGTGCCGGCGAACCTCAAGCAGTATGTGCAGATCAACAAGGAAGCGTTCGAGAAGGAGCCGAAGCCGGGGCGGCCCACGCGGTAAGGACAGAACGGCTCACAACTGCGTTGCGCGTTGGGAGCTATGAGTTGAAAGAGGGCCCGCTACCGAATGTTCGGTGCGGGCCCTCTTTCAGCTTACAGCTTACAGCTCATAGCTGTAGTCCAATCACATCCAGCGGTCCTTCGCCCAGAACAACGCGATGATCGCCACGAACTGCATAAACGTGCTGATCTCGGAGCGCCAAGCCTCGGCCCAGAAAAACTCGCCCTGCGCGTCCTCGGGCTTCGGCGCGCGCGGGAACCAGCGCGGCGTCTTCGCCTTGTAGTCGAGATAGACCTGCCCGAAGATGCTCTCGAGCACGCCCTCCTCGTAGCGCACGATGTAGTAGTACTCGATGGCGAAGATCACCGCGGCGACGGGCAGGAACCAGTACACGCCGCTGATCGTGATGATGCCCATCCAGAGCAGGAAGTTGCCGTTGTAGAGCGGATTGCGGCTCCAGGCGAAGGGCCCGTGGCTCACGAGCTTCTGCACGTTGCGCGAGCGGCGGCGCGTCACGGTGCCGGCGGTGGCCACGCCCCACATCCGCCACCACTCACCGATGACCATCACGACGGCGCCGATGAGGAGGTTGCGCATCGTGAGTTCCTGCATCGCCACGATGGGCACGACGAGGAAGGGCACGGGCAGCCAGCCCCGGTTCTTGAAGAGCACGGCGCCGATGCGCGCGGCGGACGTCTGTTCGGCGGCGCTGACGTTCTGGTGGTTCGGGGTCGCGGAGGTCAAAGAAGATTCCGGTGGGAAGAATCAGGGAAATCTGGCCTGAAGCCAGCCAGAAAGCACGGCGTTGAACGCGGCGGGATGCTCGACGCAGCTCGCGTGGCCGGCGCCGGGGATCACGGCCAGCTGCGCATCGGGGATCGCCGCGTGCATCGCCTCGCTTTCCTTCACGGGCGTGAGCGCGTCCTCGTCGCCGCAGATCACGAGCGTGGGCACGCTGATCGTCGGCAGCGTCGGCGTGGAGTCGCGGCGCGTGCGCAGCGCCTCGAGCGCGTCGTGGATGGCCGCGGTGCTCGCCCGGCGCATCATCGCGTCGAGGAACTCGACCGCGCGCGGCCGCTCGGCGCGCGTCGTCTTGCCGACCATCCCCGGCAGCATCGCCTCGGCGATGGCCGCAGGGCCCTCGGCGAGGACCTTCGCCTGCATCGCGACGCGCTTCTCCTGGCCGTCGAGCGTGTCCGCGCCGGCGCGCGTGTCGGCAAGCACGAGACCGGCGACGCGCTGCGGGTGCCGCCGCCAGAGCGCGAAGGCCAGATATCCGCCCATCGAGAGTCCGGCGACGACGGCGCGTTCCACCCCAAGCTCGTCGAGCGCCTCCGCGACCCAATCGGCCCAGTGTTCGAGCGACGGCACCTCGGCGCTCGCGCTCTCGCCGAATCCGGGCAGGTCCAGCGCGATCATCCGTGCTCCGCGCGGCGGCGCAACGAGTTGCGCCGCCCACAGCGTCCGGTCGTGCGGGAATCCGTGCAGCAGTAGCAGCGGCAGTCCACTGCCCGCCTCGTCGTAGCCGATGGGACCGCGCGTCGTCTCGACGATCACGCGCTGCCCTCGGCCTTCGGCTTCGGTACCTGCATCTCCACGGTGGGCAGCGGCGGCAACTCATCCTCGACCCAGAACGTGCGCATCATCACGACGACCGTCGCGAGCAACGGGATGGCGACGAAGAGGCCGAGGAAGCCGAACACGAAGGCCATCACGACCTGGGCGATCAGCGTCAGCGCCGGCGGCAGGTCGAGCTGCTCCTTCATCAGGTACGGAATGAGGAGGTTGTTCTCGAGGAACTGGATGGCCCAGTACACGCCGACGACGAGCAGCGCCTTCTGCGGCGAGTCCACGAAGCCCATCAGCACGGCGGGGATCGCCGCGAGCATCGGGCCGACGTTGGGGATGAACTCGAAGATGCCGGCGAGCACGCCGAGCGGGAACGCGGCCCGCACGCCGAGCACGGCGAGGATGATCGTCGTGACGACGCCGATGACGACCATCGCGATGAGCTGCGTGGCGAACCAGGTGCGCAGCGTGTGGCCCAGCGCGGTGAGCAGTTCGCCGACGCGCTCGCGGCGCGCGATGGGCACCAGCAGCAGCGTACCGCGGCGGTACACGTCGGGATCCGCCGCGATGTACAGCGCGAGGAACACGACCATCACGATGCCCGCGGCGACGACGAGCGTGGACTGCAGCACGCCGAAGGCGAAGTTGGTGAGCGTCGGCGCGTACTTGGTCACGGCCGCGACGATGCGGCTCGAACCGTCCGCCGTCGGGGGCGCGATGGCGTTCAGCAGGTCCGGCACCTTTCCGAGCAGCCATTCCTCGAACTTCGCGACGGCCTCGGGGAGCCTGCTGCGGAGGTCCGCGGACTGCTCGACGAGCGTCGGCGCGGTCCAGGCGAAGATGCCGAGCAGGATGACCACGGTCCCCAGCACCACCGCCGCGGCGGCGACGTTGCGGTTGAGCCTGCTGTGGGCGACCGCCCAGTCGGTGGCCCGGGCCGCCGAGAGGCCGAAGAGCACGCCGAGGAAGGCGGTCAGCACGAGGATCCGCGCCGACCACAGGAGCTGGAACAGGATCAGCGTGGCGATGATCGCGATCGCCGCGCGGTAGAGGTCGCCCGCTTGCATCGGGCGGTCGGGCTTGGTGCCCGGGGAGGTCGTCAGCAGGGACATATCGCCGTGTGGGGGCCTAGGACAATCGAACCCCCTGCGCCCCATCGGGGCAAGGGCGGCCCCGACTGGCGCAGGGGGCTAGATTGGAGTCCAGTGACTCCCAAGACGCCCCGCTCCGACAAGACGCCCAGCGCGCGCTATCTCGACACCGACGCCGCCGTCGCCGAATGGCTGACGGCCGCGAAGGGCGCGCGTCGCCTCGCTCTCGATACCGAAGGGGCGAGCTTCCATCGCTTCGTGGACCGCATCTACCTGCTGCAGCTGTCCACCGACGCGCAGCACGCGGTGATCGATCCGCTGCCGATCCAGTCGCCGGCGCTGCTCGGCGCGATGATCGAGGATCCCAAGGTCGAGATCGTCTTCCACGACGCCGACTACGACCTGCGCCTGCTGCACCAGGACTACGGCTGGAACGTCCGCAACGTGTTCGACACGCGCGTCGCGGCGCAGCTGCTGGGCATCAAGGCCTTCGGGCTGGCGGCGCTGCTCGAGGCGTACTTCGGCGTGAAGCTCGACAAGAAGCACCAGCGCGCCGACTGGTCGATGCGCCCGCTCACGGCCGATATGCTCGACTACGCCGCGCAGGACACCATCCACTTGCTCGGCCTGCGCGACGAGTTGCACGGCCAGTTGGTGAAGAAGGGACGCCTGGCGTGGGCCAAGGAAGAATTCGAACGCCTCGAGAGCGTGCGCTGGCCCAGCGACGACTCGGCGAACGCCTTCCTGAAGGTGAAGGGCGCGCGGGACCTCACGCGGCGCGAGCTGGCGGTGTTCCGCGAGCTGGTGCAGTGGCGCGACGGCGCGGCGCTCAAGCTCGACCGCGCGACCTTCCGCGTGGTGAGCAACGAGGTGCTGCTCGAGGCGGCGAAGGCGCACCCGGCGAGCAAGCAGTCGCTGGGCGACATCAAGGGAATGCCGCGCGGCATCCTCGAGCGTTCGCACGCCGACATCCTCGCGGCGATCGACCGCGGCCTGGCGGTGCCGGAGACGGCGCTGCCGAAGTTCCCGAAGTCGCCGCGCTGGGATCGCGATCCGGAGTTCGACCACAAGGTCGGCGCGCTGAAGGCGGTGCGGGATGCCGCGGCGACGCGGCTGGAGCTGGATCCCGGCGTGCTCTGCTCGCGCGAGCGGATGGAATCCGTGGCGCGGATGCTGCCGGGCAAGGCCGAGGAGATCCTCGAGATTCCCGAGTTCAGGCGCTGGCAGGTCGAGGAGCTCGGGGCCGAGTTCGTGAAGGCCCTCGAGCCGTGGCGGAAGAAGGAGTCGCCGTACCGGGACTGAACGGCAACTGCCTTCGTGGTGAACTGCCGCTCAGAACCCGAGATACGCCCGCACGCGCGGCTCGATGCGCTCCGGCGTCCAGGGCGGCGACCACACGAGGTTCATTGACACGGTCCCCACGCCCTCGAGCGCCTTCAGTTGGTTCTCGGCGTCGGTCATAATCTCCGGACCCGAGGGGCAGCCGGGCGACGTGAGTGACATATCGATCTTCACGTCGTTGCCCTCGACGGCGATGCCGTAGATGAGCCCGAGGTCGAGGATGTTGAGGTTGAGCTCGGGATCCTTCACGCGGCGCAGCGCCAGCTTCACCTGGTCTTCGGTGATGCTGCCGGCGGGCGTCGGGGTGGGCGGGGTGGTCTCGGAGTCGCTCACTGCCTGGTCACGGTCTCGGGGCTCGATGCGGCCGCGGCGCGCGGCAGGGTCGTTGGACGACGAATCAGCGCTCGCGTGCGCGGGTTCCAGTCGGGGCGTTGGTCCACGCGGAACTCGCGCGGCCAGCTGATCGTGGCCAGCGTGCGGTCGTCGGTGATCGCCAGCGCGGCCGCATCGGCCACGTCGTGCCGCACGTCGGCGATGATGATGCCCGCGCGCACCGTGCGCGGATCGTGCACGCGGTTCGTCAGGATGATCACGAAGAGCTCGCGATCGGGGTCGATCCACAGCGACGTGCCGGTGTAGCCCGCGTGGCCGTACGTGCGTTCGGAGAGGAACTCGCCCGAGCCCTGCTCGCCGCTGGCGATCATCCAGCCGTAGGTGCGGTTGCCGGCCTGGAGCGACGTGAAGCGGCGCACGGTGGAGTCGGCGACGAGCCGCGTGTCCTCGTACGTGCCGCGGTTCACCAGCATCTGCGCGAAGATCGCGAGGTCGGTGGCCGTGCTGAACAGCCCGGCGTTGCCGCTCACGCCGCCCAGCGTGAAGGCCGACTCGTCGTGCACCTCGCCGCGCAGCGGATAGCCGCGCCGCGGATACATCTCCGTCGGCGCGATGCGGTCGCGCCAGGCGCTCGGCGGCAGGTACGTCGTGCTCGTCATCCCCAGCGGCTCGAAGACGCGCGTCTTGCAGAAGCGATCGAGCGGCATCCCGCTGATGCGCTCGATGGTCCAGCCGAGCACCATTGGGCCGAGGTCGGAGTAATCGGTGACGCCGCCGGGGATCGAGTTGAGCCGCGTGGTGAGGACCTGCTCACGGGCCTGCGCCGGATTGCTCGCCGTTTCATAGATGCGGCGGCCCGGCGGCAGGCCCGAGCGGTGCGTGAGCAGGTGCGCGACGGTCACGCGCTCCTTCCAGCGGCCCGTGAACTCGGGCAGGATGGTCTGCACCTTCAGGTCCAGCGGCAGCTTGCCTTCGTCGTAGAGGATCATCGCCGCCGTGGTCGTGCAGACGGCCTTGGTGAGCGAGGCAAGGTCGAAGACCGTGCGCGCGGGATCCATCGGCGGCGCGGAGTTCGGCCAGGCGAGGCGGCCGTAGCCCTTCTGGTGCACCACCGCACCGCGCCGCCCGATGACCACCGTCGCCCCGGGATACGCGCCGGCACGCAGGCCGGCGGTCACGATGCGGTCCACCTCGGCCAAGCGATCCGCGACCATCCCCACCGTGCGCGGGGCACGGACGGGCACGGGGTCGGCGACCAAGGTCAGGCTGACGAGGAGCGGTAGGAGCACGGGCGAAGGACTCGGGGCGATGAAGGGCGCTTGAACAAGGTAATAAGAATGGGGACAAAGGTCGTCACCGATCGCTGGGAGCCCCCGTACGGACGGGGGAAACCCTTCCGACCCGTCCCGTGACACATTGAGTGTACCCGATGGCCACCGACTCCCTCACCATCCGCCGCGCCATCAATGGCGACGAATCGGCGTTGCGCGCCCTTTGGGTCGCGCACGCGCCGCGCATCGACGCCGTGGTGCGTCGCCTGGTCGGTGATGCCGACCAGGCGGCCGACATCGCGCAGGAGGTCTGGATCCAGATCTTCCGGGCGTTGCCGACGTGGCGGGGCGATTCGCAGTTCTCGACCTGGGCGCATCGCATCGCCGTGAACCGCACGCTGAACGCGCTGCGCTCGGTGCGGCGGATCGCCAAGCTCGAGGTGGGCATCGAGGACGACACCGTCGCGGTGGACGAGGATATGGATCGGTCATTCCTCGCGCAGTCCATCGACGAGGCGGTGCAGAAGCTTTCCCCCGGTGCGCGCGCGGTGTTCGTGCTGCACGACATCGAGGGTTACACGCACGAGGAGATCGCGCAGGAGCTGGGGATCACCTCGGGTGGATCGAAATCGCAACTCTTCAAGGCACGCGCGAAGCTTCGCCGGCTGCTCGCGCATCTCGTGGACGCAACCTCGCCGGCGCAGGACCGGAGTTATGTCACACCTCTCGATTGACCGTCTCGCCGCGATTGCGGACGAGACGCCGACGCCCGACGAAGCGACGCATCTGGCCGGCTGCTGGGATTGCCGGGCGGAAGTCGCGGCGTATCGTCGGCTGGCCCGGATGGCGGCGATGGCGCCGACGCCGAGCGAACCGCTGACGGCCTGGTCGCAGCTCGCACCGCAGTTGCGGGCCGATGGCCTCATCGTGGATACGCCGCGCGCGGAGTCTGGCGCGAGCGGCGGCGCCACGGTGGTGGCGTTCCCCGATCGTCGCCCGCGCCTGCAGGTGTGGGCGATGCGGGCGGCGGCAGGACTCGCGCTCGTGATCGGCGGCGGGGCCATCGGCCGAGTGACTGCGCCGGAAGCGCCGGCCTTCGATCCCACGTTGGTCGCGGCCTCCACGCCGGTGCAGAGCTATCGGTCGCCCGACGACGCGATCCGCGCGCTGACGGTGGCGCAGCAGCAGTACTCGGCCGCCGCCGCCTTCCTCGCGTCGCAGGATTCGTCGTCGCGCTTCATCGGGCTCAACCGCGACACCTACGAGGCGCGGCTCGCCACGCTCGACGAGATCGCCGCACTCACCCGCGCCGCGCTGTACCGCGCGCCGCAGGACCCGATGCTCAACCAGTACTACCTGACGACGCTGGGCGCGCGAGAAGCGACGTTGCGCGAGATCGGCGCCACGATGCCGGACACGCGCCGGCTGGAGCGGTACTGATGCAGATGCGACACATTGATCCGATGATCGCGCTGCGCGGGAGTGCGCGCGCGGCCGCGCTGCTCGCGGCCTTCGCGACGCCGGTCGTTGCGCAGCAGACGCCGGTCAGCGCCAGTGCGCCGGCGACGGTCCGCGAGCGCGCGGCCGATGCCAATGCCGACGAGATGGTCCGCCTCGTGAATGAACTGCGGGCCCGCGAAGCGCGCCTGCTGCGCGAGCTCAACGCCACGCCCGAGACGGAGCTGGGTTCGCGCCGGCTCATCGGGCAGCAGCTGGCGCGCACGGCGCGCGAGGCGTTCGCCCTGATGAGCGTGATCGAATCGCGATGCCTCGAGCAGCGCATCAACCCGCCGCGCGGCCACCTCGGCGTGACCATCGACAACGACGCATTGATCAGGGACGGACAAGTCGCGCGGAACGTGGCGAGCATCGCGAGCGTGGAGCCGGGCTCGCCGGCGGCCGCTGCCGGCTTGCAGTCCGGCGACCGCCTGATCAGCATCGCCGGTCGCGACTTCTCGGGTGGAATTCCGCGGCTCGGCGACGTGCTCGAGCCGGGGCGCCGCGTGGTCGTGCGCATCCAGCGTGACGGTCTCGAGCGCGAGGTACCCGTCGTCGTCGGGAAGGGCACGCCGCGGATGGATCCGTCGTGCCCCGAGTACGAGCGCGTGATGCAGCCGTTGCGGATGGGTGGGCGCGTCTGGCTGCGCGATTCCGCCGACGCCGATGGCAATCGCTACGTGACCGTGCTGACCACGCCGCGCACGCCCAGTCGGGCCAACTCCTGCACGGCCGCCTCGTACCGCCCGT
>CAZYQM010000081.1:0-3771 GCA_964649965.1 uncultured Gemmatimonas sp.
GGCCCGCCGCTTCCCCAACGACACGACGGTGCAGTTCCTGCGCGTCGAGTCGCAGTTGCGCGACCTGAACGATCCCGCCGCCGCGCAGCAGACGCTCGCGAGCATCAGCCTTGCCGAGAACGACGCGCGGCTCGGCGCACGGCGCGCGAACCTCGCGGCCGACATCTGGATGGCGATGCAGCAGCCCGACAGCGCGAAGGCCGTGCTCGATGCAGCGGTGGCCGCGTTCCCGAACAACACGCGGCTCAAGGCGCGGCGCGATTCGATGCCCTGAGCGTCCGGCGCCGCGACTTCGCGGCGCCAGCGCTCCCGCTAGCGATCGCCGAGTCGTGCGTAGCGCAGCAGCAGTTGCGGGACGTCGAGCTCGACTTCTGACGTCGTGAAGTACGCGCTGCCGTCGAGGGCGAAGGCGATCGCCTCGCCCTGACGCTCCGGCGTGTACGGCTGTCGCAGCGGCGTCCGCTGCAGCGTGCGCGCCAGCGCCTCGCCGTCCTGACGCTCCCAGAGGTACACGCCGTCGTAGGTCTTCACGAGCACTTCGCTGCCGTCGGCCGCGACGTCTCCGCCGACCGCGAGACGGAACGCGAACTCCATCGGGATGCGCTCGAGCGTCACGACCTGGCCTGCGCGCTGCGGTGCGGGATAGCGGTACAGCCGGGAGTGTTCCTCGCGCTTGCTGACGATGAACCAGTCGCCCGTGACGGGATCGACCAGCAACGTCTCGGCGTCGCGCGGTCCGTCCGGATAGCGCATCGGGAAACGCGCGACCGGCGTCGCCACGCTGTCCGCCGCAGTCGAAGGTTCGAGCACGGCGTACACGTACACCGTGTCCCAACGCGCATCGTTGTCGCCGGTCTCCGCGACGAACAGCGTGTCGCCGCGACGGGCGATGTCCTCCCAGTCGCGGTTCGCCACGCCCGACACGCGGAGGCGCTGCACGGCGGCACCCGTGCTGTCCACCCGCACGAGTTCGGCGTCGTTGCCGGAATCGTTGTGCAGCCAGAGGCTCCCGGCGAAGCGCTGCGACGCGACCATTCCCGACGCCTCGCGGAGGTTCGCGCCGCGCAGCTCGCCCCCGTCGCCGCCATCGCGGAAGCGTGCGTCCGCGCCGCCGGGAACCGACACGCGTTCGCAGGCGGCCGTCGCGATGGCCGCTGCGATGAGCACCCCCTGCACCCGCATCACGGACGACCTCGCAGCAACTCCTGGGGAATCGGCGTCGTTGGCGTCTCCGCTTCCCAGAAGATCGTCACCACCCACCAGCGCGTGCCGTCGTACCAGAGCTGGAAGCTGTTGACCCCGCGCGCGAGCGGCTCGGCGTCCTGCAGCGTGCGCTTCGAGTCGTAGGCGCTCATCAGGTGCACGATGTTGCCGTAGCGCTCGACCTTGCGCCCCAGTTCGCGCTCGAAGAAGCCGTCCCGCTCGAACTGCGGTCCGATGGCGGTGATGTACTCCTCGACGCTCAAGGCGCGGTGCACCGCCTGCCCCGTCGTGCGGTTGCGGCCCGTCGGGATGAGTCGCGCGTGTGGCGACATCAAGGAGCGGAAGCGATTCCAGTCGCGCGCTTGGCCCGCGGGACCCGAGATCACGTCGTAGACGGCCGCCATAATCGCGTCAATGGACTCGACGTCGGCGGGCGCGGCCGGTACCGTCGCGGCAGCTGCCGGCGCGGACTGGGCCGCGAGCGGCAGCGAGAGCGCCGCGACACACGCGGCGAGAATGATCGAGGGGAGTCGTCGCATACGAGGGAGAAGTTATCGAGGCCAAGGCCATCACGCACGGGTGCGACGCGTCACAACTCTGTGTCGCGCGTCACGGACGCCCTGCACTCGGGGGTAGTATTTCCCGATGCTGCCGTCCGCGCCCCTACGCACGAGGTCCACGTGAGTGTCATCGCGCTCCTACTCGCCGCCATCGTCGCCTTCACGTTTCCGACAGTAGCCACGCAGCCTGCCGAGTCGCTTCGTTCGCGTGCGACGCTGACCGCGGCGCAGCGACACGTCGTCCAGCACCTGGACGGTGCCTTGCGGGTGCTCGACCGTCGCGACCTGAGCACACTGAGCGAAGCGCAGCGTGCGCGGCGCGCTGCGGCGATCGCGCTCCTCAAGGACTATCGCGATGCGGGGGCGTTCCCGATCAACCGCGACTTCGCGGGCGAGCGCGTGCCCTACTTCATCGATTCCGTCACGGATGTCCACTGTGCGGTGGGCCACCTGATGATGCGGACCGGCTACGGCGCGTTGGCCCGTCGCATCGCCGCGGCCGACAACCACGTGCGTGTGCTCGACCTGCGCGGCGACGCCGAGGTCGAGGCCTGGCTGGAGATGCACGGCTTCACGCTCGAGGAAGCGGCACGCATCCAGCCGTCATATGACGGCGGCGGACCAATCATCATTCCGAACCCCGACTTCCCTGTCGACGGCGAGGACGCGAATCCGCTGCTCAACGCGACCGCGCTCGGCTCGGCGATGGGCGTGTCCGGTGCGCTGTTCATCGCCCAGCGCTTCACCGCGCTCGGTCAGGGCGGCCGCTTCCTGCCGGCCGCCAACCTCGTGCTCGGGCTCGCCACGACGGCGTTGGGCGTGGCGTCCAATGAGTCCACGGGCCTTCGCGCCGCGACGGGCGCCGTGGGCATCGTCTCCGCGATCTCGGGACTCAGCGCATTGCAGGGCGGCGGCGCGGTCCGAACGTCCTCGCGGCGCGTGCAGTGGCGGTTCGGACCGGCGCTCGGTGGCCGCGCCGTGTACGCCGGCGCCAACTGGCGCTTCTGACGGGGTTTCGGGAGGCGAGGCATCGGGGCAGATTTCCTGCCGAGCGGAATCGGCCCCACCTCCACCGACCACCACCGTGTCCATCAAGAACGACCGCTGGATCATCGAGCAGGCCAAGAAGGGGATGATCGAGCCCTTCGAGAGCTCCCAGATGCGCGAGGGCGTCGTCTCCTACGGCGTCTCGGCCTACGGCTACGATATGCGCGTCGCGCCGGAGTACCGGATCTTCACGAACGTGCTGAGCAGCATCGTCGACCCCAAGCACTTCGACCCCAAGAGCTTCGTCGAGTTTGAAGGCGACGTCTGCATCGTGCCGCCCAACTCGTTCGCCCTCGCGCGCTCGGTGGAGTACTTCCGCATCCCGCGCAACGTGATGACCATCACCGTCGGCAAGAGCACCTACGCGCGCTGCGGCATCATCACGAACGTCACGCCGTTCGAGCCCGAATGGGAAGGCTACGTGACGCTGGAGATCTCGAACACGACGCCGCTGCCGGCCAAGATCTACTCGAACGAGGGCATCGCGCAGGTGCTGTTCTTCGAGGGCGATGAAGGGCCGCTGGTGAGCTACAAGGACAAGAAGGGCAAGTATCAGGGGCAGGTTGGCGTGACGCTGCCGAAGATCTGAGTTCCAGGCATTGCATAGCGCCCCGCCGATCCGTGGACCGGCGGGGCGCTTTCATTTCCGCTCGCGATTCGATCCGCTCGCGCTCGGATTCGCTCGCGCTCAGAATGCCGAGGCGACGGCCTCGATCCCTGGCCAGGCCGACGCATTGTACGTCGCGATCGTCCGCAGATAGTGCTTCCCCTCCTCACCGAACTTCTCGAGCACGGCCTGCGCCCCGCGCTGCACGCCCGCCTCATCGGCAAACGGCGCCTCGAGCGACTCATCGATCACCGCGCCCTCGGCCTTCACGCCAGCGGCCTGCAGGAACGTCTCCTGGATCTGCGGCTCGACGCTCACGTAGAGTGCGTGCAGCAGGTCCAGTTCGTCATCGGC
>CAZYQM010000081.1:3781-4710 GCA_964649965.1 uncultured Gemmatimonas sp.
CCGTCTGCGCGTTCATCCGCATGACCTCGGCGGCCAGCTTGGCCGGCGCCCAGGACTGCAGCGTCACGGCGCGGAAGCCGCCACCGCGCGCGACCATCCGCTGGATGAACACGGCCCGCGTGTCGCGGTTGGCTGAGATGAGCTTGGTGAGCAGCGCGACGCGGCGCTCGGCCGCGAGTTCGCGGAACAGCGACTGACGCTTGGGCGTGGCCTTCGAAGGAATCACGGTCGGGGAGTGCTGGGGGAAATCGTTGCGATGGCGAAATCTAGCGGGATGCCGCCTGCTCCCAGAACCTCACGACCGCGTCGGATAGCGTTCCGCCGCCCCGGCGCGTAGCATCAGGAATCTCTACCCCAGACCCTATGCGCATCCGCTCTGCCCTCCGCCCGGCGCTGGCCCTCGGCCTGCTCGCCTTCCCCGCCCTCGCGATCGTCGCACAGCAGCGTCCTGAGACACCGACGCGCAACGCCAGCCAGGAAGCCGCGTCCAACCCGCAGCTCGACCTGCCCTATGGCGCGTCAGCCTCGGAACCGGCCTCGCCGTGGACGCCGCCGGCCTCCGCGGGCCGCCAGCTCACGCTGCGCGACCTGCTCGGCTGGAAGAGCATCCGCTCGCCACAGCTCTCCAACGACGGCCGCTGGATGGCCTATGAGCTTGCGCCGAACGAGGGGGACTCCGAGGTCATCATCCGCTCGACGACGGCGACGGGCCAGGAATGGCGCTTCCCCGTCGGCTCGGCCCCCTCGGGCGGCTTCGGCACGGTGAGCCTCGGCATCAGCGGCAACAACCGCTGGGTGGCCTTCCTGGTGCGCCCGAACGCCGAGCAGGGCCGTGCGCGGCCGCGCAGCGGCGGCAACGGCGCCAGCGGCGGGGCGTCGAGCACACCGCCGAACAAGCTCGCGGTCGTGAACCTCGCGGACGGCAGCAA
>CAZYQM010000081.1:4720-7472 GCA_964649965.1 uncultured Gemmatimonas sp.
AGCAAGCGCGAGTACGAGAACGTGCGCAGCTACCGCTTCGCCGGCGACACGTCCAGCTGGATCGCCATCCAGCACGCGCCGGCCAGCGGCGGCGGCGCGGCGGGCGCGGCCAGCGGCAGCCTCGTGCAACTCGTGAACCTCGCCGCCGCAACCACGGCGCCGAGCATCCCGATCCCGAACGTCACGGAGTTCGCCTTCGATGACGCCGGCCAGTATATGGCCTACGCCATCGCGACGCCCGACAAGCTCGGCAACTCGCTGCAGCTGCGCCGCCTCACGAACGGCGAGACGCGCGCGCTGGATACGTACAAGGCGACCTACCGCCGCGTCACCTGGGCCGACTCGAGCCTCGCGCTCGCCGCGCTGCGCGTCGAGGACGACACCACGCAGTCCGTGGACGAGATCGTGAACGCCCTCGTCTGGGCGCGGGCGACGTCCACCGACGCCCCGCGCGTGATTGATGGCAAGACGGCGGGCCTGCCCGCCGGCAAGGTGCTCAGCGACGACTACACGATGGCCTTCGGGAACGGCGCGACCACGCTGTACGTCGGCCTGCGCGATCCGCGCCCGCCGCGGCCGCGCGCGAGCGGCAATGGTGGCGGCGCGTCGAGCAGCCCTGCCCCCGGCGCCGGCGCGGGTGGCCGTCTCGCCGCCGCCCCGCAGACGGACCCCGACGTCCCCTCGCTCGTGCTCTGGCACTGGAAGGACACGCGCGTGCAGTCGCAGCAGCAGGTGCAGGAGAACAACGACCGTAACTTCGTGCACGTCGCCGCGTTCCGCATCGGCGCCGGCACGCTCGTGCCGCTCACCAACGATTCACTCAAGAGCCTCGCCCGCGGCCCGCGCGACACCTGGGGCATCGCGGCGGTCACAGCGCCGTACGAACTCGAGGCCAGCATCCGCGGCTATTCGTACCGCGACATCTACGCCGTGAACCTGCAGACCGGCGAGCGCAAGCTCGTGCAGGCCAAGGTCCCTGGCGGCGGCTTCGGTGGCGGCGGCAACGCCTTCTCGCCCGACAACTCCAAGTACGCCTACTACGACACCGGCGACTGGAAGGTCTATGACTTCGCCAGCGGCCAGCTGCGCGTGCTCACGCAGGGCGTGGACAATGCCTTCTGGGACGACGAGGACGACCACAACCAGGTGAAGCCGCAGGTCGGCGGCGCCTTCCTCGGCTGGACGCGCGACAACGGCAGCATCCTCGTCCGCGACAACTACGACATCTGGCGTCTGCCGCTCAGCGGTACGGCCCGCAACCTCACCGGCAACGGCCGCGCGACGAGCCTGCGCTATCTCGGCCGCATCAACTGGGATCCGCGCGACCGTCGCGGCATCGATCCCGCGCAGCCGATGTTCGTCGAGACGTATGGCGAGTACACCAAGCGCGAAGGCCTCGTGCAGGTGGACGTCGCCCGCGGCGGCGTGCGCGTGATCAGCGACGAGGACGCCAAGGTGGACTACCGCCGCGCCCGCGACGCCAACGTTTGGGCCTTCACGCGGCAGAGCGCGACCACCTACCCCGACTGGTACGTCGCGGACGCCGGCCTCGCCAACGCGCGTCGCATCACCACGGCCAATCCGCAGCAGGCCGAGGTCGCGTGGACGCCCGGAGCGCGACTCATCGAGTACAAGTGCGAGAACAGCGACGAGCGCCGTCAGGCCGCGCTGTTCCTGCCCGCCGGCTACGAGCAGGGCAAGCAGTACCCGATGCTCACGTACATCTACGAGCTGCTCTCACAGAACTACAACGTCTATCAGCAGCCCAACGCCACGCGCTACGCCAACGCCAGCGTGTACACCTCACGCGGCTACGCGTACCTGATGCCCGACATCACGTACCATCTCGACGATCCGGGCCGCAGCGCGCTGTGGTGCGTCGTGCCCGCCGTGAAGGCCGCCATCGCCACTGGGATGATCGACACCGCCCGCGTCGGGCTCCAGGGCCACAGCTGGGGCGGCTACCAGACCACGTTCATCACCACGCAGACCAACATCTTCAAGACCGCCGTCGCCGGCGCGCCGCTGACGGATATGGTCTCGATGTTCGGCAGCATCTACTGGAACAGCGGCAGCACCGACGGCTCGATCTTCATCGCCAGCCAGGGACGCTTCACCGGCGGCCCCAACGAGCGGCCCGAGGCCTATATGCGGAACTCGCCGCAGGTCTTCGCGCACCAACTCAGCATCCCGTTTATGATCTTGCACAATGACCGGGACGGTGCCGTCGACTTCAACCAGGGCATCACGTACTACAACCACCTCCGCCAGCTCGGGAAAGAGGTCGTGCTGCTCGAGTATGTGGGGGAGAACCACGGGCTTGCCCGCCCCGCCAATCAGAAGGACTACGCGCTGCGGATGACGGAGTGGTTCGATACGTTCTTGCGCGATCAGCCGGCGCCGCAGTGGCTCACGGATGGTGTGCCGCGGTTGAAGATGGAGTCGCATCTGAAGACGCGGCGGCCGATGACGGATGCGAAGGCGGAGGTGCCGCGGGTGGTGCCGTAGTGGCGGTCGACCGACAAGAGGGGATTCGGCCCCCTCTTGTCAGTCGCTCAGTCGAAATCCAGTCTCCCAGGCTCATCCGCGGTCAACAGCCGCATCAGCCGCGGATTGATGAAGAGGCGCTCGCGCCCCGCAGTCACTTCCTCTAGCACGCCAGCCGCCACGAGCGCCCGCAAATGTCGCGCGGCGGTCTGACGGTGGCCAAGGCCGGCGTCCACCACGTTCGCAATCCGGCAATACGGCTGCA
>CAZYQM010000081.1:7482-8942 GCA_964649965.1 uncultured Gemmatimonas sp.
AACACCAGCTCCACCAGCTCCCGGCTGTACGCCCCTGCCGCGCGCTGGCGCACCACATCGCGAGTCACGTCGAGCAGAGTCCGCACCCGACTGATCCGGTCCGTCGTCCAAACCGACGTTTCCTGCACCGTCCGCAGCATGAACAGCAGCCAGGGCTCCCACGACTGCTTCGTGGTTACCTCGAGCAACAGCTTGTAGTACTGGTTCTTGTTCCTGATGATCGCGCGACTCAGATACAGCACCGGCAGTTCCAGCAGGCCCTGATTGATCAGGAACAACAGGTTCAGGATTCGTCCCGTGCGCCCGTTGCCATCCGTGAAGGGATGAATCGCTTCGAACTGGTAGTGCCCGACCGCCATTCGCACGAGCGGGTCGAGATCGGTCTCCTCGTGCAGGAAGCGGGCGAGGTTCCCGAGTAGTCCCCGGAGGCGCTCCGCACCATCGGGCGGCGTGTACACAACGCGTCCGCTGCCCAGGCTCGTCAGCGCGGTGCCCGGCACCCTGCGCACGTCAATGCGTTGGCCCAGAATCGTCTGGCAAACCGTCACGGCCGTGGCGGACGAGAGCGGACGGGCGGCGATGGCCTCCACGCCGCGCCGCAGTGCCGTGCGGTACCGCAGGGCTTCCTTGGTCGCCGAGTCAGCCAGCTCCTCACGGTCCGGCTGCGCGTAGCGGAACAGCGCATCCGTCGTCGTGACGATGTTCTCGATCTCCGAACTGGTGTGGGCCTCCAGCAGCGGAATCGTATTGATCAAGATGTCCGGATTCGGCAGCAGCCGACTCGCCTGCTTCAACTCCCCCAGCGCCGCGCGGGCGGCGATGCAGGCCTTGAGAACGGACCGCGACTCAAGATCCGCCTTGGGCGGGAGCAGCGGCAATCCATTGTGAGGTCGGGCTGGGTCGAATCGCCGCGGCACCGAGGCCTCAGGTAGGCGGGATGGATATGTCGCATCCTGCGACACATAAAACACGACGTGGTGAAAAAGTGCCACTTTTTCACCACGTCCGCAATAGCAGCCCGCCGAGATGCCCTAGGCTGTCAGCCCGACGAACCGGTCGATCAGGCCGACCCAGACCACTCCTTCGCCTCACTCTTCGTCGCCATCGCTACCGCAAAATCGCGGTTCATCTGCTGGATGGCATCGATGCTAATCCCCTTCGGGCAAGCCGCCATACACTCGCCAAACAGCGAGCAGCCGCCAAAGCCCTCGAGATCCATCCGCGCGACCATATCCAATGCCCGCTTCCGCCGCTCCGGCTGCCCCTGCGGCAGCGCCCCAAGGTGCGAAATCTTCGCCGCTGTAAACAGCGACGCCGACGCATTCGGGCAAGCCGCCACGCAAGCACCGCACCCGATGCAAGCCGCGTTGTCCATCGCGAGATCCGCATCCGGCTTCGGAATCGGCAGCGCATTCGCATCCTGCGGCGTCCCCGTCGGCGCGGAGATATACCCACCCGCC
>CAZYQM010000082.1:0-8700 GCA_964649965.1 uncultured Gemmatimonas sp.
GCCTGCTCGGGGCTCATATAGTGCGGCGTGCCGAGGCTCAGGCCCGTCTCCGTCATCCGGCCGCCGGCCGCCGCGCTCACCGCCAGCGCGATGCCGAAGTCCGCGACCATCGGCCGCCCACCCTGCAGCAGGATGTTCTCCGGCTTGATGTCGCGGTGGATGACGCCGTGGCTGTGTGCATACTCCAGCGCGTCGGCCACTTCGGTGGTGATGCGCACCGCCTCGTCCACGCCGAGCTGCGTCTCGCGGTTCAGCTTGTCGCGCAGCGTTTCGCCGTCCACGTACGGCATCACGTAGAAGAGAAACCCGTCCGCCGTGCCGGAATCGAAGAGCGGCAGGATGTGCGGATGGCTAAGCGCCGCGGTGGTCTTGATCTCGACCACGAAGCGCTCGGCGCCGAGTACCGCCGCGAGCTCGGGCTTCAAGACCTTCACCGCAACCTTGCGGTCGTGCTTCAGGTCTTCGGCCAGGTACACCGTGGCCATCCCGCCCTGCCCCAGCTCGCGGAGGATGCGATAGCGATCCGCGAGGGCAGCCGTCAGGCGTTCGGTCGCGCTCATCGGCCCCACTTGGCCCGTGGACGGGACTTCCGCAATCAGCCGGCGGTCAGCTCACGCATCCACGCGCCGATGGCGCGCTCGAAATAGCGGGCGTTGAAGAGCGTCCAGTCGGCCATCGCCGCTGGCATCCGGAAGGCGGCACCCGCATCGGCCGCGCTCACGCCGCGCGCGTGTGCGTCACGTGCGGCACGTTCGACGAGGTCCAGCAGGTCGATGAACGCATCCACGCCCGCCGCGTCGGTGGCCACGCCGTGCCCCGATACGTACACCCGCGCGTCGAGCGCCCGCAGCCGCCGCACCGACTGCGTGAGCCGCGAGGGCCGCGCGTCCACGAAGTTGGGAAACATCCCGAACCAAATGAGATCGCCGGCGAACACGACGTCCGCATCCTCGACGAGTACCGCCACGTCCGACGCCGTATGACCGTCCAACGCGATCAACCGGACGCGTCGCCCACCGAGATCCAGCACCTGCTCCCCCGCCTCCGGCACGAGCAGCGCGTCGCCGAGCAGGTGCACGGGCGCGTTCTGGTTGCGCTCGATCACGTCGTCGCGGGTGCGCGCGGTGCACCAAAGCTCGGCCCCGGCTTCGCGCGCGCCGGCGAGGCCACCGGTGTGATCGCCGTGGTAGTGGGTGAGCAGCACCTGCGTCGGCTCGCGGCGGGTGAGGGCGCGGGCGCGCTCGCGCATCCAGCGGGCGCCGGCATCCGAGCCGAAGGCCTCGACGAGCAGCACCCCGTCGCGGCCGGCGACGAGGCCACCGTTGCACAGCGTCGTCCGGTCGGCCAGCGGCGTGGAGAGCATCGCCCAGACGTTCTCGCCGACGGCGTCGAGCGTACCCCAGGGTTCGGCGGCAGTGAATCCCACCGGCCCCCTTTCACTTCCGGCCCCCAGTCCCGTACGGAGGCCCGGATGGCGAGTCCCCCCGATGGCCGGCCGCGCCCACAGCGCCGACAGCGCGGCGCTCGCCGTGGCGGACGCTGTCCAGCGCAGGAAATCGCGGCGGGTACTCGCGGAAGCGGTCGGCATAGGCGTATATGATAGGGCGGCGAGAGGGGCTTCAACACCCGCCGTCCCCCTGCGCGTAGTCATTATTGGAGTTTTTCCCGACCGCCCGCCGCGCGTACCGTCTGCTAGTGCGCCGCGGGCATCGGCTTCGCAGTCGCTCGCTGTCCTTCCCGTTCCCGACCGCCGCTCACCGGCGGCGGTCACCACCGGAGTACGACGTGAAAGTGATTCGCTCCCTCGTGGGGCTCGGCCTGCTCGTGGCCGGTGCCCTCCACGCCCAACAGACCTCCCGCACGGAGCCGGTCGTCGCGCTGCGCGACAACGGCTCGGGCTATCACGCGCTGGTCGGCGCACGCGTGGTCACCGGACCGGGCCAAGTGCTCGAGAACGCGACCATCGTGATCCGCAACGGCCTCATCGTGTCGGTGGGCCGCGGCCAGGCGGCGCCGGCCGGCGCCCGCGTCTGGGACCTCAAGGGCCAGACCGTGTATCCGGGCTTCATTGACGCGCACGCCGACCTTGGCGTGGGCGAGGTCCCCGAGGGTGGTGACGTGGGCCCGACGCACTGGAATCCTCAGGTGCGCGCCTGGTACAGCACGTCGTCCACCTTCCGCGACGACAGCACGCGGCGCCGCAGCCTGCGTTCGCTCGGCTTCGGCACCGCGCTCGTGGTGCCCAAGCAGGGCATCTTCCGCGGCAAGGCGTCGGTGGTGAACCTCAGCGAGGCCGGCCCGCGCGAACGCGTGCTGCGTCCGGACATCGCGCAGGCGGTGGGCTTCAACCGCTCGTTCCAGCTCGGCGGCGGCTATCCGAACTCGGCGATGGGCACCATCGCCCTGATGAAGCAGACCTGGATGGACGCGGAGTGGTACATCCGCGCCTGGGCCGCATACGAACGCAGCGGTCGCGCGATCCTGCCGCCCGAGACCAGCGAGGCGCTCGCCGCGCTCGGCAACGCCGTGCAGGGCCGCCAGCCGGTGCTCTTCCAGACCGCCAGCGAGGAGGAATACCTCCGTGCCTACAAGCTGGCGACCGAGTTCAAGCTCACGCCGTGGTTCCGCGGCAGCGGCGAGGAGTACCGCCTGGTGGACGTGCTGAAGGGCCGCACGCAGCCGCTGATCATCCCGCTCAACTTCCCGGATGCGCCGGAAGTCGGCAGCCCCGAGGCGGCGCTGAACGTGTCGCTCGGCCAGCTGCGCCACTGGTACCTCGCGCCGACGAATGCCGCGCAGCTCGCGGCGGCGAACGTGCCGTTCGCCATCACCACCGACGGACTCTCGTCGCTGAACCAGTTCTTGCCCAACCTGCGCATCGCGGTGGCCCGCGGCCTCGCGCCGGACAAGGCGCTCGCCGCGCTCACGACGGTGCCGGCCGGCTGGCTCGGCATCGAGCGCACGCACGGCACGATCGCCGCAGGCAAGGTGGCCAACCTCGTCGTCGCCGACGGCGACCTCTTCACGGAAGAAGCCAGCGTGCAGGACGTCTGGGTGCAGGGTACGCGCTACGGCGTGACCCGCGCGCCGCAGATCGACCCGCGCGGCACGTGGACGATCACCACGGATGACGCGGCGGGCTTCGCGGCCACGCTGCGCATCGAAGGCCCGCTCAACCGCGTGCGCGGCACGATCGAACTGCCGAACCGCCGCCCGATCAACCTCGCGACGGCGCGCATCATCTCCGAGACCGGCCGCCTCGAGGCGACGTTCAACGGCGAGCCGCTCGGCTACCAGGGCACCATCCTCCTCACCGGCTCGGTGCGCGGCGAGGAGTTCTACGGCTGGATGGCGCTGCCGAATGGCGCCGACCCGGTGTACCGCGGCACGCGCACGGAGGCCTACGAAGGTCCGGCGCGCGGCACGGTCGCCTCGCGCGTGCCGGCCATCGACCTGCCGTGGCTGCGGCCGTCGATGGAGTTCGGCCGCGCGGCGCCGCCGGAGCAGCCGGCCGCGATTCTCGTGCGCAACGCGACGGTCTGGACCTCGGGCCCGCAGGGCCGCCTCGAGAACGCCGATCTCCTGATTCGTGCGGGCAAGGTCGTGCAGGTCGGCCAGCGCCTCTCCGCCCCGCGCGGCGCCGTCGAGATCGACGGCACGGGCAAGCACGTCACGCCGGGCCTCATCGATCCGCACACGCACACCGGCGTCAGCGCGGTGAACGAGAGCGGATTCGCCATCGTCCCCGAAGTGCAGATGGGTGACGTACTCACGCACAACAACGTGTGGATGTACCGCCAGCTCGCCGGCGGCCTCACGACGCAGATGGTCAAGCACGGATCGGCCAACCCGATCGGCGGTGAGAACGTGTTCGTGAAGAACCGCTGGGGCTCCCTGCCCGACGAGTACCGCCTCGAGAACGCGCCGCGCACCGTGAAGTTCGCGCTCGGCGAGAACCCGAAGCGCAACCCGAACCGCTATCCGAACACGCGGATGGGCGTGCAGGAGATCATCCGCGACCACTTCCTCGCCGCGCGGGACTACAAGGCGGAGTGGGACCGCTGGAACGCGGACCGCACCAAGGCCGGCATCCCGCCGCGCCGCGACCTGCGGATGGAAGCGCTGGTGGACATCCTCGAGCGGCGCCTGCTGATCTCGTCGCACGGCTACCGCGCCGACGAGTTCCTCGCGCTGGTGCGCCTGGCCGAGGAGTTCGGCTTCAAGGTCCAGACGCTGCAGCACGGCGTCGAGGCGTACAAGATCGCGACCGAGCTCAAGAACTCCGGCGTCGCCGCGGTGGTGTGGAGCGACTGGGGCGCGTTCAAGCTCGAGTCGTACGACGCCACGAACTACAACGCGCGCCTGCTGCTCGAGGCCGGCGTCCTGACGTCGCTGCACTCGGACGACGCCGAGATCTCCACGCGGATGAACTGGGAGGCCGGCAAGCTGCTGCGCTCGGGCGTGGACGAAGTCACCGCCCTGCAGACGGTCACGATCAACGCGGCCCGTGCGGTCGCGATCGGCGATCGGGTCGGCTCGCTCGAACCGGGCAAGGATGCCGACTTCGTGATCTGGAGCGGCAACCCGCTCTCGCAGTTCACCAAGGCCGAGCAGACCTGGGTGGACGGCCGTCGCTACTTCTCGCTGGATGAGGACGCGCAGCTGCGCGCCGAAGTGGACCGCCAGCGCAACTTGCTGATCCAGGCCGTGCTCGCCGCCGGCTCGCAGAACTCCCCTAGCGGTCCGGCGCGTGGCGCCGGCCAGGAGCGCCCGTAAGATGAATACGATGCAGCGAAGCTTCATCGGCGCCGTCGCCCTGCTCGCGGCGAGCGCCGCGGCGGCCGCGGCGCAGGTCCGGATGACCGTGCCGCCGCAGTCGCAGCCGGTCGTGCTGCGCGGCGCCACCATCCACACGGTGACCAACGGCACCATCGAGAACGGCAGCATCGTGCTCGACGGCGGCAAGATCGTGGCCATCGGCCAGAACGTCGAGGTGCCGCGCGGTGCGCGCATCGTGGACGTCGCCGGCAAGCACATCTATCCCGGCCTCATCGACGCCTACAGCACGGTCGGCATCACCGAGATCGGCGCGGTGGACGTCTCGAACGACATCAACGAGATCGGCGACTTCAACCCGAACGTGCGCGCCGAAGTGGCCGTCAACGCCGAGAGCCGGCACATCGGCACCACGCGCTCGGCCGGCGTGCTCGTCACGATCACGACGCCCGGTGGCGGCGTGATCTCCGGCCTGTCCTCGGCGATGTCGCTCGAGGGCTGGACCTGGGAGGAGATGTCGCTCGAGGGCGCCGCCGCGCTCAACGTGAACTGGCCTGACCCCAACGCCCGCCCGCGGCGCTTCGGCGGCGGCGGTGGGCCCTTCGGCCAGGGCGGTCCGCGCCCGGCGCCGAAGACCTACGCCGAGCAGGTGCAGGAAATCCGCGACTTCTTCGCCGAGGCCCGCGCCTACCGCGATGCCAAGGCGGCGAACCAGCAGATGCGTACGGACACGCGCTACGCGGCGATGATTCCCGCCATCAACGGCGACATCCCGGTGGTCGTCTCCGCCGAAGGCGTTGCGCAGATCAACGACGCGCTCACCTGGGCTAAGGAAGAAGGCGTGCGCATCGTCATCCGCGGCGGCCGCGACGCCATCCACGTGGCCGACCGCCTGAAGGCGGAGAACGTGCCGGTCATCCTCACGGCCACGATGGCCGCGCCGAACCGGGACTACGAAGGCTACGACGGTTCGTACAGCACGCCGGCGCAGCTGTACAAGGCGGGCGTGAAGTTCGCGATCGCCGGTGACGGCGGCGGCCTCTACAGCAACCGGCTCCCCTGGGACGCCGGTGTCGCCGTGGCCTTCGGCCTGCCGGAGGAAGAGGCCCTCAAGGCGGTGACGATCAACGCCGCCGAGATGATGGGAGTCAGCGACCGCGTGGGCTCGCTGGAGGTCGGCAAGCAGGCGACGCTGCTCATCACCACGGGCACGCCGCTGGATATGACGTCGAACATCGAGCAGGCCTACATCCAGGGCCGCGAGATCGATATGAACGACATCCAGAAGCACTTCTTCCAGAAGTACCTGACGAAGATCCGGCAGCAGCAGGGCAATATCGCGATGTAGTTGCGGGTGGGCCTCCGCGGCCCACTGCTGTCAGGAAGGCACGACGGCCATTTGCGGCTCGTCGTGCCTTCCTGCTTTCGGTGCGCTGTTCGAGCTGCCGAGCGGAGGTCCGCAGGCCCGTAGGGGCCGTGCGCGAAGCGGTCAGGCCGCGAAGGACGCGGGGCGATCTCGCGCTCACGCGCGGATCACAGCGCACGAGCCTATCAGAGCACCTTCTTGAGGTACGCGCCCGTGTGCGAGGCCTTTACCTTGGCGACGTCCTCCGGCGTGCCCGCCGCGACGATCTGGCCACCACCCGAGCCACCCTCGGGCCCGAGATCGACGATCCAATCCGCCGTCTTGATCACGTCGAGGTTGTGCTCGATCACCAGCACGGTGTTCCCGCGGTCCACGAGCTTGTGCAGCACCTCGAGCAGCACACGCACGTCCTCGAAGTGCAGGCCCGTGGTCGGTTCATCGAGGATGTACAGCGTGCGCCCCGTATCGCGCCGCGCCAGTTCCGTCGCAAGCTTCACGCGCTGCGCTTCGCCGCCGGACAGCGTCGTCGCACTCTGGCCGAGGTGGATGTAGCCGAGGCCCACGTCGTTCAGCACGGCGAGCTTGTGGTGGATGCGCGGCTGGTTCTCGAACAGCTGCAGCGCATCCTCGACGGTCATCTCCAGCACTTCGCTGATGGAGAGCCCGCGGAACTTCACGTCCAGCGTCTCGCGGTTGTAGCGCTTGCCGCGGCACTGCTCGCAGGTCACGTACACGTCGGGCAGGAAGTGCATCTCGATCTTCACGAGGCCGTCGCCCTGGCAGGCTTCGCAGCGTCCGCCCTTCACGTTGAAGCTGAAGCGCCCCGGCCCGTAGCCGCGCAGCTTCGCTTCCGGCATCTCGGCGAACAGTTCGCGGATGGGCGTGAACAATCCCGTATACGTCGCGGGATTCGAACGCGGCGTCCGCCCGATCGGCGTCTGATCGATGTCGATGACCTTGTCGAGATGCTCGAGCCCGGTGATGCGCTCGTGCGCGCCGGGCACGACGCGCGCGCGGAAGAAATGACGCGACAGCGTCTTCTGCAGGATGTCCTCCACCAGGGTGGACTTCCCCGAGCCCGACACACCGGTCACCGCGACGAAGCAGCCCAGCGGGAACTCGGCCGTCACGTCCCGCAGGTTGTGCTCCTTGGCGCCCTCGACGCGCAGCATCCGGCCCTTGTCCACCGGACGTCGTCCGGCGAGCCGCTCAATCTTCTTCTTGCCCGTCAGGTACTGCGCGGTCACGCTGCTCGCGACTTTCTTCACCTCGGCCACCGTGCCCTCGGCGATCACCTCGCCGCCGTGCTTGCCGGCGCCGGGCCCGAGGTCAATCAGATGGTCCGCTTCGAGGATCGTCTCCTCATCGTGCTCGACCACCAGCACGGTGTTGCCGAGGTCGCGCAGGCGCTTCAGCGTCTCGAGCAGCCGCGCGTTGTCGCGCTGGTGCAGGCCGATGCTCGGTTCGTCGAGGATGTACAGCACGCCCACGAGGCGCGAGCCGATCTGCGTCGCGAGCCGGATGCGCTGCGCCTCGCCGCCGGAGAGCGACTCGGCCGATCGGTCGAGCGTGAGATAGTCGAGGCCCACGTCCACGAGGAAGCGCAGGCGCTCGCGCACTTCCTTGAGGATCGGGCCGGCCACCCCGGGGTCGAGCCCCGGTCGGCCGTTGCCCCGCACCGGCACCGACTCGGCGAAGGCCAGCGCGTCGCGCGTGGACATCTCCGTGAACGCCCCGATGTCCTTGTCGGCGATCGTCACGGCGAGCGAATCGGGCTTGAGGCGGCGTCCGTTGCAGGCCGGGCACACGCCGACGACCATATACGCCTCGAGCTCGGCGCGGATCGCGTCCGACGTCGTCTCGTTGTAGCGGCGCTGCACGTTGGCGAGGATGCCCTCCCAGCGCGACTCGTCGCCCTTCTTCTTCTGCGAGCCGAAGAGCAGCTCGAACTTCACGCGGTCGGGCAGCTCGCCCCAGGGCGAGTTGAGCTCGAACTTGAGCTGCTTGGCCAGCCCCGGCAGGATCACGCGGCGCAGGTAGCCGTCGGGTTCGCCCCAGGGCAGGATCACGCCCTCGAGGATCGAGATGCTGGGGTCGCCGAGCACCAGCTCGGGGCTCGCCGTGCGCTTGGTGCCGAGGCCCGAGCATTCGGTGCACGCGCCGAACGGCGAGTTGAACGAGAAGTGCCGCGGCTCCAGCTCCGGCAACGAGATGCCGCAGTCCGGGCAGCCGTACTTCTCCGAGAACAGCTGCGTGCTGCTCTTGCCGCCGTCGTGCCGCACAACTTCCACGAGGCCCTCGGCCAGGCGCAGCGCCGTCTCGATGGAATCGCTGAGGCGATTGCGGTCCTCGGCGCGCACGACGAGACGGTCCACCACCACCGAGATGTCGTGATTGACCTTGCGATTGAGCTTCGGCGGCTCGGCGAGCTCGACGAGTTCGCCGTCCACCATCGCGCGCACGAAGCCCTGTTTGCGCGCGTCCTCGAAGAGATCGCGGAACTCGCCCTTGCGGCCGCGCACCAGCGGAGCGAGCACCTCGATCTTGGTGCCGGCGGG
>CAZYQM010000083.1:0-5775 GCA_964649965.1 uncultured Gemmatimonas sp.
GGGTGAGGTAGTACGAGGAATCCGCCGGCATCGTGAACGTCGGCGTCGCGAGGTCAAGCTGGTCAGTGCGATCGGAGGTGAAGCGCGCGGGCACGCTCGTCACGAGCGGGCGCGCGTACCCGGCGAGGGCGTCCATCGGGTACACCTCCACCGTAGCACCGCCGTCCGTGTACGTGTCCGACGCGTACAGTCCGAAGACGGTCCGCGTGACCAGCACGTCGAACTCCCAGGAGTTGTAGCCGGGCGCCGACGCCGTGACTCGTGCCGAACCCGTCGTGTCACCGGCGGCGATGCTGAACAGCCCGTAGTAGCCCTGGGCTGGGATGAGCACCGAGTCCGGGACCTGGACCAGCGTGGGATTGGTGGAGCTGAGGTACACCCACAGCGGCTGGTCGGCGTAGAAGTTACGCGTGACGTAGCTCTCCCACAGTTCGGTGCGCTGGCCCATCCCGATGGAGATGGCGCCGCCGTCGTAGCCCACCGAGCCCGTGAGCTCCGCGGGGCTCATCGGCACCTCGGTGGTGTCGCCCGGCAACACGCCGTCGAGGTCGGTCACGGCGATGCTGGCGAGGCCCGGCTGCTTGAAGCGCAAGTCGGCATACCGCGTGGGGCCGTACTGGTCACCGGGCGACCATTCGATGGTGTCCTGCGCGACGAACACGCGCGAGGTGTCGAGCGAAGTGACGAGGAAGCGCAACGGCTTGCCCGCGATCGCGGCGCCCGGCACACCGGTGACGCTGAAGTCATTCCAGGCGTACGGATCGTAGCCGCCGACCGTCCAATCTTCGGAGCCCGTGACGCGCAGGGCCACCGTCGTGCTCTCCACGTACACCACCTGCGTGATCGGCGCGTAGCCGGGCACGCTGATGGTGAGCGTATCCACGCCATAGCTCTCGGCGACCATCCGCCCGAAGGACTGGAATGCGCCCTCGGCGAAGGTGCCGGTGAAGCTCCGGAAGCTGACGACGCCCGGACCGGACTGCTCGATGGTGATCGGCAGTTCCAGCGTGTCCGGTCCCTCGCGATACAGCGTGAACGGGGCTTCGAGCTGCTGCCCGACGACCACGCTGTTCCACGATGGGAGGATCGCGTACGGGCGCACGTTCACCACCGAACCGGTGCTGTCGCCGCTCGGCCGGATCAGCGAGACCGTGGCGTTGCCCGGCGCCAGCGCGCGGTAGCTGCCGCCGACGCCGCCGTAGGTCTCCGGCGCGAAGGTGATGACGGAGTCCACGATCTCGATCACCGCGGGGTTCGACGACCGCAGCACCGCGTACGAGGTGTCGGCCACCGGCAGCACCCAGCTGTTGCTGATGAGCGAGGTCGAGACGCTGCGCACGACGCCGTCGGGCGGGAGCGAACTCGCGATGAAGAGCTGCGGGAGCGGCGTCACCGCGTTCACTTGGAACTGCGTGGTCGTGAGTCCGGGCCCTGAGAGTTCAATCGTTGCCGTGCCCGGCGCGACGCCGCGCAGGTAGAGTTGCGTGCCCGGCGTGCCGCGCTGGAACTCCACGCGCGGCGTGACGACGTCCACGACGCCGGGGTTCAGGCTCTGCACGTTGAGCGTGTGGCTGCCGGACTCGACCACGCTGAACTCGAGCTCGGTGTACACGCTGAGGAACGTGCCGACACCGACCACGCCGTTGGAGCTCACGTAGATGGACGAGGCGTATGTCGTGATGCCGAGCGTATCCGGCGCGTAGCCGGCCGCGGACACCACCAGATTGGTCGAACCCGGGCCGACGGCACGGATCTGCATCGGGACGCTCGACTCGCCGGGCTGCAGCGTGACCGTGGTGCGGTCCACCGCGATGACGGCCGGGTTCTCCGACACGACCGAGACCTCGACGGGCGCCGTGGCTGCGTACTCCGTGAACTCATACGCCGACGACGTGAGACGCAGCGCGATGTCCACCGTGCCGCCTTCCGGCAGGTTGGTGTAGCCGTCCAGCTGCAGTTTCGCGGCGGTGCCGACGACGAGCACGGAGTCGGGCGCGACGTTGTCCATCCAGAAGCGCAGGTACGCGCTGTCGGCGCCGACGACGCGCGCCATCGACGGCACGGTCCAGTATTCGTCCGCCGGTACGGTCAGCACGGAGTCCACGACGAGGACGGCTGGGTTGGAGCTCTCGAGGCGGATGCGCTGCTCGCGCGGTCGCGCGACGCCGACGTAGAACTCGGCGCGGATCTGCTGGCCGACGCCCACGCCGAAGCTGGGATCGCCGTAATAGTCCACGTACTGGTAGATCTGCTGCGGTGCCACCCACCAGGTGCGGACGCCGGAGATGAAGCCCGCGGCCTCGGCCGAGAGGTTGACGCTGGTGCCTTCGCCAAGATCGTCGAGGACGAGCACGGCGAGTTCACCGAAGACCTGGCCTTCGGGGATGAAGATCGCGGCCGTGTCGGCCGGCGGCGCGCGCAACTGCAGCGGTGCCGTCGGGGCGGCACTCACCCCGTCGACCAAGCCACCACCGCCGCAGGAGTTGCCGATGCAACCGGGTTCCGGAACGCCCGTGCCGGCGCCCGGCGCGAGCTGCACGACCGACGGGTTGTCGCTGCGCACGATGACCGTGATGCCTCCGGCCGGCGCCGGCTCGGAGAGCCGCACGAAGGTTCGCGCGGTATCGCCTTCCATCGTGTCGTAGCCGTAGTCCTGGACGAAGCTCACGCCGCCCGAGTCCACGACGACGAGCAGCGAGTCATCGCCGGCGTCCGAGCGCATCACGGCCCATCCGCCGCCGACAGCGAGGCCGTCGAGCCGCACGTCGAGGCGCGTGATGCCGGCCGGGATCTGCACGGAGGCCGACTGCCAGGCCATCCGCGTGGTCGCGGTGTCGTGCACGGACAGCGTCACGTCCACCGGCGTCGGCGACGGGTTCGTGAGGTAGATCGGGACGAGGCGCGAGCTACCGAGGCGGACGTCGAGATAGTCGAAGCCGGAGAACAGCTGTACCGTGCCGGAGGAGACGATCGTCGCGCTGACGAACTGTTCGAGGGCGCCGAGGCTCACGCGCAGTTGCTGCACGCCGATCGCGCCGAGCGTCCAGGTCACCGCCGCGCGGCCGTCGGCGTCGGTCACGATGGACGGCGAGGAGACCGTGCCGCCGCCCTGCGCCACCGTGAACTGGACCGACTGCCCCGCGACGGGGAAGCCGAAGGTATCGGTGATGCGCACGCGCACGGAGTCCGCGAGCGTGGCCGAGGCCGGCGCCGACTGCCCGGCGCCGCTGAGAACCGTGATGGTCGTCGGCGGTGCCGCCGCGACGTCGAAGGCGTTGGACTGCGCGGGCGGCAACTGAGCATAGCTGGCGGCGAGCTTGAAGCCCGCGCCGCCCTTGTTGACGGTCAGCTGCGAGAACGTCGCGACGCCGGCCACGGCGGCGACGGTGTCCGTGCCGACCAACTCGGCGCCCGTGGCGCCGCTGTTCAGCGACAGCGCGACCTGACCCGTGAAGTCGCCGATCACCTCGCCGGCGCCGTTGCGGACCGCAACCGCGATGTCCGGCAGCGTCTCGCCGGCCGTGATGTTCGTCGGCTGCGTGACGAAGGACAGCGACGTCGGGTTCGTCGAGAGCTGCGTGCCGGTGAACGTCGTCGTGAGCGAATTGAACGACACCGTGGCGGTGACGCTGGCCGGTCCGGCGTCCGGGCCGGCGGTCCATTGCACCTCGGCGAAGCCGCTGGCGTCCGTCGTGTCGAGGGTCGCGCTGATCGAGCCGCCGCCCGCGGTGACGGCAAAGGCCACCGGCCAATCGGCGACACCGAGTCCGTCGCCGGCCGTGACGCGCACGCGCAGCGGTTGGGCGAATTCGTTGTCGGTGAGCGTGGACTGCGCGTCGCCGCTCACCTTGCCCAGCGCCGTCGGCACCGGGAGGATCTGGATGAAGGCGGAGTCCTGCACGCCCGTCAGGGACTGCGCGATCAGCCAGGTGCTGCCGCGCACGCCCACGAGGTTCACGTTGCCGCTGCCGAGGTCGGGCACGGCGACCAGCGCCGGATTGCGTGAGATGAAGCCGATGATCGCGTTCGGGACGAGCACGTCCTGCGCGTCGAAGCCTTCTGCCGTGAAGTTCGCCGTCTGGCCCGTCGTGGCGACGACCGTGTCCGGCGTCATCTCGATGCGCGAGAAGACGGCGCCCGGCACCGTCGGGAGGACCGGCACGTCAACCGTCTGCGGTTCCTCGCCGCGCTTCACGATCTTCGCGGTGACGGACGTCGGGCCGCCGGCGAAGACCGTGTCGCCGGCTTCGTTGATGTAGCGCAGGAAGAGCGTCAGCGGCTCCGCACCGTCCACCGCGGCGTCGCCGAGTCGCACGTTGATCGAGAGCGGGACTTCCGTGGCGGTGGAGGGGAACTCCACGACCTCGGCCGCGGCGATCGTGTTGTCGATGCGGCGCAGTTCGACGCGCACCTTCGTGAACGGCACCAGGGCGCCGACGCTGTGCATCACGCCGTCCACCTCGTCGATCATCGCCGAGTGGTCGGGCGCGATGTGCAAGGCGACGAGCGCGCCGCGGCCGCCGGGGCCGGTCACGTCGCGACCGCAACTGAGGAGGGATCCGAAGAGCGCGAGCGCCACGATGGCGCCGCGACGGGAGAGCGAGCGAAGAGGAGGCATAGCCTGCGACGGGGAGGAAGAACGCCCTTCGATATTACATAGTCTCGGCGCGTCCGGCGACTTTCGAGCCGTGACCGAGCGGCGCGTGCAGTGATTAGCTTGCAATACGGTGTACGTTCGGGGCTGTTTCGCGCGGTGACGCGGCACACAGGATCACCCGCAGGCCCCCCCACCTCCCCCTCCCCCCGGCTGGAACGATGCGAGTCAAGGCCGCCCTCTCCCTGCTGATTCCGTTGGCCTTCGCCGCGCTATTCGCGCGGCTCGGGCTCTGGCAGCTCGACCGCCATCGGGAGCGCGCCGCGTTCAACCAGGGATTGGCCGAGCGACTCACCGCCGCAGCTGTCCCCTTGGGCGATCTCGCCAGCGACACCAGCGGTGCTCGCTGGATGCCCGTCACGGTGAGCGGTTTCTTCCGCTACGACCTCGAGCAGATCCACGCCTCGCGCACGTCGAACGGCTCGCCAGGCGTCCACCTGCTGACGCCCCTCGAACGGCCCGGCTATGACACGCTGCTGCTCGTCGTGCGCGGCTGGGTGTACGCGCCGGATGCCGCCAGCGCCGACCTCGCACGCTGGCGTGAGGGGGAGTTCGTGGATATCAGCGGCTACCTGCTGCCGCTGCCCGAAGACGGCCCTCCGCCGCCCGCGGATCGCCCGCAGCTCATTCGTTCGCTCAATCGCAGGGCCATCGAGGCGCGCGTGGGTCGTCCCGTCGCGCCGGTCCAGCTGGTGATGACGTCCGATTCCGCCGCACGCGTGGATTCCGTACCGCGCCGCCTCCCGCCGCCCGTGCTCGATGCCGGTCCGCATCGCTCCTACGCCGCGCAATGGTTCAGCTTCGCCATCATCGCGGTGATCGGCGGCATCGTGCTCTTCCGACGCACGCGGGGTAGTATGTAGGACACCCGCGGGAAGCCTTGCGACCCGCTTCGTTGGACCTACATCCCCTGGAGGTGGCCGCAATGGCCGACCGTTCCCACGCCCTCGCCTCCGAAGAGGAGGCGCGCGACGTCGCCGAGGACGCGCGCGAGTCCGAGTGGCAGCATCCGAGCTTCGTGCAGGAGCTCTTCCTCGGCCGTTTCCGCCCCGAACTCGTGCATCCCTTCCCGGCGGACGACCCCGCCGGGAGCCGCATTGTCCCCTTCTGACCGGATCACC
>CAZYQM010000083.1:5785-8666 GCA_964649965.1 uncultured Gemmatimonas sp.
CGAGCCCTTCCTCGCCGAGCTCAAGCGCTTCCTCGAGACCGAGTACGACGCCGATCTCGTCGACCGCACGGGCGAGATCCCCGAGTCGTACGTGCAGCGGCTGCGCGAGATGGGCGCCTTCGGCATCAAGATCCCCAAGGAGTACGGCGGGCTCGGCCTCTCGCAGATGGCCTACGTGAAGGCGATGGAGCTCGTGACCAGCAAGTGCGGCTCGCTCTGCGCGCTGCTCTCCGCGTCGCAGTCGATCGGTGTGCCGCAGCCGCTCAAGCTCTTCGGCAGCGACGCGCAGAAGCGCGAGTTCTTCCCGCGCATCGCCGAGGGCGGCATCACCGCCTTCGCGCTCACCGAAGTGAACGCCGGTTCCGATCCGGCGAATATGACCACCACCGCCACGCCCAGCGAAGACGGCGCGTACTGGACGATTGACGGCGAGAAGCTCTGGTGCACGAACGGCACTCGCGCCGACCTCTTCGTGGTGATGGCACGCACGCCCGACCGCGTGGTCAACGGCAAGCTGCGCCGCAAGCAGATCACCGCGTTCATCGTCGACGCCAAGACGCCCGGCATCAGCATCAAGCACCGCTGCCACTTTATGGGGCTGAAGGCCATCGAGAACGGCTGGATCTCGTTCTCGCAGGTGAAGGTGCCCGCGAAGAACATCCTCTGGGGGGAGGGACAGGGGCTCAAGCTCGCGCTGATCACGCTCAACACCGGCCGGCTCACGATTCCCGCCAGCGTCGCCGGCGCGACGAAGGGCCTGCTGCGCGGCGTGCGGCAGTGGGCCAGCGAGCGCGTGCAGTGGGGCCAGCCCGTCGGCAAGCACGAGGCCATCGCGCAGAAGCTCGCCCGTATGGCTGCCAGCACCTTCGCGATGGAATCGGTCGCGTATCTGTCGACGGCGCTGTACGAGCGCGGCGGCACCGACATCCGCCTCGAGGCGGCGATCGCGAAGATGTTCAACACCGAGCTCGCCTGGCGCAGCGTCGACGACGCGCTGCAGATCCGCGGCGGGCGCGGCTACGAGACCGCCGATTCGCTGCGCGCCCGCGGCGAGACGCCACTGCCCGTCGAGCGCGCGATGCGCGATTCGCGCATCAACCTGATCTTCGAAGGCTCCAGCGAGATTATGCGCCTGTTCATCGCCCGCGAGGCGGTGGATGCGCACTTCTCGCGCGCCTTCCCGATCGTCGATCCCAAGAGCACGATGGGCACGCGCGTGAAGTATGCCGCGGCTGCCGCGCCCTTCTATGCGGCCTGGTATCCCGCGCGCTGGATCCCCGAGCTGCGCCGCTTCGGCGAGTTCGGTCGCAACGCGCGGCACGTGCGCTACGCCGCGCGCGCCACCAACCGCCTGGGGCGCGCGCTCTTCCACGCGATGCTGCGGTTCGGACCCAAGCTCGAGAAGCGGCAGATGGTGCTCTTCCGCGCGGTGGACATCGGCGCCGAGCTCTACGCGATGACCGCCACCCTCTCGCGCGCCCAGATGCTCGCGAAGGCCGGCAACCGCGAGGCCCTCGAGCTCGCCGACGCCTTCTGCCGCGAGGCCCGCGAGCGCATCGAGGCCAGCTTCCGTGCGCTTTACGGCAAGCACGACCGCGCCCTGTACCGCCTCGCCCAGGACGTGATGCGGGGCGGGCACTCCTGGCTCGAGCGGGG
The DNA here is from genome assembly GCA_964649965.1 of uncultured Gemmatimonas sp. GTDB lineage: Bacteria > Gemmatimonadota > Gemmatimonadetes > Gemmatimonadales > Gemmatimonadaceae > Pseudogemmatithrix. The sequence continues at coordinate 7,442 of CAZYQM010000083.1, forward strand.
CATCGTCGACGGGCTCGGCGAGGCGGCTGGCAGCGATGCGCCTGCCGCGGCGACGGCTCAGTCCCGTGAGGCCACGGATCTCGCGTTGAGATAGCGCGCGATCTCCATCGCCTCGGCCGCCGTGACTTCCAGCTGCGGCATCACCGTCCCGGTAGCCGCGCGACCTTCGCGAATGGATGCCGGGTCGGTGACTTTCTGCACCAGCCACGCCGTGGGATAGCTCCGGCCCGTCAGGTCCGGACCGACGCGCATCTCCGCGTAGTCCGCGAGCGTCGCGTCGTCGGACTTCGTGTGGCAGCCGATGCATCCCTTGGCGACGAACAGCGCGCGGCCGCGGTCGCCGCGCGCCGTGCCGACGGCGATCGGCAGCAGGTCAACGGTCCAACCGTGGAAGTCGGTGTCCACGCGCACCTGCGCCTCGCCGACGCCGCGCGGCGTGAACGTCGCGCGATACACGCCCGGCTGCCGCGTGCGCTCGGCCTCCACGCGCTGGCGCTCGCCCAGCAGGCCGCCGCTGCGGATGTGCACCACGGGCGCGCGGCCCGCCATCAAGTGCTCGCCGTGCTGTCGCAGCGAGAAGGTGAGCGTCGTCGGCGTCCCCGCCACCAGCTGCTCGGGGAGCTCGTGCACCGTGAGGATCGCCCATCCGCCCCGCAGTGCAGGCGTCGCCGCCATCAACACCGTCGCCGAGCCCAGCACCATCCAAGTCCGCATCCGCATCACCCGCTCCCGCGCTGAAGGTCAGTCCATCAGAGCCAACCAGGCCCGCTGGGCCAGCGCGACGATCGGCGAGGAGTCCTCCCCCCACATCGGATGCAGCGCGCGGCGCCAGCGATCGAGCATCTGACGGTCCAGCGCGAGGATTCCTTCCCTGGAGACGCCGGCCGGCGCCGCGGCGCGTACCGCCAGCGCGGCGTACACGCGCGGGCGCTGCTCCGGCGCGAGACGCTGCAGCAGGTGCCAGAGCGTGATGCCGCTGGTCTGCCTGCGGATGTTCGCGGGGCGCGCCGCGTCGAGCGCATCGAGGGCGGAGAGCACGAGGGAGACATCGCCGGCGATGTCTGCCACACCGACCGAACCGATCCGCGTCGCGGGGCCGGCGCCCAGCCGATCGAGCGCCGCGCGTGCCTCGGCCGGCAGCTGCGGATCGTATGGCACGCTCGGCGTTCCATCCGCCGACATCGTCGCGGCGCACGGCGGCCGGACGCTCAAGACCCTCGGCGAC
>CAZYQM010000084.1:0-2335 GCA_964649965.1 uncultured Gemmatimonas sp.
TCGGTCGCGGTCGCCGATGCGTGGAAGGGCAAGGGATTGGGCCGCGCGCTCGTGACGCGCGCGATCGCCGACGCCGAGGCTCGCGGCGCGCAGGCGCTGTACCTGCTCACGACGACGGCGGAGCACTACTTCCCGTCGTTTGGCTTCCGGCAGACGGAGCGCGCGGCGGTGCCTGCTGCCGTGCAGGCGACGGTGGAGTTCGCGAGTGCCTGCCCGGCGAGCGCCGTGGTGATGATGCGGGAGTCGCAGGCGTGAGTGCCGCGGCACCCGCGGCGATGGCCCCGGCGGCGGCGTCGGTGGTACGACGCCTGTCCACGCTCGACCGATTCCTGCCGCTGTGGATCCTCGCCGCGATGCTGCTCGGCATCGCCCTCGGCCGCGCCTTCCCCGGACTTGGCGCGGCGCTCGACCGCGTGCAGGTGGCGGGCGTGTCCGTGCCGATCGCCATCGGCTTGCTCTGGATGATGTATCCGGTGCTCGCCAAGGTCCGCTACGAGACGATCGGCGCGCACGCGCGCGACACGAAGCTTCTCGGCACCTCGCTGGTCTTCAACTGGGTGCTCGGGCCCATCGTGATGTTCGCGCTGGCGTGGATCTTCCTGCCGGACCTGCCGGAGTATCGCAACGGCCTCATCCTCATCGGACTCGCGCGCTGCATCGCGATGGTGCTGATCTGGAACCAGCTGGCCTGCGGTTCCGGCGAGCTCGCGGCGGTGCTGGTGGCCCTCAACTCCGTGTTCCAGATCCTGACCTACAGCGTGCTCGGCTGGATCTTCCTCGGCGTCGCTCCCGGGTGGTTCGGCGGAGAGACGGCCGTGGTGGACATCTCGATGGCAGAGATCGCGAAGAGCGTGGGGATCTTCCTTGGCGTCCCGCTGCTGGCCGGCTACCTCACACGGCGTGTGCTCGTGGCGCGCCGCGGCGCGCAGTGGTACGACGAGCGCTTCATTGCGCGCATCGGACCGACGGCCCTGATCGGCCTGCTGTACACGATCGTGCTGATGTTCGCGATGCAGGGCGACCGGATCCTCGAGCTGCCGATGGACGTGCTGCGCATCGCCGTGCCGTTGCTGGTGTACTTCGTGGTGATGTTCGGGCTGGCCTTCGCGCTGTCGGCCAAGTTGGGCTTCGACTATCCGGCGACGGCGTCGCTCTCATTCACGGCAGCGGGCAACAACTTCGAGTTGGCGATCGCCGTCGCGGTCGCCACCTTCGGCATCGGCTCGGGCGAAGCGCTGGCCGCCGTCGTCGGGCCGCTGATCGAGGTGCCGGCGCTGGTCGCGCTGGTGTACGTCTCGCTCTGGGCGGGGCGCCGCTTCTACAACTTCGTGCCCCAGGGGTGACCCCGTGCGCTACGCCCTGATCTCCGACATCCACGCCAACCTGCCGGCGCTCGACGCCGTGCTGGCCGACATCGACGCACGCGGCGACGTGGATGCGATCGTGCACGCGGGTGACCTCGTCGGCTACTCGTGCTTTCCGAACGAGGTCGTCGCGCGCCTGCGCGAGCGGGGCATCGCCGGGATCGCCGGCAACTACGACTCGACGGTCGCGACGGGCTACGCGCACTGCGGCTGCCGCTCGGAGAGCCCGCGCCAGGAAGAGCTGGCGCATCTCAGCTACGCGTACACGCTCGACGCCTGCACGCCGGAGACGAAGGCCTTCCTCGCCGCGCTGCCGTTCTCGCTGGACCTGCGGCCGCTGGGCGGGCACGCGGCGGGGCCGCGGCTCGTCCTTGTCCACGGCACGCCGACGCTGAACACGCTGTACTGGACCGAGGACCGCGACGACGAATTCTGCCGCAAGATGGCGGCGGTCGTCGCGCTCAGGGCCGGCGACGTCATCGCCTTCGGGCACACGCACAAGCCGTGGCACCGCGTGGTGGACGGCATCCACTTCATCAACACGGGCAGCGTGGGCCGGCCGAAGGACGGCGATTGGCGCGCGGGCTACGTGCTGCTGTCGCTCGGTGCAGGAGACGCGAACGCGGAGTTCGTGCGCGTGGACTATGACATCGCGGCGACGATCGCGAGCATTCGCGCCGCCGGCCTGCCGGAAGACTTCGTCAGCTTCCTGCAGGCCGGCGGTGCGCCGGCCTAACCCAGCGCGACGTCGAGCACCATCATCACGATGAAGCCGCCGATGAACCCCAGCGTCGCGATGTCGGTGTTGGTGGACTGCTGCGTCTCGGGGATCACTTCCTCGACCACGACGTAGATCATCGCGCCGGCGGCGAAGGCCAGCGCGTACGGCAGGATGGGCTGCATCCACAGCACGGCCGCCGCGCCGACGACACCGGCGATGGGCTCGACCATCGCGCTGGCCTGGCCGAGCG
>CAZYQM010000084.1:2345-8603 GCA_964649965.1 uncultured Gemmatimonas sp.
GAAGCTCTTGTACTTGCCGAGTCCGGCGCGCCGCAGCGGCATCGAGACGGCGATGCCCTCGGGGAAGTTCTGCAGGCCGATGCCGATCGCCAGCGCCACCGCGCCGCCGATCGTCGCCTCGGGGATGCCCGCGGCCACGCCGCCGAAGAGCACGCCCACCGCGAGACCCTCGGGGATGTTGTGCAGCGTGATCGCCAGCACGAGCAGTGTGGTGCGATGCCAGGGTGTCTTCACGCCCTCGGTCTTCGACACATCGAAGTTGATGTGCAGGTGCGGCAGGATCTTGTCGAGCGCGAAGATGAATAGCGCGCCGAGCGCGAAGCCCACGGCCGCCGGCAGCCATCCGGGCACGCCCATCCGCTCGGCCATCTCGATGGCGGGGTTCAGCAGCGACCAGAAGCTCGCCGCGACCATCACGCCGCCCGTGAAGCCGAGCATCGCGTCGAGCCACTGGCGGCTCATATTCGGCACGATGAGCACGATGCCCGCTCCGGCGGCGGTAACGAGCCACGTGAAGGTGGTCGCGAGCAGGGCGCCGAGGATGGGGTCGGTGTTGGCGAAGAATTCGAGGACCTGATTCATAGGCGGTAAAGTTAGGACGTCCTAAATATTTGTCAAGCTCCCATCCTATAGATTCTGCGCCTATGCAAGCGATCGCCGACTATTTCGCGTCCATTCCCTCGACGCACCGCGCGCTGATCCTCGCCGGCGGCATCGCGTTCTTCTGGGTCTGGGAGAGCGCGCTGCCGCTGTTCCGCTTCGAATACCGCAAGTGGCCGCACGCGCTGGTGAACTTCTTCTTCACCTTCACCACCATCGTGGTGAACTTCGCGCTGGCCTTCCTGTTGCTGCGCACGTCGGAGTGGGCGATCGCCCGCGAGTTCGGGCTCCTGTTCTGGCTGCCGGCGATGCCGCTCTGGGCCGCGACGATTGTTGGCCTCCTCGTGCTCGACCTGATCTCCGCGTGGCTGGCGCACTTCGTCTCGCACCACGTGCCGCCCCTGTGGAAGCTGCACTTGATCCACCACAGCGACACGCACGTGGACACCACCACCGCCAACCGCCACCACCCCGGCGAGAGCGTGGTGCGCTTCGCGTTCACGGCGTTGGCCGTGGTCGTCACCGGTGCGCCGCTGTGGATGGTCTTCCTCTACCAGGCGATGAGCGTGGTGCTCAGCCAGTTCAACCACGCCAACATCTCGCTGCCCGCGTGGCTGGATCGCGCGATGGCCTGGGTGATCGTCTCGCCGGATATGCACAAGGTGCATCACCACTACGTGTTGCCGCACACGGACTCGAACTTCGGCAACATCTTCTCGGTGTGGGATCGCGCCTTCGGCACCTTCCGTACGATTGACCGTGCGCGCCTCGTGTACGGCATCGACACGCATATGGACCCGAAGGAGCACACGGGCATCGCGGCGCTGCTGACGATGCCGTTCCGGCCGAAGCCGCAGCCGACGCGCCCGCCGGCCGAGTGATGAAGCTCCGCGCGCCGCACCCGTTGGTCCTGCTGCTGGGCGGGGTGGGCGTCGCGGCGCTGCTGACCTGGCTGCTGCCGGCCGGCGCCTACGAGCGCACGGTGGATGCGGCGACCGGCGCGTCGCGCGTGATTCCCGGCACCTACGCGCCCACCGCGGCGGCCCCCGTGGGACCGATGGCGGCCCTGCTCGCGGTGCCGCGCGGCTTCGTCTCCGGTGCCGACGTGATCCTCACGATCCTCATCACGGGCGGGGCGTTCGGGTTGCTCGATGCCAGCGGTGCGCTGGCCCGGCTGCTGGGCGCCTTGGTCGGCCGCACGCAGCGGCCGGCGGTCGTCGTCATCGCGCTCGGCGTGATGTTCGCCGGATTCGGAGCGGCGGAGCAGATGCACGAGGAGTTCGTCGCGCTCGTTCCCGTGCTCGTGATCCTCGCGCGGAACCTCGGCTACGGCTCGGTGACGGCGCTGGCGATGAGTATGGGCGCGGCGATGGTCGGCGCGGCGTTCGGTCCGACGAATCCGTTCGGAACGGGCGCGGCTCTCAAGGCCGCCGAACTCGCGCCAATGAGCGCGGCGCCCACGCGCATCGCGGTGTTGTCGGTCGCGCTCGCCGCCTGGCTGGCCTACACGCTCTGGCGCGCGCCGTCCGACGACGTGCGTCCGCAGGTGACGGCCCCGTCCAGCGACCCGCCGACCTGGCGCGATGTCGGCTCGCTGCTCGCGCTCGTCGTGCCGATCCTGCTCTACGTCGTCGGGATCCTGCGCTGGGGCTGGGGCATCAACGAGCTCTCGGCCCTCGTGCTCGTCGGCGGCTTCGTCGTCGGCGCGCTGCAGGGCTACGTGCTGCGCGACACCGCGACGAAGTTCCTCGCGGCGATGGAAGGGATGGTCGCCGCCGGCGTGCTCGTCGGCGTGGCGCGCGGCATCGGCCTCGTGCTCACCGACGGACGCATCATCGACACCATCATCGCCGGCATCGTCGCGCCGCTCCAGCTGGTGCCTGCCGAGGCCGCGGCCGTGGCGATGATCCCCGCGCACGCGCTCATTCACATCGGCGTGTCGTCCACGAGTGGCCAGGCGATGTTGACGATGCCGATCTTCGCGCCGCTCGGCGACCTGCTGGGCATCTCGCGCGACGCGGTCGTGCTCGCCTTCTCGGCGGGCGGCGTGTTCACCGACGCGGTGAACCCGACGAACGGCGCGCTGCTGGCGATGCTCCTGAACGCGAAGATGACCTACGGTCGGTGGCTCAAGTTCGCGATCCCGGGGATGCTGCTGGTGTGGGCGGTCGCGGCGATCGGCATCGTGCTGCTCGGCTAGCGCGCAAGCCGTGGCGATGGAACGTCGGGCCGTCTAGGTTTTGAAGTCTATGTCTCTCCCGGGCGACACGACTCCACGCGACCTCACCGACCCCACGGCGGTCGGCACAACGGCGGCCGGGACGCTGCCGGCCGAGCAGCTCGCGGCGTACGCCGAGCCCGAAACGGACGTCGCGCTCTGGGCGGTGATCTTCGCCGGCGGCATCGGCTCGCGCTTCTGGCCGCTGTCCACGCCGGCGCGGCCCAAGCCGCTGCTCGCGCTGGTCTCCGAGCAGACGCTCATCGAGGAGACGGTCGGTCGCCTGCAGCCGACGATCCCGCCCGAGCGCGTGCTGATCCTCACGAGCCGCGACATCGCGCCGGCGATCCGCTCGGTCACGAAGGACGTGCCCGACGAAAACGTGCTGGTCGAGCCGCGCCCACTGGGCACGGCCGCCGCGCTGGCCTGGGGCGCGCAGGAGCTCGTGCGCCGCGCCGGCCCGAGCGCGATGTGCGTGGCGATCCACGCCGACCTCGCGGTGGACTTCGCCGAGGAGTTCCGCCGCACGCTGCGTCGCGCGGCGGCGTACGCGGCGCGTGAGCGCGCCCTGGTCTCGGTCGGTATCCAACCGTCGCGGCCGGAGACGGGATTCGGTTACGTGATGCCCGGGCCGGCGCTCGATGTGGATCATCCGCTCGCCAAGGGCGGCGCCGCGACGACGCTGCGCTACGTCGAGAAGCCGAGCGAGCACGAGGCCACGCAGCTTATCCAGGGCGGATGCCGCTGGCACTCGGGCATCGTCGTCGGGTCCGCCGAGACCATCCTCGGCGAGTTGGCGCTGCATACGCCCGAAGTGCGCGACGGTCTCGAACCGCTGCGGCTCGGCAACTTGCCGAGCTTCGTCGGGATGGTCCGCGCGACCTCGCTCGAACGTGGCCTGCTCGAGCGCACGCAGCGCCTGCTCGTCATCCAGGGTGAGTTCGGCTGGGACGACGTTGGCACCTGGGCCTCGCTGCGCCGCGCCCGCGACCTCGACGACGACGGCAATGGCGCCGTCGGGCAGGTGCACTTCGTCGAGGCCGACTGCAACGTCGTGCACGCCGAGCGCGGCACGGTCGTCGTGTACGGCCTGTCGCGGATGCTCGTCGTCGCGCTCGACGGCCTGACCTTCGTCACCTCGCTGGACCGCGCCACCGATCTCCGTCCCTTGCTCGACGCCCTGCCGGGCTCGATGCGCATCCATCCCACGGGTTCCCCCCAGGGGCAGCAATGATCCGTATTCTTCGCCTCGCGGCGCTGGCGCTCGTCGCCGCGCCGTCGCTTGCCGTCGCGCAGCATCGCTATGCCGGCGCCAACGCCAGCTACGATCCCGCCGTCCCCACGCCACGCGCGTCGCTGGGCTACGAAGTCGGTGACCGCTTCACGCCGCATCACCGCATCATCCGCTACCTCGAGCAGCTGGCGGCCACGAGCAAGCGCATCCGCGTGGACACGCTCGGCGTGACGGCCGAAGGGCGCGAGATCGTGATGGCGACGCTGACCAGCGAGCGGAACCTCGCGCGGCTCGACCAGCTCAAGGCCGACGCCAAGCGCCTCGCGGACCCGCGCGGTGTGAGCGACGCGGACCAGCGGGCGATCGTCGCGCGGCAGCCGAGCATCGTCTGGCTGGGCTACAGCGTGCACGGCAACGAGGCGTCGGGCGTGGAAGCGGGCCTCGCGATGCTGTATCAGCTCGCCGCCGGCCGCGATGCCGAGACGATGGCCATCCTCGACAGCGCGGTGGTGCTGATCGACCCCGTGCAGAACCCTGACGGCCACGAGCGCCACGTGCAGGACGTGCTGCGTAACTCGAGCGTGTTCGGCGCGGACCCCACGCCGGGCGCGCTGATCCACCAGGGCAACTGGCCGGGCGGTCGCACCAGCCACTACTACTTCGACCTCAATCGCGACTGGTTCATCCACTCGCATCCCGAGTCGCGCGCGCGCGCGGGCGCGATGCTCGACTGGTGGCCGCAGGTGGCGGTGGACCTGCACGAGATGGGCTCCAACTCGACGTACTTCTTCGCGCCGCCGATGGAGCCGTACAACAAGAACGTGCCGCCGGCGACGTTCAAGTGGTGGGACATCTTCGCCAGCGGCATCGGTCAGCGCTTCGACCGCGACGGCTGGGCGTACTTCCGCCGCGAGGGCTACGACGAGTTCTATCCGGGCTACGGCGTGAGCTGGCCGATCCTGCTCAATGCCATCGGCGCGACCTTCGAACAGGCGTCGAGCGGCGGCGGCGCGATCCGTCGCACGGACGGCACGGTGCTCACGCTGGCCGACGCGGCGTCGCATCACTACGCGGCCGCGTGGTCGATGACGCTCACCGCGGCGATGCGCCGCACGGAGCTCGTCGGCGACTATGTGCGCTCGCGGCAGCAGAACATCACGGACCTCGCGCGCTCGCCGATGCGCGCGGTGATCCTCGCGCGCGATCCGCAGGGCCGCGCCGATTCGCTGGCCTGGCGCCTGATGGGCAACGGCATCGAGGTGCAGCGCCTCACGCGCGCGACGGCCATCGCCAACGCGACGGCCTACGGCGCGCGCAGCGCGGCGTCGGTGAACGCCGAGGCGGGCTGGTACGTCGTGGACCTCTCGCAGCCGCAGGGACGTCTCGCCAAGGCGCTGCTCGAGCCCGACGCGCAGCTCGACTCCTCGTACATCCAGGACGAGCTCGAGTCGCGGCGCACGGGCCAGTCGGATCGCTTCTACGACATCACCGGCTGGTCGCTGCCGTTCGCGTATCGCGTGCGCGCGTTCACGGCGCCGGCCGTCCCCGCCGGCCTCGAGCGCGTGACGCCGATCCGCACGGCGACGCCGATGATGGTGCCGGTCGCGCAGCACGGCTGGGCCTTCGAGGCCGGCAGCGAGGCGTCGTATCGTTTGCTCGCGGGACTCTTCCGCGACGGCGTGAAGCTGTGGTACGCGCCGAAGTCCTTCCGCGTGGGCGATGCGCGCTTCCCCAACGGCGCGTTCATCGTGCGCGTGGCGGGCAACGACGACGACGTGCACGCCAAGCTCGTGGCGCGCGTGCGCGAGACGAACGTACCGGTGCAGCCGATCGCGACGGCGCTCGTGGACGCGGGCACCGACCTCGGCTCCAACTCGGTGTTTCCGGTGCGCGCGCCGAAGGTGCTGCTCGTCGGCGGCAATGGCGTGAACGGCAACTCGTTCGGCTTCTCCTGGTACACCTTCGAGCAGCGGCTCGGCTATCAGGTCACGACCGTCAACGCCTCGTTCCTCGGCGGCCGCGGCATCGAGGACTTCGATGTCGTCGTGCTGCCCAGCGTGCAGGGCGGGGCCTTCGAGTCGCAGCTCGGCGAGTCGGGCAAGGCGCGGCTGCAGCAGTGGGTGCGCGACGGCGGCGTGCTCGTCACGCTGCAGGGCGCGACGAACTGGCTGGCCAGCGAGCGCAGCGGCCTCTCGCGCTGGCGCCT
>CAZYQM010000085.1:0-1635 GCA_964649965.1 uncultured Gemmatimonas sp.
GTCGCGGCGCGACTCGACGCGGTGGAGTCGATGTTCGTGGACGGCAGCGCACGGGCGGCATTGCGCGAGGCGCTCGACGGCGTGCGCGACGTGGAACGCCTCGCGGGCAAGGCGGCGGCGCAACGTGCCGTGCCGCGCGAGCTGCGCGCCTTGGGCGATTCGCTGGCGCGCTTGCCCGGCGTGCTCGCGGCGTTGCGCCGCACGGGCTGCGGCGGCGTGCTGACGGAGGTCGCCGCGGAGTGGGATGACGCGGCGGATCTCGCCGCACGCGTCCGCGGGACGATCGTCGAGCGTCCGCCGCTGTCCTACGGCGAAGGCGAGACGATCGCCGCCGGCGTGGACGCCGAGCTCGACGACCTGCGCGCGGTGGCGACGGGCGGGAAGGATGCGATCGCGGCGCTGCAGGCCGAGGAGCGCACGCGCACGGGCATCAGCTCACTGAAGGTCGGCTACAACCGCGTCTTCGGCTATTACATCGAGGTCACGAACGCGCATCGCGACAGCGTGCCGGCCGACTACCAGCGGCGGCAGACGCTCACCGGCGCGGAACGCTACGTGACGCCGGCGCTGAAGGAGTTCGAGGAGAAGGTGCTGGGCGCGACCGAGCGCATCGAGGCGATCGAACGGCGCGTGTTCGAGGCGCTGCGCGCCGAGGCGGGCCGCGCAGTGGCGCAGTTGCAGGCCATCGCGGCGCGCGTGGCGACGCTCGACGTGCTCGCCGCCCTGGCCGAGGTGGCGGCGCGCGAGGGTTACGTGCGGCCGACGGTGGACGACGAGGCGGTGCTGGAAATCGTCGGCGGACGGCATCCGGTGGTGGAGCGGATGATGCCGCGCGACCAGTTCATCCCGAACGACGTGACGCTGGCCCCCGATGCGCGGATGATCATCCTCACGGGCCCGAATATGGCCGGCAAGAGCACGATCCTCCGGCAGGTGGGTCTGCTCGTGCTGATGGCGCAGATGGGCAGCTTCGTGGCGGCGACGTCGGCGCGCGTGGGGCTCTGCGACCGCGTGTTCACGCGCGTGGGCGCGAGCGACAACCTCGTGCGCGGGCAGTCCACGTTTATGGTCGAGATGTCGGAGACCAGCGCGATCCTGCACAGCGCGACGGCGCGCTCGCTGGTGCTGCTCGACGAGATCGGGCGCGGCACGGCGACCTGGGACGGCCTGTCCATCGCCTGGGCGGTGAGCGAACACCTGCACGAGCGGACGCGCTGCAAGACGATCTTCGCGACGCATTACCACGAACTGACGCAGCTGGCCGACGAATTCGTATCAGTTCGCAACTATAACGTGGCCGTCGAGGAGGCAGGCGAGCAGATCCTGTTCCTGCACCGGCTGCGACCGGGCGGCGCGGACCGATCGTACGGCATCGAGGTGGGGCGGTTGGCGGGGCTGCCGGCGCCGGTGATCGCGCGCGCGCGGGCCCTGCTCACGGTGCTCGAGGGCGAGCAGCTGGTGCCGGCGCTGACCGGGGGCGCGCGGCGGGCGCCGCCCGCGCCGAGCGGCGACCAGCTCGCGCTGTTCACGGCGCCGGATCCGTTGGTGGAGCGCCTGCGGGAGCTCGACCCCAACGGCCTGACGCCGTTGCAGGCCCTCACGCTGGCGAACGACCAAGCCTATGTCGAATGCGCT
>CAZYQM010000085.1:1645-8542 GCA_964649965.1 uncultured Gemmatimonas sp.
AGCGCCCGCCGCCCATCGCTCCGCCGTCGGAGCGGGCGTAGATTCGAGGGATGCGTTGCGCCGCCCGTGGCGCTTCGGCACCCCCCAACTTCCGTCCGCAATGTCCGACCAACATCCGCGCCACAAGAAGCCCTACGCGAACGTGCTCGACACGATTGCGTGGACGCCGCTCATCCGCCTGAACAAGGTCACGACGGGGATCCGCACGCCGGTGTACGGCAAGGCGGAGTTCTTCAACCCGGGCGGCTCGGTGAAGGACCGCATCGGGCTGCCGATGATCGAGCGCTTCGAGCGCGAAGGCAAGCTGAAGCCGGGCGGGACCGTGGTGGAAGGCACGAGCGGCAACACGGGCGTCGGGCTCGCGCTGGCGGCCGCGCTCAAGGGCTACAAGTGCATCTTCACGATGCCGGACAAGATGAGCCAGGAGAAGGTGCGCTTGCTCAAGGCCTTCGGCGCCGAGGTCATCATCACGCCAACGGCGGTGCCGCCGGAACATCCGGACAGCTACACGTCGATGGCGAAGCGCATCGCGAAGGAGACGCCGGGCGCGGTACTGGCCGACCAGTTCTACAACCAGGCGAACCCCGAGGCGCACGAAGCGACGACGGGGCCGGAGCTGTGGGAACAGACGGAGGGCAAGATCACGCACTTCGTCGCGGGTGCGGGCACCGGCGGCACGATCACCGGTACGGCGCGATACCTCAAGAAGAAGAATCCGAAGATCCAGATCGTCGGCGCGGACCCGGTGGGCTCGATCCTCGCGGAGGTGTGGCGCAGCGGCGGCAAGAACCACCCGCAGGGCGCGCCGTACAAGGTGGAGGGCATCGGGCAGGACAAGGTGCCGGGCACGCTGGACCTCGCCTTGATCGACGACTTCATCACGGTGAGCGACCGTGACGCGTTCACGATGGCGCGGCGGCTCACGCGCGAAGAGGGCCTCTTCGTCGGTGGCAGCGCGGGGTTGATCGCGCACGCGGCGCTGAGTGTCGCGCGGCGCGTGAACGATCCCGATGCCTGCGTCGTCACGGTGCTCTGCGACACGGGCGAGCGCTATCTCTCGAAGCTGTTCAACGACGAGTGGATGCGCGAGAACCAACTGCTCGACGCCGAGAAGGTGAGCCTTGGCCAGTTGCTGGCGACGAAGGGCGGAGACATCCCCGCGCTTGTGAGCGCGATGCCGGGCCAGAGCGTGCGGCAGGTGCTCGGGCTGATGAGCCTGCACGGCGTGTCGCAGCTGCCGGTGATGGACGGTGCCGCCTGCGTCGGCTCGGTGAGCGAGGCGGCGCTGAGCGTGCGCAGCCTTGAGGACACGAAGGTGTTGGAGCGCACGGTGAGCGACGTGATGGACGCGCCGTTCCCGGTCGTGGACGCGGAGACGGCGGTGGACAACGCCGTGAAGATGCTGGGCCGCAGCAACCCGGCCGTGCTCGTGCGCGAGCACGGTACGGTGCAGGGGATCCTCACCCGCAGCGACCTGCTGCAGTTCCTGATGGCGCGCTGACGTGAAGATCCTGGTGCTGTTGGGCGGGAGTTCGGCGGAGCGCGAGGTGTCGCTCTCGAGCGGTGGTCGCGTGGCCGCCGCGCTGCGCACGCGCGGGCACACGGTGACCGAGGCGGATCCGCATCCGGATCCGTTCGCGGTGCTGCCGGCGGCGAAGGCGGCAGACGTCACGTGGCTGGCGCTGCACGGCGGGGCCGGCGAGGACGGGACGATCCAGGCGCTGCTCGACCTGTCCGGCGTGCGCTACACGGGCAGCGGCGTGCTCGGCAGCGCGCTGGCGATGGACAAGGACCTGTCGAAGCGGCTCTTCCGCGCGGCGGATGTCCCCACGGCGGACTGGCGGATGCTCGACCGTGCCTCGGCGCCCGCCTGGCGGGAACCGGGGTATGCCAAGGAGACGTTTGCGGCGCTGGGGCCGAAGGTGGTGGTGAAGCCCTCGAAGCAGGGCTCGACGGTGGGCCTATCGATCATCGACCAGCCGTCGGCGCTGGCGGGCGCGGTGGAACTGGCGTTCCAGCACGACGACGAGGTGATGCTGGAGGCCTTCGTGCCGGGTCGGGAGCTTACGGTCGCCGTATTGGGCGGGGAGGCCCTGCCGGTTGGCGAAATCATCCCCAAGCACGACATTTACGACTACGAATGCAAGTACACGCCGGGGATGGCCGAGGAGCTGTTCCCGGCCCCGATTCCCGATGACGTGCGCGACGAGGTGCAGCGGCTGGCGCTGCGGGCGTTCGGTGCCTTGAAGCTGCGCGGATGCGCCCGGGTGGATTTCCGCCTGGATCCGACGGGCCGGCTGTTCTGCCTCGAGGCCAACACGTTGCCGGGGATGACGGGGACCAGTCTGGTGCCGCAGGCCGCGCAGGTAGCGGGGATCGATTTTCCGGAACTGTGTGAACGCATCGCGCTCGACGCGGTGCGCTCGTAAGGAGGAGGGGGGAATGACAGCAGGAATGCCGTTGGCGGCCGCACTGGCGGGGGTTCCGGCAGGCGTCCAGGCGTTGGGCCCGTGGGCCGGCCGCCGCCAGCTGTTCGTGCGGTTTGCCGGGGAGGCGGAGACGGCGACGATGTATATGGCGCCGGCGCTGATCCGCGAACTGCAGCGCCAACTGCAGCGCTCACCGTTCCACTCCGTCTCGATCAGCGGGCGCGACCCGCTGGGCAGCGTGGCGTTCCTCAAGGCCGCGCTCGAGGGCGCGAAGCCGAACGTGCCGGTGATGCTCGACACCGACGGCCTGCGTCCCGATGAACTGCCGGCGCTGCTCGGGCACCTCGCGTTGGTGCAGGTGACGGTGGAGTTCGCCGGCGGCGAGGCGGCGCTGGACCACGCCATCGAGACACTCAAGGTAGCCGCGGCGGGTGGCGTCGCGCACGCGCTGGTGCTGGTGCCGCGCGACGACACGTCGGACTCGATGCTGCTGCGCTTGGTCGAGGAGGCGCACGCGGCCAGCGCGGCGACGCAGGTGGTGATCCATCCGCCGGTCGGCGAGAACCCCTCGGTGCTCGACCGGCGCTGGGCGTCGTTGCTCGAGCAGGCGATGGGCGTGCATCCGGACACCAGCCTGGCGATGCGCATCGCGCCGCCGACGGGGCTGCGCTAGGCCGATGGCCGACGCCGTCCGCCCTGACGTGCGCGGGCCGTTCGCGCCCCTCGTGCCGCCGGCGACGCTGGCGCTCGTCGGCGCATTGGTGGGCGTGCACTTCCTGCGGTGGACGGTGCTGAAGCCCGAGGTGCTGGTGGACGCGTTCGCGTTCCACCGCGGCGATCTCGATGCGGGGCGCTGGTGGTCGGCGGCGACGTACTCGCTGGTGCAGCCGAGCGCGACGCTCCTGCTGCTGGCCGTGTACGTGCTGTTGGTGTTCGGCCCGCGGCTCGAGCGGCTGTGGGGCGCGCGGCGCTTCGTCGCCTTCACGGCCTTTGCCGCCCTCGGCGGCTGGATGGTGCATCTGTTCGTCGGCGGGACGGCGCCGCTGCTGGGCGCGACGAGCGTCGCCCTCGGCGTGCTCGGCGCGCACGCCCTGCGCTGGGGCGCGGACGAGCGCGTGCTGGCGGGCGGCTTCACGGTGCGAGTGCGCTGGGCGGCGGCGTTCGTCGCGGCGGTGTTGCTGTTGACCGCGCTGCAGGAGCCGATCGGCGGCGGGGCAGCGGCGCTGGCGCACCTCGGTGGCTTGGCCTCGGCGTGGCTGTTCACGCGCGCCACGCACGTGTTGCTCGTCGAGCGCATCCGCGAGGGTGTGTCGGCGCAGCCCGATGAACCACCCGAAGACCAACCGCCGCGTGCGGTGCCGAAGGGCACGCCACGCGCGCGCGGCCAGCGTGAGACGATTGACGACGTCGTCGCGCGCAGCAATGCGACGGCGGCGCGCCGTCAGCAGCCGTCGCGTCCGCGGTCGGCGACGGAGCCGCCCGTGCCGCCGACCGTGGACGCCATCCTCGACAAGATCCTCGCGCAGGGCCTCGACGGACTTACTGACGAGGAACGGCGCATCCTCGATGACCACTCGCGCCGCCTGCGCGATTCCTGACCGACTATGCCACAGCCAGAACTGCTCGAGACCTTCCCGAACCCGTACGCGGACCGGGACTACGAGATCTTTATGACCACGCCGGAGTTCACCTCGCTCTGCCCGCTGGGCGGCGTGGAATCCGATGCTGCGGAGCTTGCGTTGCTCAAGGGCGGCGCGCCCGACTTCGCGACGATCAACATCACGTACGTACCGGACGTGGTGTGCCTGGAGCTGAAGAGCCTCAAGCTCTACCTCTGGAGCTTCCGCAACGACGGCATCTTCTACGAGCGTGTCGTGAACCGCATCCTCGACGATCTCGTCGCGGCGGCGCAGCCGCGGTCGATGAAGATCGTCGGCGACTTCAACGTGCGCGGCGGGCTGAAGAGCATCATCTCCGCGGAGTACCGCAAGCCGCGCTGACGCGAGCCGCGCTGACGCCGATCGTCGGCGTCAGACGGGCGAGGTCGCGCCCGAGTTCCAGCCGACGCTGCCGCGCCGTCCCGCGCCCCAGCGGGGAAAGGTGCCGAGGAAGCGCGCCGTCGCACTGCGCTGCGCGATCTCCTGCAGGACCGCATCCGCGCGGGCGTCGCCGACCTGGTGGTCGAACTCGATGAAGAAGCGATAGCTCCAGGGTTCGCCGGTCGGGCGGGACTCAAGGCGCCGGATGCTCACGCCGTGCGTGGCGAGCGGCGTCAGCACCGAGAGCAGCGATCCCGGGGCATCACCGGTGGTCACGGTGACGATGCTGCGGGCGGGCGTACCGTCGGGCAGGGGCTGCGGCACGCGCGAGAGGGCCAGGAAGCGCGTCTGGTTGTCGGCGCGATCCTCGATGTCGGCGCGCAGCACCTTCAGCTCGTAATGCAGCGCGGCGCGACGGCTGGCGACGGCGGCGAAGGCGGGATCGCCGACCTTGGAGACGTCCATCGCCGCGCCGGCGGTATCGTACGACGGATGCACCTCGAGCTGCGGATTCTCGGCGAAAAAGCGCTGGCACTGGGCGAGCGCGACCGGATGGCAGAGCACGCTCGTCACCTGCTCGAACGTGGTCTCCGGGGGGCCGAGGAGGCAATGGTGCACGGCGACGACCGTCTCGGCCACGACGCAGAGACCGGACATCGCCGAGATTGCGTCGTGGGCGCCCGCGATGGAGCCGGCCATCGTGTTCTCGATGGGCAACACGGCGCGATCGGCGACGCCGGAGGCCACCGAGGCGGTGACGTCGGCGAAGTCGCGATACGGCAGACGCTGTGCGTCGCTGCCGTAGAGTTGCTGGATGGCCTCGTCGGAGAACGAGCCCAGCTCTCCTTGGAAGGCGATGCGCAGGCGCGCGCGATCGCTCACGGCTGGGCCAGCTCGTCGACCGCGACGACCGTGATGGGGCCGAGGTTGAGCGCCTCGATGCCGGCCCGCACCTTCGCGAGGTCACCGACCACGACGACGGTCGCCGCGTCATCCGGGAGGTAGCGCCGGGCGACGCGCTGTACGTCTGCGACGGTGACGGCGTTCACGGCGGACACGTACTCCTGCAGCCAGGTCAGCGGCAGGTTGAAGAGCGCGAGGCCGGTCACTTGGCTGGCGATCTGCGCGGTGGACTCGAGGTCGCCGGGAATGCCGAGCGCGATGTAGGCCTTGGCCCGCGCGAGCTCGGCGTCGCGCACGGGTGTGTCGCGGATCGCGCGGATCTCGTTGAAGAACTCGACCAGCGAGCTGTCGGTGACGTCGGTGCGCACGTCGGAGCTGGCGAGGAAGGCGCCGGGCAGCGGGCGCCACTGGAAGCCGGAGTTGGCGCCGTAGGTGTAGCCCTTGGTCTCGCGGAGGTTCGAGTTGAGGCGCGAGGAGAAGGAGCCGCCGAGGATGGTGTTCATCACCTGGATGGCGGCGTAGTCGGCCGAGGTGCGCTCGAGGCCCGGGGCGCCGATGATGATCACCGACTGCGCTGCACCGGGCTTGTCCACGAGGATGACGCGGCGCGCCTGCGTGCGCGTGGCGGCGACGAGTACGGGCGCCGGGCGCCGTTCGGCGCCGCGCACCGTCCAGCTGCCGAAGCGCCGCTCGAGCTGCGTGCGCGCCTCGGCGTCGCCGATATCACCGACGACGGTGAAGGTCGCGCGCAGCGGTCGGTACGCCCCGTCATAGAAGTCGCGGACCATCGCGGAATCGAGCACGGCGGTCGACGCGGAGTCGCCGCCCAAGGAGCGGCGGTACGGATGGCCTGCCGGGAAGAGTGCGCGATTGAAGGCCGCGGAGGCGAGCGTGCGCGGCTGGTCCTTCTGTTGCAGCAGGCCGGCGAGCCGCAGGTCACGCTGACGCCGCACGTCGGCGGCGGCGAACGTGGGGCGGAGCACGACGTCGGCCATCAGGTCGAGGGCGGGTTCGAGATTCCGCTTGGCGACGCGCAGCGTGACAGTGGTGTTGTCCCAGTCGGCGTTTGCGTTGAGCGAGGCGCCGAGGTAGGCGAGTTCGCTCTGGAGCGCATTGGCGTCGCGGGTGCCGGCGCCTTCGCGGATCATCGTGGCGACGAAGCTGGCGAGGCCGGGCGTCTCGTTGTCGAGGCGACCGCCGCCGGCGAACTGCAGCGTGACGTGCACGAGGGGCAGCTCGCGCTGCTCGACGACCTTGAGTGCCGCGCCGTTGCCGAGGCGGCTGCTGCGCACGGCGGGGACGGTGAGCGCCGGCGCGGCGCCAAGCGCGGG
Source organism: uncultured Gemmatimonas sp. (assembly GCA_964649965.1). Classification (GTDB taxonomy): domain Bacteria; phylum Gemmatimonadota; class Gemmatimonadetes; order Gemmatimonadales; family Gemmatimonadaceae; genus Pseudogemmatithrix. The sequence continues at coordinate 8,348 of CAZYQM010000085.1, forward strand.
TGCCTGGCTGCGGTCGAAGGCCGGCTGCTGCGCGGCGGGCGTGAACAGCGGGAGCGCGACGGCGCTGAGGAGGAGTCGGGTGCGGATCACTGCGTCACCCTCGGAGTGGCGGCGAGGTTGGTGCGGCCCTGCGGCACGACGGAGAGCGTGACGCGGCCGGTGAGGAGGTACTGCCGGACCACGCGCGAGACATCG
>CAZYQM010000086.1:0-8471 GCA_964649965.1 uncultured Gemmatimonas sp.
CCACCGCATTGCCGCGCACGTTCACGATCAGCGGCGACTGCGTACCGCCCGGCCCCGACGCGTCGAGCACGGCCGTGCGCACGCCATACACCGGTGCCAGCACCTGGCGCGTGCGCGCCATCAGGTCCAGCTGCGAGGCCTCGCGCTCGGCCTGCGGAACCAGCTTTACGAAAACTTCGCCGTTCGTCACGGTGCCCGTCGCGCCGGCGCCGATCGTGGCGTAGGTGTAGCGCACCTCGGGCATCGCCCGCAGCGCCGCGTCCACCTGCGCGAGCTTGCTTCGCGTGTACGCGAGACTCGAACCCTCCGGCGTCTCGAAGGTCACCGTGTACTCGCCGTTGTCCACGTCCGGCGTGAACGCGCCGCCGATGAACGGGAACAGCGCGAACGCCCCCACGAAGCTCGCCGCGGCGATCGCCAGCGTCGACTTGCGGTGCCCCACGGCCCACGCGATCACCCCGCGATAGCGTTCGGCCATCGCGTCGAACCACACGTTGAAGCGCGTGATCAGCCGCGTCAGCAGGTTGCCGCCCGAGTGATGGCTGGCCGAATGCGGGTCCACGCCCCACCAGGCCGAGAGCATCGGCGTGAGCGTGAACGAGACGAACAGCGAGACCAGCACCGCCCACGCGACCGTGAGGCCGAACTGGAAGAAGAAGCGGCCGATGATGCCGCCCATAAACGCCACCGGCACGAACACCGCGACGATCGCCAGCGTCGTCGCCAGCACCGCCAGCTGGATCTCGCTCGTGCCGGTCAGCGCCGCGTCACGGGCGTTCTTCCCCATCTCGCGGTGCCGCACGATGTTCTCGATGACGACGATCGCGTCGTCGATCAGGATGCCGATCGACAGCGCCAGCGCCATCAGCGTCAGCATGTTCAGCGTGAAGTCCAGCGCGCTCATCAGGATGAACGAGCTCACCACCGACACCGGCAGCGCCAGCGAGGTGATCGCCGTCGCCTTCCAGTCGTTGAGGAAGAGCATCACGATCACGACGGTGAGGATCGCGCCGAGCACGAGCTCGTGCAGCACGTCGTTCACCGAGGCGCGGATCTGCACGGAGTTGTCGCGCACGACCTGCAGCTCGGTACCCTGCGGCAGCCGCTCGCGGATGTCGTCCAGCGCCTCCAGCACGCCGTCCGCCACTTCCACGGTGTTCGAGCCGGAGATCTTGATCACGTCCAGCGAGACCGCGCGCGTGCCGTTGACCAACGCCACCGAGCGCTCGTCCTCGCCGCCCTCGGCCACCGTCGCGACTTCCTTGAGGCGGACCGGCGTGCCGCGGCGGTTGGCCACGACGATCTCATTGAACTGCGCGGGGTCCGTGATGCGCCCCGTCACGCGGACCAGCGTCTCCGTGCCGCCGCGTTCGAGGCGGCCGGCCGGTACCTCGAGGTTCTGCGAGCGCAACGCGCCCATCACCTCGTTCACGCTCACGCCCAACGCACGCAGGCGCTCCGGCTGCAGCGACACGCGCACTTCCTTGCGGATGCCGCCGGCGAGACGCACCTCGCCCACGCCCTGCACCGACTCCAGCGCGCGACGGATGTCCTCGTCGGCCAGGGTCGTCAGCTGCGTGAGCGGCAGCGTGCCCGACGACAGCGCCAGCGAGATGATCGCCTGCGCCGATGGGTCGAACTTCTGCACGATCGGCGGATCGATGTCCGCCGGGAGGTCGCGACGGATCGTCTCGATCTTCGTGCGGATGTCCTGCGCCGCGAGGTCGGCGCTGCGGCCGAGGTCGAACTCGATGATGACCTGCGACACACCTTCCAGCGAGATCGACGTGATGCGGTCCACGCCTTCGACGGGGTTGAAGGCGCGCTCCATCCGCTCCGTCACCTCGCGTTCGATCGTCTCGGCGCTGGCCCCCGGATACACGGTCTGCACCGTGATCACCGGGATGTCGACGTTCGGGAACTGGTCGATGCTCAGGCGGCGGAAGCCGAAGATGCCGAGCACGATCAGCCCGAGCATCATCATGAACGTGAAGACCGGTCGGGCGACGGCGACGGCGCTGAGGCCGGAGCCCTGCACGCGGTCGGCGTCCCGCTCCGGTCGGAATGGAGTGCCCATCTCAGCGCTCCTCGCCGACGACGGCGCGCTGGCCATCGGCCAGGCCCGGCGTCGGACGCAGCAGGATGCGCTCGCCGACGCTGAGGCCGGTGCCGATCGCGACCACGCCTTCGCGGGCGCTGCGCGCCGTGACCGTCACCGGGCGGCGCTGCAGGCGGCCGTCATCGAAGACGAACACCGCGGCTTCGTTGCCGCTGCCGAGCACGGCCGTCTCCGGCACGCGCACCGCGCCGCGGATCGTGCGGCCGGCGACGTCACCGCGGGCGTACTGCCCCGCCGTGATCTCGCCGCGCGGGTTCGCCACGCGCACGTACACGCCCACCTGCCGCGTCGCGGCGTCGGCGATCGGATCCTTGCGCGCCACGCGGCCCGTGAACGTGCGGCCGGCGAAGGCGTCGATCGTGAAGCGCACTTCCTGGCCGACGGTGATCGCGCCGGCTTCATCCACCGGCACGCGGCCGGCAAGTTCGAGTTCCGTGGTGCTCACGACCGTGAACATCGCGTCGCCGACGCGCACCGCCGTGCCGGACTCGACGCGGCGATCGCTCACCGTGCCCGCGATCGGCGACTGCACCGCCGTGAAGCCCGCGCTCTCACGCGCCGCTGCGGCCTGCGCCTCGGCGGCCGCGTAGGCCGCCTCGGAGTTCTCGAGGTCGATCTTGCTGATCGCCCCGGCCTCGAAGAGCCGGCGCGAGGCATCGCGGCGCGTGCGCGCCACGGCCACGTTCGCCTCGGCCGCGGCGACGTTCGCCCGCACGCCGTCGGCCTGCAAGGTCGCGAGACGTGCGCCCTGCGCGACCACGCTGCCGCGGTCGACGAGGAGTTCGGTGACCGTGCCCGGCACCTGCGCGGAGATCGTCACGCTCGTCGCGGGTTCGAGCATTCCGGTAAGCAGCACGCCCGTGGTGAGGTCGCCGGACTCGGCGGCGACCAAGTCCGCGGCGACGAGCGATATCGTGCGCTCGGCCGTCGCCGGTGTCGTCGTCGCGTCCGGCGTGGATTCCGCACCGCCGCAGGCGGCGAGGAGGGCGATCGGGAGGGCCAGGGTGGCAAGGCGGGCAGTCATATGGAACGGTCCGGAGGGATTGGAGGTCGCCATCAGAAGCTCACGGTCGTCTCGCCGAGCGCGCGCACGACGGCGGCGGCGGCGAGGTGGTAGTCGGCGGTGGCCTGCGCGAGCGCGGTGCGCGCGCGGAGGAGCCCGAGGCGGGCATCGGAGACCTCGAGCTGCGTCGCGAGGCCCTGTTCGTAGCGGAGGACGGTCAGGTCGTGCACGCGCGTCGCCTGCGAGACGGTGCGCTCGCGCGCGGCGAGACTCGCGGCGGCACGCTCGCGCTCGCCGACGGCCTGCGTGTACTGCAGCGCCACGCCTTCGCGCAGTTGCGTGAGGCGCAGTTCTTCCTGCGCGAGCGCGACCTTCGCCTGCTCGGCCTCGGCGTCGACGCGGAAGCCGGCGAAGATCGGGATCTGGATGCCGACCACGGCATTGAAGTCGTTGCGCCAGTTCACGCCGTCGAATCCAAAGACCGTCTGCGGGAACGCCTGCTTGCCGTAGTTGACGCGCAGGTTCACGGTGGGCAGGTGGCCGGCGCGGGCGATGCGCAGCTGTTCGCGGCGGATCTCCACGGTGCGCTCGGCGGCCTTGAGGGCCGGGCGGTCGGCGAGATCGTCGGCGTTGGATTCGGCGTCGCTGGCACGCACGGCGGCGGCCGGCGCGTCGAGCGGCGTCGTGAGGCGCAGCGGCGTCTCGGGCGCGATGTCGAGCAATGCCTTGAGGTCGAGCGTCGCGACGGCGGCGGCATTGCGCGCCTGCACGAGATCCGGACGCAGGTTCTCGGCGGCGACCTCGGCGCGCAGAACGTCGAGCTCCGAGGCGAGGCCCGTCTCGAGGCGCAGGCGTTCCTGCGCGAGGAAGCTGTCGGCCTGTGCGACGGCCAGCGTCGCGATGCGCTCGAGTTCCTGCGCGAGCTGCGCGCGCACGTAGGCCGTGCGCGTGCGGAGTTCGAGCTCGGCGAGCTGTTCGGTCACGCCGGCCTGCGTGGCGCCCTTGTACTGGTCGGCGATGCGCAGTGCGGCACCGACCTTGCCGGCGGCATAGAGCGTCTGCGAGGCGGTCAGCGTCGCCACGTAGGTGTTGAGCTGGCCGAAGGGCAGGTTGCTGAAGAGCGCGCCGAATCCGCCGAGCCCTGCGTTGCCGGCGTTGCGCTCGAGGTAGCGCACGCGGTCGGCGAGTGCGGCCGTGGTGTCCGGCTCGAAGCGCAGTGAGTCGGGCAGCGTGAAGCCCCCGCCGCGGAATGGCGTCTCGTAGGTGCGCGTGTAGTTGATCGCGCCGCTGAGCGTGGGCAGCGCGGCCGAGCGTGCGGCGCGCACCTGCTGGTCGGCGATGCCGATCTCGCTGCGTGCGAGGCGGGCTTCCTGGCTGCGGCCGATGACCGTTCGCAGGACGTCATCGAGGGAGAGCGCGACGGTATCGGTGATCGCGCCGGGGGCGGGCGCGGCAGTCGGCGTCGCCTGCGCCGTCGCGAGGGCGGCGGGCGAGACGGTGAGCGCCGCGAGGGCGAGCAAGCGCCAGGTTCGTGAGGACACGGGGGTCACGGGGTGCGGGAGGAGTTGGAGCGGGTGCCGCCGGCTTTCGCGGGCGCGGCGATGAGCTGTTCGAGCTGCCGCGCGACCGCGCGGTAGATGTCGCAGAAGTGCTTGAGGCGGGACGAGACCGCCTTGGGCGTGTCGGGCAGCGCGACGGCGGCTTCGAGCGCGGACGCGAGGCCGTGCAGTTCGCGGCGGCGCTCCTCGAGCACGGCGACGGGCAGGTCCGGCGCGACCACGTAGTAGTCGCGGCGGTCGCCGGCCGGTGCCGGCGTGCGCTCGAGCAGGCCTCGGGCCTGCAGCAAGCGTGCGTCGGCGGACACCGACCCCTTGGAGACGTTCAGCGCGGTCGCGATCTCGTCGAGGCTGCGCGGCGCGTCCTGCAGGGTGAGGAACCCGACGATGCGTCCGGCGACGCGCGACAACCCCTGGCCTTCCCAGAGGAGGCCGATGTGCTCGACGAAGCGTTCCTGCGCGGGATCGAGGACGGTGGACATAGGACGAACGCTAAAACGTTCGGTACATTCAGTCAAGACTGAACATTCAGAACGTCACAAGCTGACAGCCCGGCGGGGGACCGCTAGCGTCCCGTCGGAAAGTCGGCCAGCAGCCGCTCGAAGCTCTTGATCAGCGCGTGATGCGCCCTTTCCCAGGTCGCGATGCGACGCTGGATCTCGCCGTCGCTGCCGCCCAGCGCCCGCGCCTCCCCGATCAGGTCGGCAAAGCTGCGCAGGTTGGCGATGCGCGCCTCCAGCGAACTCCGGAACCCGTCCGGGTGCACCGCGTAGAAGTCACGCCGGTCTCCGGACTGCGTGCGCCGCTCCAGCAGGCCCAGCTGGAGCAGCTTCCGCGCGTCCGTGCTCACGCTCGCCCGGCTCACGCCCAAGGCGGCGGCGATCTCGTCGAGCGCCTGCGGCTTCCCGCTCAGCAGCAGCAGGCCGAAGATCCGGCCCATAATCCGCGTCGCCCCGTCCGTTTCGAACGCCATTCCCATCCGTTCGATGAACCGCTCACGACGTGCCTGCACGCTGCCTCGCTCCGACCGTTAGGGAATCCGCGCCCCCCGCAGCCGCAGGGAGTTCGTCACGACGCTCACCGAACTGAACGCCATCGCGGCGCTGGCCAGCACGGGCGTCAGTTGCAGGCCGAACGAAGGATACAGCACGCCCGCCGCCACCGGGATGCCGATGACATTATAGATGAACGCCCAGAACAGGTTCTGCTTCATCGTGGCCATCGTGCGCCGCGACAGCTCCACCGCCTGCGCCGCAGCCCGCAGGTCGCCGCGCATCAGCACCACGTCCGCCGCCTCGGCGGCGATGTCCGTGCCGGTGCCGATGGCCATCCCGACGTCCGCCTGCGCGAGCGCCGGCGCATCGTTGATGCCGTCGCCGACCATCGCCACGACCTTCCCCTCGGCCTGGATCCGCTTCACCTCGGCCACCTTGCCGTCCGGCAACACGCCGGCCACCACGTGCGCGATGCCCGCTTCCTTCGCGATGGCCCGCGCCGTGCGCTCGGTGTCGCCGGTGAGCATCACCACATCGAGGCCCAGCGCCTGCATCCGCTGGATCGCGGCGCGGGAAGTCTCCTTGATCGGATCGGCCACGGCGAGCAGGCCCGCCAGCGCGCCGTCGCGCGCCACGTACATCGGCGTCCGTCCCGCATCGGAGAGCCGTGCGGCGTCATCGGCCAGCGGCGCCACATCTATTGCATAGTCGGCCATCAGCGCGGCATTGCCCACCGCCAGCGCGGCGCCGTCCACCACGCCGGTCACGCCCTTGCCCGTCACGGAGTCGAAGCCCTCGGCGCTGCCCATCGGCGCGCCGCGTTCCCTTGCCGCACGCACGATCGCATCGGCGAGCGGATGCTCCGACATCGCCTCGAGCGCCGCGACCTGGCCGAGCAACCCTTGCTCGGAACCAGACGCGGTGACGACGAGATCCGTGACCGTCGGCTTACCCTCGGTGACGGTGCCCGTCTTGTCGAGCACGATCGTCCGCACGTCGCCGGCGCGCTGCAGCGCCTCGCCACCCTTGATCAACACGCCGAGCTCGGCGCCCTTGCCCGTCGCGACCATCACGGCCGTCGGCACCGCGAGCCCCATCGCGCAGGGGCAGGCGATGATGAGCACCGTCACCGCCGCGGCGAATCCCTTCACGAACGACGCATCGCTGGCGACGATCGCCCACACCGCGAAGGTCGCAAAGGCGATCGAGATCACGATCGGCACGAACACCGACGAGATGCGGTCGGCCAGCGCCTGGATCGGCGCGCGCGAGCCCTGCGCATCGCGCATCAGCTTCACGATCTGCGCGAGCACGGAAGCTTCGCCCAGCGTGGTCGCCTTGAGGCGGAACGCGCCCGTGCGGTTGATCGTCCCGCCGATGACCGTATCGCCCGGCTTCTTCGCCACGGGCAGCGACTCGCCGGTGAGCATCGACTCGTCCACCGCGCTCTCGCCCTTGTGCACGACGCCGTCCACGGGGATGCGCTCGCCGGGCCGCACGACCACGAGGTCGCCGGCCTCGACGTCCTCGATCGGGATGTCCTGCTCGACCAGGTTGCGCAGCACGCGCGCCGTCTTCGGCTGCAGCTGCACCAGCGCGCGCAGCGCCGTCGCCGTGTTGCGCTTGGCGCGCGCCTCGAAGGCGTTGCCCGTCAGGATGAACGCGATGATGAGGATCACCGCCTCGTAGTACACGTCGGCGCTCACGCCGCGCGACAGGAAGAATCCCGGCGCGACGGTCGCGATCACCGAGTACACGAACGCCGCGCCCGTGCCCAGCGCCACCAGCGTGTTCATATCCGCCGAGTGGTGCGTGAAGGCCTTCCAGGCGCGCACGTAGAAGTGACGGCCGGCCGTCGCCATCACCAGCGCGGTCACGATGAGCAGCGGCCAGGTGATCCACATCATCCGGTGCATCCACGGCATCACCGCCATCGCGACGGCGCCGACGACGCCGCTGCCGATCGCCTTCCACTTCAGTTCCTGGAACTCCTCGGCCGTCGCCTTGTCGCGCGCCTCCTGTTCCTCGAAGGCGCTGCGGTCGGACTTCGGCAACTCGGCGCCGTAGCCCGTCTGTTCGATCGCCGAGACCAGCGCCGCCGGCTCCACCGCCGTCGGATCGTAAGTCACCGTCGCCGTGCCCATCATCAGGTTCACGGACGCCTGGCTCACGCCTGGCTGCTTCTCGAGCGTCTTCTGCACGCGGGACTGGCAGGCCGCGCAGGTCATCCCCGTGACGGGGATCCGGGCCACCGTGTGATTAGCCATTGACGACGATACTCCCGCGCAGCATTGACATACCGCAGGTAAAGGGGAAGCGACCGGCTTCGGTGGGCTGGATCTCGATCACCGTGCGCTCACCCGACGGCAGGAACTGCCGCACGTTGAACGCGGGGATCACGACTTCCTCCGAGCACGAGGACGTGTCCTTGCGGTCGAAGACCAAGCGCACGCGCTGGCCGCGATTCACCTGCACGACGGCGGGGCTGTAGCCGCCGTCCACCGTGATCACCACCTCGGCCGGTCCGCCCGCTGCCGAAGTCACCGCGGCGGCCGGCGTCTGCCCGGCCACGAAGAACCACCCGTTCACGGCAGCGATCGCGAGCAGCGCGCCCACGACGACCGCCCAATCGATCGGCTGCATCGTCGCCCCCTACTTGGTGGAGAGGACTTCGTATCCCGCATCCCGCACGGCCTCGGCGATCGTCTCGACGCTCGCCTGCGTCTCGTCGAACGTCACCGTCGCCTTGCCGATGCGCAGGTCATCGAGCGTCACGCCCGACAGGCCGTCCATCGCCT
>CAZYQM010000087.1:0-8444 GCA_964649965.1 uncultured Gemmatimonas sp.
CCGCACCCTTGTCCCACGAACATATCGTCCAATCGACATAGAAGGCACGAAGGGTCTCGCGATGATCTTACGGCCCCGCGACGCCAAGAAGCATTCTGCTTTCGGGTCGCGGAGCTACGAGTGTGTCGCGGCTCCCTTCGTGCCTTCGTGGTGAAATGCAGGCCTAGTCCCCAGCCTCGAGCAACGCGCCCTTCAGGTATCCCGTCTCCGGCACCGTCAGCAGCTCCGGGTGGTCCACCGGCTGCCCCGTCATCGCGCGAAGAATCATCCGCCGTCCCGAGTGCGAGGCCGCCTCGCGCAACATCGCCAGGAAGTCCGGCTTCGTCAGGTGATACGAGCAGCTCGCCGTGTAGAGCATCCCGCCGGGCGCGAGCAGCTTCATCGCGCGCAGGTTGATGTCGCGGTACCCGCGGATTGCCCCGGCCAGCGACGCCCGGTTCTTCGCGAACGCGGGCGGGTCGAGCACGATCGTATCGTAGCGTGCACCCGCGCGCTCCTCCTCGCGCAGGAAGTCGAACGCGTCCGCTTCTACCGGCTCGATGTTCTCGAGTCCGTTGAGCGCGGCATTCGCCTCCACGCGCGCCAGCGCCGCGCCGCTCGCGTCCACCGCCCGCACGTGCTCGGCCCGTCGCGCCACGTGCAGCGCGAACGATCCGTGGTAGCTGAACACGTCGAGCGCGCGCCCGCGCGCCACGCCGCCGATCAGTACCCGCGCCTCGCGCTGGTCGAGGAAGGCGCCCGTCTTCTGCCCCGTGTGCGGCGCGGCGAGGTAGCGGAGGCGGTGCTCGCGCACCTCCAGCGTCTCCGGCACGCTGCCGCGCAGCGGCTCGACCGTCTTGGCGAGGCCTTCGCGCGCGCGCACGCTGGCGTCGTTGCGCGCGAGGATGCCGGCGGCGTCCGTCAGCGCGGCCAACGCCTCCACGACCTCCGCGCGGTAGGCCTCGAGGCCCGCCGACAGCAACTGCACCACCAGCCAGCGGTCGTAGCGGTCCACCACCAGCGACGGCAGGCCGTCGCCTTCGCCGTGCACGAGCCGGCAGGCGTTCGTGTCCGCATCGAGGATGCCCTGCCGCCGCGCGATCGCCGCGCCGATGCGCGCGCCCCACCAAGCGCCGTCCAGCGCGACGTCAGCCGCGCGATCCACCATCCGCAGCGAGATCTCCGACGCCGGGCTCCACAGCGCGGTTCCGAGCGTGTGGCCCTGCACGTCGCGCACGGTCACCGCGCCAGCGTCGGACTCGGGCCGCGTGACCACATCGGACTTGAAGATCCACGGATGCCCGTCCTGCCACCGTCGGGCCCCGCGACTGGAAACCACCGCAACGGGATGCTGAACCATCCGCGGAATCTAGGGGCGATGGACAGCGCGCGCCGCGCACGGCATCTTCGGGGCGATGCCGAAGCCTCCACGCCCTCGCAGCGTCCGCGCCGTCCGCGGCGCCACCACCGTCACGGCCGACCAGCCGGTGCTCATCCGCGAGGCCGTCCACGAGATGCTCGACGCGCTGCTCGACGACAACGACCTCGCGCCGGTGGACATCATCTCCGCCGTCTTCACCGCGACGCCCGATCTCGTCAGCGAGTTCCCCGCGCACGCCGCGCGGCTCTACGGCTGGACGGACATCCCGCTGCTCTGCGCCCAGGAGCTGCCTGTGCACGGCGCGCTGCCGCGCTGCCTGCGCGTGATGGTGCACGCCGAGACCCCGCGCGCGCGCCACGAGATCCGGCACGTGTACCTGCGCGACGCGGTGCTCCTCCGCTCCGACCTGCTCGCCGACTGACGCGCCGCGCACCAGCGTGGCGTCGCGGCATCCAGCGGGGCACGGACCCTACGGCGACTTCGTCTGCGGCGCCGTGCGCAGCGAGTCCAGCGTCGAGCGCGGCACACCGACCGCCTTGGCCGCCGAGTCCACCGCGGCCTGCACCGCCTGCCGCCGCCGCTCCAACGAATCCTGCCGCGCCACCGACCGCACGAACTCGATCGCCTTCAGGTGCTCGGCGTAGGTGTTGCGGAACTCGTGGTGGCCGTCCGGATGCGCCACGAAGTAGCGATACGTCACGTCGGCCGGATACAGCGCCGCCTCCAGCGACGCCGCGCCCGGGCTGGCGATCGGGCCCGGCGGCAATCCGACGCGGCGATACGTGTTGTACGGCGAGTTCACGCGCAGGTCGCGGTACAGCACGCGGCCCGGTCGGCGGCGTCCCAGCGCGTACTGCACCGTGGGGTCGGCCTGCAGCGCCTGGCCGATCTTGAGGCGGTTGTGATACACCGCCGACACGGTCGGACGCTCCGAGCCGCGCCGCACTTCCTTCTCCACGATGCTCGCCAGCGTCACCACCTGGTGCCGCGTCAGCTTGAGCTCGGTGGCCCGCGCGGTCCACTCCGGCTTCCACACGCGCTCGAAGCGCTGCACCATCAGCTCGATCGCCTGCCGCGCCGTCGCGCCGTCGGGAAAATCGTAGGTGTCGGGAAACAGGTAGCCTTCGAGCGTCCGCGTGCCGCGCGGCGCGCCGACGCGGCGCAGCAGCGATGTATCGCGCACCGCCGCCTCGACTGAATCCTCCGGCACGCTGAGCTTGGTCGCGACTTCCGGCACGATGTCCCACACCGCCCAGCCTTCGGGCACGACCACGCGGAACACGATGCCGCGGCCCTGCTCGAGCGCCGTGAGGATCGCGTTCCAGCTCGCGCCCCGCGCGATGATGTAGCGCCCGTAGCGGATCGTCCGGTCGCGTTTCATCAAGGCCGCATACTTCCGGAACAGCGCCGGCGACCGCACGAGGCCGTGCGCGTGCAGCGAATCGGCGGCCTCGCGGAACGACACGCCCTTCGGGATCAGCACCGCGACGGATTCGCGCTCGGACGTCCCGCATCCCGCGACGCCGACGGTCATCAGGGCGGCGAGGCCGCCGAGCAAGCGCCGCACGCCGCTATGCATCGCGTGCATCTCCCGCGGCGCTCGCCGACTCGCGCAGCTCCATCGTGCGCAGCGCGTGCTGCAACAGCACCGTCGCTGCCAGCGCGTCCACGTCGCCCTTCCGCTCGCGCGTCGAACCTTCCATCGCCTGCACCGCCCGCAACGCCGCCGCGGTCGTGAAGCGCTCGTCCACCAGCTCGGCGGGCAAGCCGCTGCGCGTCGCGAGTTCCTGTGCCAGGCGCCGCGCCTCCATCGCACGCGGCGTGTCCTCGCCCTGCTGGTCCAGCGGCAGTCCGACGATGAAGCCCTCGGCCTCCAGCTCCGTCGCCTTGGCCAGCAACGCCGTCAGCGGCGGGCGCTTGCCCGCGCGCCGTTCGACGTGGCCCGCCGGCGACGCAATCATCCCCGACGGATCGCTCACCGCGAGTCCCACGCGGCGATCCCCGAGGTCGATCGCGAGCCAGCGCCGGCGCCAGGTCATCTCAGCCACCTTCCGCCATCCGCTGGAAGAATTCCTCGTTCGAGGCCGTCGCCGCGAGCTTGCGCAGCAGGAATTGCGTCGCGTCCTCCGGCGCCATATCGCCCAGGAAGTGGCGCAGCAGGTAGATGCGGTTCCGCTCCTTCTCCGAGAGCAGCAGCTCTTCCTTGCGCGTGCCCGACTTGTTGATCTCGATCGCCGGATAGATGCGGCGGTTCGCGATGTCGCGGTCGAGCACGATCTCCTGGTTGCCCGTGCCCTTGAACTCCTCGAAGATCACCTCGTCCATCCGCGACCCGGTATTCACCAGCGCCGTCGCGACAATGGTCAGCGAGCCGCCCCCGTCAATGCGCCGCGCCGCGCCGAAGAAGCGCTTCGGCTTCTCCATCGCCTTCGCATCCACACCGCCCGAGAGGATCTTGCCGCTCATCGGCGTCACCGCGTTGTGCGCGCGCGCCAACCGCGTGATCGAGTCCAGCAGGATTACCACGTCGCGGCCCTGCTCGACCAGCCGCTTCGCCTTCTCGATCACCATCTCCGCCACCTGCACGTGACGCTTCGGCACTTCGTCGAAGGTGCTCGCCACCACCTCGGCGCTCGGCACCGTCGCGATGAAGTCGGTGACTTCCTCCGGCCGCTCGTCGATCAGCAGCACGATCAGCTCGATCTCCGGGTGGTTCTCGGCGATCGCGTTCGCCATCCGCTGCAGGAACAGCGTCTTGCCGGCGCGCGGCGGCGCGACGATCAGGCCGCGCTGGCCCTTGCCCAGCGGCGCGATGAGATCCGCCACGCGCATCGCCAGTCCGCCCGACTGCGACTCGAGGCGGATGCGCTGGTCCGGATACTTCGGGCGCAGCGTATCGAAGCTGCCGCGCGCAAGCGCCGCTTCGGGCGCGGCGCCGTTGACCGATTCCACCTGCGCGAGCGCCAGGAACTTCTCCCAGGGCTTCGCCGGCCGCACCGCACCGCGCACCACGTCGCCCGTGCGCAGGCCGAAGCGCTTCACCTGCGCCGGCGAGACGTGCACGTCGTCAGGCCCGGCGAGATAGCTGTGTTCGGACTGCCGCAGGTATCCGTTGCCGCCCTTCACCAGCTCCAGCGTTCCCTCGGCCACCAGCGTCTCGCCTTGGGCCAGCAGTGCCTTCTCGACGCGCAGCAGCAGATCGCCGTGGGCGATCGTCGGGGAGGCTGCGAGCTCGAGGCGCTCGGCGAGGGCGCGCAGCTCTGCCTCGGGGAGGCGGCGCAGGGACGCGGTTTCCACGCAGGATGTGGGGAGGAGGGAGCGGAGGCGGCGCCGGGTCCGCGCACGAGGGGCGGGTGAGGTGAGGGGCGCGACCTTGGGGAGAGACGACCAATGCGCAAGGCGGGATTCGAACCCACGACCTCTGCCTCCGGAGGGCAGCGCTCTATCCAGCTGAGCTACTCGCGCAGATGGGGAAAGATATCGTACCGCCCCCCGGTCCGGGTAGGCCACGGCCGAGGAATCTGCGCCCGCCACGCGCGCGGACCGGCACCACCGGGGATGCGGATTGAACGCGCGCGTCGTATAGTTGCGGAACTCTCCGGAACCCACCGCGCACTCCGTGCCCCCCGGAGCTTCCCGACCTACACGAGGACCACGCGATGTCGGCTACATTCGCCCCGATCGACCAGGCGACGATTTCCGCACTCAACGCCGGCGGCGAGCGGGCGCTGGAACAGATCTTCCGCGAACACTACGACTGGATCCTCGAGCGCGCGCTCGAACGCCTCAAGGGCGAGAACGCCGCCGCGCCCAAGCTCATCGTCAACACCGTGCGCGAGTTCTGGGAAGAGCGCGACGGCTTCCACTCCAGCGCCGAGGTCGAGGCGTTCTTCAACGAAGAGCTGCGCCACCGCGCCCGCGCCGTCCGCGCGCGGATGACTGCCGTGCATCGCTTCGAGAAGGCCGAGGGCGTGCACGTCGCGCCGCCGGCCACGCCGCCGAGCGCCGACCAGCTCTGGAACGAGATCGCCGCCGAGCTGCACAAGCCTGTCGTGGACGCCGCCACCGCCGCCAAGCGCCGCCGCGAGCATCGCTCGCACGAAGTCGCCGAGCACATCCAGACCGTCACGCAGCGCGCCGCGTGGAAGACGCCGGTCATCATCGCCGTCGTCGCCACCGTCGTCGCGCTCGCCAGCGCCTGGTGGTTCGGCCAGAAGTCGCGTGCCGACGTCATCAACCAGATGCTCGGCGCCGCCGAGGCGCGGCAGGTCAACACGCGCGCCGGCCAGCTCGGCAGCACGACGCTCGCCGACAACTCCACCGTCCAGCTCGGCCCCGAGACGCGGCTCGTCATCGTGGATCGCTTCGGCAGCGACTACCGCACGCTCAGCGTCGCCGGCACCGCGTCGTTCACGGTCTCGTCGGGCAACGCGAACGCCTTCGAGGCGCGCATCGGCGATGCGTCGGTCTTCTCCGAGGGCGGCGCCTTCACCGTCCGCGACTATGCCGACGAGATGGTCCGTACCGTGCGCGCCGATTCGGGCGCGTTGCGCGTCGTCGTGGGCGGCAGCGAGCGCAACGTCGCGCAGGGCTCGGCCATCACCATCGACCGCAGCGGCGCCATCACCGACGCGGATGCCGCGACGGCGGAGCGTGAGCTCGCCTGGACCGCCGGCCGCCTCGTGCTCCGCGAGGTCACCGCGGGTGCCGCCGTGCAGGCGCTCTGGCGCTGGTACGGGATGGACGTCACGCTCACCGACTCGACCACCGCCACGCGCACCGTCTCGCTCGACGTACCGCTCGGCTCGTCGCAGGAGGCGCTGTCGGCCATCGAAGGCGCGGCGCAACTCCGCTTCCAGTGGGTCGACGGCAAGATGACCCTGCAGCCGGCGCGCCGCTGATGCGGCGGCTCGCCATCACGCTGTTCGTGGTGTCGGCATCGGTGGCCGGGGCGCAGGCGCCCCGGTCGCCGGTGCAGCAGTCCGGCCCGCTGATCTCCAACGGCGGGCCGTCCGCGCTCGTCCCCGACGCGAACTTCCCCATCCCCGACGGACACGTCTTCAAGGTGATGTGGGAGTTCAATGTCCAGGGCGACTCGAGCCAGGTCAACGCCCAGGTCGGGACGATGGCGCGCTTCTACAACCTGCACGTGCGCAACGGCGTGCCGAAGGAACGCCTCTTCGGCGCCGCCATCGTCCACGGCACCGCGTGGATGGCGATGCTCACCGACGAGGCATACCAGCGCCGCTACGGTCGGCCGAACCCGAGCAAGGCCCTCGTGCAGGAGCTCATCGCCAACGGCGCGCGCTTCGCCGTCTGCGGGCAGACGGCGGCGTTCCGCGGCGTGCGCGCCGACGAACTGTTGCCCGGCGTGCAGATGGCCATCTCGGCGATGACCGCGCTCAACGTGTTCTACGCCGAGGGATATCGCCTGCAGCCCTGGCGCTGAGGCGTCGCGCGACGGTCGGCGTTCGCCGGCCGTCGCGCGCTACGGCGTGACCGCGCCGCCGAGCTGCATCAGACCCGTCATCCCGCGCATCGCGTGCGGCGTCGCGCTCGCCGGCGCCGCCGCGATCACCTGCGCCACCGCCGTCGGCTGCGGTGGGACCTGCGTGCGCTCGGCCTGCACGCCGAGGGCGAATCCGGCAAAGAACATCACGATGGCGACCAGCTCGGTGCTGGGGCCCGAAGCCTGCTGCTGCGACACGGGAGCGCTCCGCGAGCGACGTGGGCGTCGGAAACGGAGAGGCGCCCACGCGCCGCGTCGTCCGACGACGGCTTGAGTTTGGGGCCGGCCGTCGCGCCGCGCCAGTGGGGGGATGATCGACCGCCGACGAAACCCGACGCGAAAAGCCCCGCAGGCCGTCAGGCGCTGCGGGGCTTTCGTGTTGGTACAGTCGGGGCGAGAGGATTTGAACCTCCGACCTCCTGCTCCCGAAGCAGGCGCTCTACCGGGCTAAGCTACGCCCCGATGTTCGGTAAAGTCTGTCGGATCACGAGCCTTCCGTCATCCGTCTTCCGTCATACGTCTTCAATGCGCCCGGAGAGACTCGAACTCCCAACCTTCTGATCCGTAGTCAGATGCTCTATCCAATTGAGCTACGAGCGCATCCTGCGCCTCGGAAACCGGTCACGCGCTCCGAGGGAATCCGAAAGATAGTGGCGCCCTAGGGAGGCGTCAACGCATCCGGTATGGGAGAAATGGAAAAGGGCGGGCCCGAACGCTTCGGACCCGCCCCTTCACCCTTCACCCTTACTGCAGCGCCTTATACCGCCACGCCACGATCCCCGGCTTGGTCGCCGTGATCTCGAAGCCGCCCACGGCACCGGCCGCGATGGACTCCGTCGTCGCCGTCAGCGTCTCGACCACCGCACCCGTCGCGTCGAGGAACGACATCTCGACGGTGTAGGTCTTGGCCGTCTGCGAGCGGTTCTCGATCGTGCCGTTGAGCTTCGCGCCCTCGGCGCGCCGCTCGAAGCCGATCACCTGCAGCTTGTGCGGCATCCCCGCTTCCTTCGCGCCGAGCGAGTCGGCCTGCGCGGTGTGCGCGCGGACCTCGCGCAGCAGGGTCTGGCGCTGCGCCGCGTCACGCGTGGCATCGCGACGCGTCTGCGCCGCCGTCGCGCGGTTGCGGATCACGATGGACTTGAGCAGGTAGTTGTCGCCGTTCGACGGATCGATCTCGATGAGGCGATCGAGCATCGGCAGCGCTTCCTCGCCGCGGTTCGCGTCGATGAGCAGGTACGCGAGGAAGTAGTTCGCGTCGCGCGCGTTCGGGTTCTTCTTGAGCGTCTCCTGGTACAGCGCGATGGCGTTCGCCGCGTTGCCGCCCATCCGGCTCACCTCGGCGCCGATCAGCAGCGCGAGGTCGGGATACGGTGCCGGGTTCTCGAGCATCGGCTTCAGGCCCTCGGCGACGAGCACCGAGTCCTGCACGAGCATCGCGATGTCGAGGCCGACGGACACGAACATCGGCGTGTCGGCGTGGTCCGGCGTCTCGTGGGCGATGGCGAGGAACTGCCGCGCGGCGCGGGTCAACGCGGCCTTGCGGGCGTTGAGGTCCTCGAGGCTGTTGCCCCATTC
>CAZYQM010000088.1:0-8359 GCA_964649965.1 uncultured Gemmatimonas sp.
CCGGCGCGGCGAGGCGCAGCGTGTCGCCGAAGTCATCCACGACGACCGCGTCCGATTCGGCGGCCGTGTTCGACGCCGCACGCTCGCCCCCGCAGGCCATCGCCGCGAGCGACAGCGCGACGGCCAGCCCCCGACGCACGCGACCCGGCGCACGCAGGGCGGCGACGCGCGATCCGGCGCGATGACGGGTCGAGCACTGCACACGGTCCAAGAACACGAAAGGCTCCTTCCGCAGTGGGAGGGAGCCCGGATGTACGTCAGCTCGGTCCGTCGAATGTCAGCGGACCTACGCGAACGCCACGGACCCTCCCCCGAGGGTTTCGATGTGGCGCGAACGTGGGTCGTCTCCTGGCTCCGGGCCGTCTCACTCACCTTCCCGCGACGTCTGGTCGCAGTGGCTGTGCTCGAGTGGACGTGTGCTGCTGCCCGATACAGTGGCGGGGCCGCGCCGGCATTGCACCGGCTTCCGTGTCCCGCGTTCGCCCTTCAGTTGTTGGAAGGAATCCTACGCGAGGCCGTCGCGCTTGGCAAGCGCGGCGCTCAAGCGGCCCTTCAACTGCGCGCGCTTGAGGTAGTGCTCGGCCTTCTGGTCCTCGCTCGGCTGCGCGATGGCCTCGTACGCCGCGTCGAGCGCCGCGATCTCGGCGGCGAGCGCCTCGGGCGTGGGTTCGCGGCGGCGCGCGAAGGCATTCGGCCCGCGGCGTATAAAGGCCATCCCGAGGCCGAGCAGCATCGCCGCCCCGACCGCCGTCACGACCAAGAGCAGGCGCAGGTTCGACGCATCGGCGCCGGTCCCCGGCGCGCTCACCGTCACGGCAGCGGGCGCCGTGATGTCCTGGGCGAGGAAGCGCTTGAACGGACGCCCGTCCACCTGCACCGGATCCACCTCAGTGAGTCCGCCGCCGATCGCCGAGCCGCGCGGATCCTCGACGAGCACTTCCATCACCGGCACGTCGGCGTCGAGGCTGACCTCGACTTCGCTCTGGCTCACGGGCAGCGTGTAGGAGAACGAGAACTGCTTGAGGCCCGGCGAGATCGGCGCCCAGACGCGCACGCGACCTTCGTCGGCGCGCACCGCGTCCGGCGAGATGTCGCCCTGCCCGCCGATGACCTCCGTCACACCCGGCGGCAGCGGCGCCTCGAAGGTCGGTCGCTGGTCGGCACCCGGCACGCGGGTGAGCAGGCTGTCGTTGGAGAGCTCGTACACTTCGACGACCGTGCGCACGGGTGCGGCGGTGTCGGGCGCGGTCACGATGAGGTGTCGCCCGCGGATGGTGATGGGAATCGGCGCGCTGGTGGTGTCGAAGACCTGCAGGTCGGCGACGCCCCCGCGCACGCGGGCCTCGCGCGTCGGCGGCGTGAAGTAGGCGATGCCGCCACGCGTCGCGCTGGCGAAGTACACGGCGTTGGTGTCGCCCGTCGCGCGGTAGTCGAAGGCGTAGCTGCCGTCGCCGCGGGTGCGCATCGAGTCGATCGGATTCGCCGCGTCCACGCCGACGCGGTGCAGCACGACCCACACGCCGGGCACCGGCACCGGCGCGCCGTCGCGGCCGGGCCGCGTGATCGTGCCGCCCAGCGACCGCGCGTTGCCCTGCGCGGTCAGCGACGAGGCGCTCGCCGAGACGAGGCCGAGGGCCGCGACGACAGCGAGGGCGGATCCGCCGACGAGAGCCGGCAGGCGACGGGTGCGTGCGATCATAGCGTGAAGCGTCCGAAGTCCTCGGGGCGCAGCTGGCGCAGGTGCCGCTGCAGCTCCTCGGCAGAAAGATGGTCCCCGTCGGCGGGTGCTTCCGCCTCGGAGCTGTCGTCCTCGTCGAACAGCGACTCGGCGACGAAGATGGGCGCGCCGAGCCGCAGCGCGATGGCGATGGCATCCGAGGGACGCGCATCCACCACGACGTTGCTGCCCTGGCGACTGAGATGCAGCTCGGCGTGGAAGGTGCCCTGCACGACGCGCGTGACCTGCACGCGGCGCAGCAGGCCGCCGAGTCCGGAGACGAGCGCGGCGGCCAGGTCGTGCGTCATCGGCCGCTCGCGCTTGACCTCGTTGAGATGCGCGGCGATGGCCTCGGCCTCCGGGCGACCGATCCAAATGGGAAGCGCGCGGTCGCCCGCGCGCTCCTCGAGGATCACGACGAAGGCCTGCGACTGCGCGTCGAGGCCAAGGCGCCGCACGATGACTTCGACCACGGCTGCGCTGCGCTCGGCGCGGGCCTCAGCCCGCGCGCACCGCGCGCTTGAGCGCGGCCACCTTGTCGGTCCGCTCCCAGGTGAAGAGCGTGACCTTGTGGCCGAACCGCACGGTCTTCTCGGGCGCGCGGCCGAAGTGGCCGTACGCCGCGGTGGGTCCGTAGATCGGCTTGCGCAGCTCGAGTGCGTCGATGATGCCCTTCGGCGTGAGGTCGAACACCTCGGTCACGGCCTTCATAATGGAGCGCTCGTCCACCGTGTTGGTGCCGAAGGTGTCCACCATCACCGAGACCGGCTTGGCGACGCCGATGGCGTAGGCGAGCTGCACCTCGCACTTCGACGCGAGCTTGGCGGCGACGATGTTCTTGGCGACCCAGCGCGCGGCGTACGCGGCCGAGCGATCGACCTTCGACGGATCCTTGCCCGAGAAGGCACCGCCACCGTGGCGACCCATGCCGCCGTAGGTGTCCACGATGATCTTGCGGCCCGTGAGGCCGGCGTCGCCGTGCGGGCCGCCGATGACGAAGCGCCCCGTCGGGTTGATGTGCAGCTTCATCTTCTTGGCGCGCAGCTCGGGCGGGATGATCTCGTTGATGATGTCCCGCTTGACGGCCTCGTGGATGGTCTTGTTCTTGACCGAGTCCGCGTGCTGCGTGGAGATGACGACCGTGTCCACTTCCACCGGCTGGCCGTCCTCGTACACCACCGAGACCTGTGACTTGGAGTCCGGACGCAGCCAGGGCAGCGTGCCGTCCTTGCGGCGGTCGGCGAGCTGCTTGACGAGCTTGTGCGCCAGCATAATCGGCAGCGGCATCAGCTCCGGCGTCTCGTCGCAGGCGTAGCCGAACATCATTCCCTGGTCGCCGGCGCCGCCGGTGTCCACGCCCATCGCGATGTCGTTCGACTGCTGGCCCAGCGCGTTGAGCACGCCGCAGGAGTCCGCGTCGAAGCCGATGCCCGCTTCCGTGTAGCCGATCTGCTTGATCGTGTCCCGCACCACCTGACGGAGGTCCACCCAGGCATTGGTCGTGACTTCGCCGAAGATCGTCGCGAGGCCGGTGGTGACCATCGTCTCGCAGGCGACGCGCGAGCGCGCGTCCTGGGCGAGGAGCTGGTCGAGGACCGCGTCGGAGATCTGGTCGGCGATCTTGTCGGGGTGCCCCTCGGAGACGGACTCCGAGGTGAAGAGATGGCGGTGGAGCATCGGGAGAAAAGGGCTGGGCTGTAGGAAGGGAAACGGCCGGCACTTCGGCCGGCCGCCATCGCGCATCATTGCGATGCGTGAAGGTTAACGCGCTCAGCCGAGGCCGAGCAAGCCATCGAGCAGTTCGTCGCCGAGCTCGGCGCGGAGCGCGCGACGCAGGATGTCGCCGGCTTCGCGCGCCGTGGCCGCGGCCAGCGCGGCCTGTGCCGCCGTTGCCGCCGCCGTCGTGCTGACGCCGCGCACGATCCGCTTGACCGCGGAGAGGCCGCTCACCGCCACCGAGAGCTGCCGCACGCCGAGGCCGATGAGCGCGTAGGCCATCAGCGGCTGCGACGCCATCTCGCCGCAGACGCTCACCGGCAGGCCCGCGCCCTGCCCCACCTCCACCGTGCGCGCGATCAGGCGCAGCACCGCCGGATGCAGCGGCGTGAAGCGCGTGACCAGCGAGGCGTTGCCGCGGTCCACGGCCAGCGTGTACTGCACGAGGTCGTTGGTGCCGATGCTGAGGAAGCTGACGTCCTGCACGAAGGCATCCACGCCGATGGCGGCGGCCGGCGTCTCGACCATCACGCCGAGGGGGAGGTCCGCACGGTGGGCGACGCCCTTGTGCGCGAGTTCGCGCGCCGCTTCCTCGAGCAGGTAGCGTGCCTGCCGCACCTCCTCCACGCTCACGACGAGCGGCAGCATCACCTGCAGGTCGCCGTGCACGCCCGCGCGCATCAAGGCCTTGAGCTGCACCTTGAAGAGCTCCGGTTCGTCGAGGCACATCCGGATCGCGCGCCAGCCGAGGAAGGGATTCGGCTCGTGCGGGAATCCGCCCACCGGCAGCTTGTCGCCGCCGACGTCATAGGTGCGGATCGTGACGGGATGTCCCTGGAAGGCCTCGACGACCTTGCGATACGCCTGGTACTGCTCGTCCTCCGTCGGCATCGCGGTGCGCCCGACGACGAGGAATTCGGTGCGCATCAGCCCGACACCCTCGGCGCCGTGGCCGGCCGCCGAACTGGCTTCCTCCGGCAGGTCCACGTTGGCCCGCAGCGTGACGTGCACGCCGTCGGTGGTGAGCGCTTCCTTCCCGACGAGCTCGGCGAGCTCCGCCTGCGCGAGCGCCTCGCGCCGCGCGCGATCCGCGAACTGCGACAGCTCGGCGGCCGTCGGCTTCACGACGAGACGGCCGTTGGTCCCGTCGAGGATCACGCGCTCGCCGGCGGTGATGCGCGAGGTTGCGTTGATCAGGCCGACGACCGCCGGCAGGCCCAGCGAGCGCGCGAGGATCGCCACGTGCGAAGTGCGCGTGCCGGCATCCGTCGCGATGCCGGCGATGGCGCGGCGGTCGAGCTGGATCGTGAGCGAGGGCGTGAGGTCGTGCGTGACGAGGATCGCGTTCGCTCCCGGCGCGAGGTCCACCGGGTCGTGGTCCGGCAGGTCGAGCAGCACCGACAGCAGGCGGATGTGCACGTCCACGAGGTCGCCGATGCGCTCGCGCATCATCGGGTTGGTGCTGCGCCCGAAGTGGTCGCGCCAGTCGAGCATCACGATGTCGAAGGCCTTCTCGGGCGCGAGGTTCTGCTGCACCAGGCCCTCGACCTGTTCGCGCAGCGAGTGGTCCTCGAGGATGGAGATCTGCACGTCGAAGATCGCCGACTCGGCCTCGCCGGCCTTCTCCGCCGCGCGGGCCTTCACCGCGCGCAGGCGATCCACGGCCTTGGCCGCCGCGGCGCGGAAGCGCGCGAGCTCGGCGTCGATCTCGCTATCGAGCAGCACGCGCGCGTCCACGTCGGGGACCTCCCAGCGCAGCAGGTGCGCGGGGCCGACGACGATGCCCGGCGAGGCCGGAACGCCCGTGAGCTCGGCGGGCACCCGCTAGTGCTCCCCGAAACGCGAGGCGATCAGCTCGGCCAACGCGGCGAGCGCGTCGGCGGCGTCGTCACCATCGGCCTTGATCGTCACCGTCGCGCCGCATTCGGCGGCGAGCATCATCACGCCCATAATGCTCTTGCCGTTCACTTCCATCCCGTCGCGGGCGAGCGTGATGTGCGAGCGGAACTTACCCGCACACTTCACGATCTCCGCGGCCGGACGCGCGTGGATCCCATTGGCGTTCACGACCTCGACGTCTCGTTGCAGCATCAGCGCACCACGGAGTAGAGGAGGAAGGCAGCGAGGACATAGATGGCGAGGCGCCACCCCTCAAATCTGCCTTGAAGACGGGTCACAAGGAGGGCCCCGAGCGCGACGGCCGCCAGCACGCCGCCCAGCAAGACCCGGCCCTCACCCAGCAGCTTCTGCGCGGCGACGGGCAATGCGATGCCCGCCGCGAGGGCCAAGGCCCGCGCCACGTGCGGCGGCCCCTGCCGCAGGATCGGATTGCCCAAGGCCTGAGCCACCCGGAGCCCGTGCGCCCAACCGGCGTGCAGGCCCCAGATGCGCAGCCCGAGATGTCCGATGTTGTAGAGCCCGAGGAACAGCAGCAAGACCTGCCCCGGCGTCGCCCCGAGCCCGAAGGCCAGCAGCGCGAGCGCAGAACACAGCGGCAGCCACCCTGCCCAGATGAGCCGATCGCCGACCGATCCCAGGGGACCGGGCGCGGCGACGCGGAAGCGTTCGATCTGTGCCGCCGGCACGCCGTCGAGCTCCGCGCGGGCCAGCGCACCCACCGCCACCGAGGCGAGATATGGATGCGCGTTGAAGTAACCGCTGTGCCGCGCGATGGCGGCGCGATACGCCTCGCCGCCGCGACCGCCGGGCAGGTGACGCAAGGCGGGCTCGAGCGCGAAGGCGATGCCGTTGCCGAGCATCGTCTCGTAGTTCCAGGCGCTCTGGATGCCGAGCAGGCGCACGAGCATCGCGGCCCGCGTGGACCACGGCAGTGGAGGCGCCCCGCTCACCAGAGACCCCCGGCCAGCGCGAAACCGAGGGCCAGCCCGCCGAGCAACCACCAGCGCGCCCCCGGCGTCGTCGCCGTCACCTTCCACACGGCAGCCAAGCCCACGGCCGACGCCGCCGAGACTACCACCGCACGCGAGAGCGTGTTCGGGAACGTGAACGTCGCGAGGATCGCCACGCGCAACGGCGTGAACGCGGCCAGCGCGAGCATCGTGAGCGCGCCGCCGCGCAGCAGGTCGGCCGTGATGCCGACCATCTGCAGGCGCATCACCGCCGCGCCGCTGCCTGCCGCGAGCCGCGGCTGCTGGCCGCGCGCGAGCCGCGCGTTGAACTGCCGCAGCGCGACCATCGACAGCCCGCCCAACTGCGCCGCCGCCAGCGCGGCCAACGCCGCGAGCGTCATCGCGGCCGGCGTGTTGTCCGGCGTCATCGCGAACAGTGCGCCGCCGACCACCGCCGCCGAACCCCACTCGGGGTATCGCGACGCGCCGAAGGGCATCGACTCCAGCGCGAAGAACTCCAGCGCGACCCCCATCACCAACCCGCGCTCCGGATGGCCGAGCATCGCGCCCGCGAGCGTGCTCGCGACGATCGGCCGCGAGATCATCGCCTGCGGAAAGCTCACCACGTCGAGGCCGAGCACCGCCCCGAGGACGGCGAGCGGCAGCAACTCGAGCCAATCGACGGCGAGGGCCGGCAGCATCATCCGGTGCCGTCTCCGGCGAGCACGTCATCGAGCGGAATCGCCGGCGCGCTCGGCACGTCCTGCGCAACGACGGTGACGCCGCGCGCCGCGAGCTCGCGCAGCGCCGCCTCCTCGGCCGGCGTGAGGAAGACGTAGCGCAGGCGCGCGCGGCGTCCTTCCTTATGGTGGATGCCGCCGATCGTCACGGTGCGGATGTCCGGCACGGCGGCCTGCAGCGCCGCCATCGTGGCGATGTCGCCGACGAGCAGCATCCCCGCCCGCGCATCGGCGCGGTAGTCGGCGATGTGGCGCGCCGCGCTCTCGACGGAATCGAAATAGAGATCCACCTCCGGCGGCACGCCCGTCCGGTAGAGCTCCTGCTCCCACGCGGATTCGACCACGGCGGCGTCCACCAGCACCAGGAAGCCGAGGTTGCAGGGCTGGCCCCAGCCGACGACGACCTGTCCGTGGATCAGCCGGTCGTCAATGCGGAAGTGCTCAAGCGCCACGCGGCGGCTCCACGCTGGTGAGCGACTCGTGGCCCTTGGCCACCGCCTCCTCGACGCTGGCGCCCATCACGAAGGCGAGTAGGGTCGGCAGCGTCACGCCGGTGACGAGCGTGAGTTCGGGCGAGAGCTTGGTGATGCGTCGCACGCAGGCGGTGCAGCTGCCCGCCGGCAGGTCGGTGAAGACCACGCGCGCACCGGTGGCCGCGATGGCGTCGCGGATGGCCGTATCGATGGCCGCCGGCGCGAGCCCGCTGTTGCTCACGGGCGTGAGCAGGTGCCCGAGCCCGGTGATCTGCTGCACGGCCGAGACCAGGCCCTCGGCGAAGCTGCCGTGGCCCGCGACTACCGCACGCGGGGCGTCATTCGTCGTCATCGAGCAGGTATCGTTGCACGTCCGCCTTCTCGCGGAGGTGGCCCTTGAGGCGTTCGTTGAAGGTGTGCGCCGGATCCTCGCCGCTGTAGCGCAGGAGGTGGTTCATCGCGATGACCTCGGCGACCACGGTGATGTTCTTGCCCGGGTTCAGCGGCACCGAGATGCGCGGCACCTCGACGTCGAGGATCGTCGTCGTCTGCGTGTCGAGCCCCGTGCGCTCGATCGTCATCCCCTGCTTCCACTCCACGAGGTTCACGATCACCTCGATGCGCTTCTGCTGGCGCACGGCGCGGATGCCGAAGATGGCGCGCACGTCAATGAGCCCCACGCCGCGGATCTCCATAAAGTGCCGCTGCAGCGGATGCCCGGAGCCGATGATCACGTCGGTTCCCTTGCGGCGCGCGATCACCACGTCGTCGGCGACGAGGCGATGCCCGCGCTCGACGAGGTCGAGCACGCACTCCGACTTGCCGATGCCGCTCTGCCCCGTGAACAGCAGGCCCACGCCGTAC
>CAZYQM010000089.1:0-7624 GCA_964649965.1 uncultured Gemmatimonas sp.
GGCGGGCGCGTCGGGATGCCACATCGTGTCCACGTGGGCGACAGTCGCCTTGAGCAGGCTGTGCACGCCGTCGAGCACCTCGGCGGCGCGTGCGGGCGGAATCGAGCGTTCGCCACGGGCGTGCGCGATCACCTCGGCAAGCGGTGCCGAGTCCAGTTGCGCGAGCGGGGCCGCAGCTGCGAGCGCTGCCGCGGCGTCGTCAGGCACGGGGCGTCCGTGCACGCGCAGCAGCGAGCGCAGCAGCGCGACCGTGGTACCCTTGGCGGCGACGAGGAGATCAAGCGTCTGCAGCGGGTCGTGACCGACGGCGAGCACGCCGCGGCGCAGGTGCAGAAGCGCGCCCATCGCCTCGTATTCGAGCTGGCGGCGAAGGTCATCCGGCTGCACCGGCGCGAGCGACGGTAGCGCGCCGTGCAGCACGCGCTGGCGTGCCGCGATGTCTGCGTGCTCCATCGCGAAGACGTCGCGGCTGGAGCGCCACTCGGCTTCCGTGAGGATGAGCGGCGCGCGATGGCCGAGCTCCTGCCACTGTCGGACCGGTGCGGCGGCGGCGCGCAGCGCCTCACCGTGTAGGGCGCGCACGATGACGAGCACGTTGTAGTCTGTGCCCTTCTCGTTAGGTGCCGCGGTCGCGGCGCTGCCGTAGAGCACGACTGCCGTGCAATCGTCGCCGAAGGCGGCGGCCAGCGCCGCGCTGAATTGATCAATGGTCATCGTCATCTCCTAGAACCGCCCGCCGGAGCCGCCGCCGGAGAATCCGCCGCCGCCTCCGAACCCGCCGAAGCCTCCGCCTCCGAAGCCCCCGCCGCCAAAGCCACCACCACCGAAGCCGCCACCCATCGGGAAGGGCAGCACGACCATCCCGCGGCGGCGACGCCGTCCACCGCGTCCGCCACCGCCGCCCGAATTGATGAGCGAGACGATGATCATTATGACGATGATGATGACGATCGGCGGGATCTCGCGCTGCCGCGGCCGCTGGCGCGGCACGAGCGTGGAGTCGAGGTCGAAGCCGAACTCCGCCGAGTAGCGCTGGGCGAGGCGCGCGGTGATGAGCGCGAGGCCATCGCCGTAGTTGCCGGCGGCGAGCGCCGGCGTGGCCTCGCGGCGCATATCGCCGGCGATGCCGTCCGTGATGAAGCCCTCGGCGCCCTGGCCGACGCTGATGGCGATCTGGCCGCTGCCGTCGCTGGCCGTCTCCTTGGGGACGAGCAGCACGACGACACCCGCATTGCGCGCGCGGTCGCCGATGTCGGCGCGCGCGCCGACGCCCCAGGCGCGACCGATTTCCAGCGCGACGTCAATCGCCTCGCGATTGCCGATGTCGCGCAGCGTGACGACGGCGATTTCACCGGCAGAGCCCGCGCGCACGATCTCGATGAGGCGCGTCATCTGCGCCGCGCGCTCGGCGGGAATCACGCCCGCGAAGTCGCTGACGAATCCCGTGGGGCGGGCCGGAAAGAGCGCCTCCTGCGCGCCGGACGCGAGCGTCGCAGCGGGCAGGAGGCAGAGTCCTGCGAGGAGGTAGCGGATCACACCATACACTACGCCGAAAGCACCGGAAGGTTGCGGATCTTCTCCTGCCATTCCTTGGGACCGCTCTCGTGCACGTTGTGGCCGGCCGCGTCCACCGCGACGGTCACCGGCATCTCCTCGACCTCGAATTCATAGATAGCTTCCATCCCGAGATCCTCGAAGGCGACGACGCGCGAGGAGCGGATGGCCTTGGAGACGAGATACGCCGCGCCGCCGACGGCCATCAGGTACGCTGCCTTGTGCTTGCGGATCGCCTCGAGGCCAGTCGGGCCGCGTTCGGCCTTGCCGATCATAGCGATGAGGCCCGTCTTCTCGAGCATCATCTCGGTGAACTTGTCCATCCGCGTCGCCGTGGTCGGGCCCGCGGGGCCCACGGCCTCGTCGCGCACCGGGTCCACGGGGCCCACGTAATAGATGACGCGGTTGGTGAAGTCCACGCCCTCAGGGAGCTTTTCACCCTTGGCGAAGAGGTCGGCGATGCGCTTGTGCGCCGCGTCGCGGCCGGTGAGCAGCTTGCCGTTGAGCAGCAGGCGGTCACCCGCCTTCCACGAGGCGACGACTTCCGGCGTCAGCGTGTCGAGGTCCACGCGCTTGGCGTTGGCGTCGGGCATCCAGGTGACGTTCGGCCAATCGGCGAGCGAGGGCACCGGCAACTTCGCCACGCCCGATCCATCGAGATGGAAGTGCGCGTGCCGCGTGGCCGCGCAGTTGGGAATCATCGCGATGGGCTTTGACGCCGCGTGCGTCGGATAGTCGAAGATCTTCACATCGAGCACCGTCGAGAGACCGCCCAGGCCCTGCGCGCCGATGCCGAGCGCGTTGATCTTGTCGTGGAGCTCAATGCGTAGCTCCTCGATCTTGCTCTGCGGGCCGCGCTGCTTGAGCTGGGCCATATCAATCGGCTCCATCAGCGATTCTTTCGCCATCAGCATCGCCTTCTCAGCCGAGCCACCGATACCGATGCCGAGCATGCCCGGCGGGCACCAGCCCGCGCCCATCGTCGGGACGGTCTTCATCACCCAGTCCACGATGGAGTCCGAGGGGTTCAGCATCGCGAACTTCGACTTGTTCTCCGAGCCGCCGCCCTTGGCGGCGAGCTTCACCTCGACGTGGTCGCCGGGGACGATCTCGTAGTGCACCACGGCCGGCGTGTTGTCGCGGGTGTTCTTGCGACCGAAAGCCGGGTCGCTGACGATGGATGCGCGCAGCGTGTTGTCGGGGTGCAGGTAGGCGCGACGCACGCCTTCGTTGACCATCTCCTGGATGGACAGCTTGGCGTCCCAGCGGACGTCCATTCCGATCTTCAGGAAGACCACGACGATGCCGGTGTCCTGGCAGATCGGGCGATGGCCTTCGGCGCACATCCGCGAGTTGGTGAGGATCTGCGCGATGGCGTCCTTGGCGGCCGGGGACTGTTCGAGTTCGTAGGCCTCGGCGAGCGCGCGGATGTAGTCCAGCGGGTGGTAATAGGAGATGTGCTGGAGCGCGTCGGCGATGGACTGGATGAAGTCGTCTTGGCGGATCGTGGTGGGCATACGAGCAATCTAAAGCGTTTGAGAGGCGGAATTTCGACAAACCCTAGCGATTAAATCGGGAATGGTTTAGCGTGATTGCACAGTCTTTGAGAAGCATTCTCAACACGAACTTCGATGTCTGCCAGCCGCACCTTCCGCTCCGTCCTCTTCTGGACCCACCTCAGCATCGGCATCGCCGCCGGCGCCCTCATCCTCCTGATGAGCATCACCGGCGTGCTGCTCGGCTTCGAGCGCCAGATGATCGCCTGGATCGACGGCGCCCCGCGCGTCGAGGCCACGGGCGACGCACCGCTGCCAATCGACACGCTGCTCACACGCGTCGGCGTCGCGCGCGCGGATGTGGCCAGCGTGCTGGTGAAGCGTGACGCGACACATCCGGTGACAATCCGCCTGCGCGAACGCGGTGCGCCGCCAATCCTAGCGCACCCAGCTAAAGGCGCAGTGCTGACGGCATCGGGCGACGGCTCGGGCCAACGCTTCTTCTCGGCGATGCGCCGCTGGCATCGTTGGGTGGGCGCAGAAGCGGGCGAGCTACGCGCAAAGATGAAGGTGTTGAACGGCGTCGCCAACCTGATCTTCCTCGCGCTGGTGCTCTCGGGCCTCTACCTCTGGTGGCCGCGCCACTGGAGCCTCGCGCGCCTGCGCGCGACGGCGTGGCCGCAGCTCCGCCACCGCGCCGGCCACGTGCGAGACTTCAACTGGCACAACAGCCTCGGCTTCTGGTTCGCGATCCCGCTCGCGATCATCATCGCGACGGGTGCGTTCTTCTCGTTCCGCTGGCCGGGGCAGTATCTCGATATCGCACTGGGCAGCGAGCAGGAGCGCACTGCGGCACGCGCGGCGATTGCCGAAGCGCGCGCGGCCCGCGATGCGGCGAAGAACGAGGCGGAGACAACCGCGCCGAGCACGGTGCCTGCAGCGACTGCGGCACCTGCGTCGGCCGCAGGCGGATCATCGCGTGAGACCGCTTCCGAAGAACCGCCGCCGAATCCCGTGCGCGCCGACGATGCCTCACTCGCGCAGTACGTCGCCGCCGCGGCAGCCGTACACCCGAAATGGGCGCAACTGACGATCACGATGCCCGATGCCCGCGCATCCGTCGCACGCGTGGCGGTCGCCGAAGGCAACACCTACCGCCCGGACCTGCGCTGGACGCTCGAGGTAGATCGCGCGTCAGCAATCGTCGCGAAGTCCTCGGGCTACGAAGACCTCAGCACCGCGCGCAAGCTCCGCGCCTGGGTGCGCTTCGGCCACACCGGCGAAGTCTTCGGCATCCCGGGCCAACTGCTCGCGACGATCGCCAGCGCAGTCGGCGTGCTGCTGGTGTGGACGGGCTTCGCCTTGGCCTGGCGTCGCGCGCGGCAGGCGCTGCGCCGCCGGCGGCGCTCAGTCCCAGCGGTGGCTACGCTTCCAGACGCGACGCTCGAGTCGCCAACTGCGCTTCGCTGAGAACTCCAGCTCGTCGTTGGGGAACAACTCGCTGTCCTGCACGGCCTCGGTGAAGTCGTTGCCCTTGGCCGAAGTGTTGTCGGCGAAGTGCAGGATCTCGGCTTCGAGCGTCATCGGCCGCACGGCGGCGCCGAACTCGAGCTGGCCGTGGTGCGACTGAATAAAGTGATGTAGCTCGAGCCGCTGCTCTTCGCTGAGCTGCTCGCTCGCGGGGAGCGTGGCGAGGCGCTGCTCGAGCATCAGCGAGCCGAGCACGATGTGCTGCAGCAGCATCCCGGCGCGCGTGTAGTCGAAGCCGGCGAGGTCCACGGTGTAGGTCTGCGTCTTGCCGATGTCGTGCAGCAGCGCGCCGGCGGTCACGAGCGCGATGTCGCCGCCCATCGTGCGCGCGGAGGCGCGGGCGATCTCGACGACCTCGCAGGTGTGCAGCAGCAATCCGCCGACCAGCGCGTGGTGACCGCGCGTAGCGCCTGGCGTGCGCGCGAACTCGCCGCGGAACACGTCATCGGCAAAGAAGAGATCCACCGCGCGCTTGAGGGCACCGCGCATCTCGGCGCGCCAGCCGTCCACCTTGGCCCAGAGTTCGCTCTCGGGCACGCTGATGCGCGGCAGGAACTGCTCGATGTCGGCGGCGCCCATCGGCACGACGCGGGGCGGTGCGGTGAGCTTGAGCTGACGGCGGCCGGCGAACTCCTCGACGACACCGATCACCTGCACGACCTGGCCCGGCCGCACGCCGGCGACCTGCGGCACCATCTCCTTCCACACGTTGGCGGAGAGGGTGCCGGTGGCGTTGCCGAGCTTCAGCGCGATGAAGTCGTCGCCGTTCTTGGTCTTCTTGTCGTCGCGTTCGCGCACGAGGAGCTCGTGCTGCACGCGGTCACCGACGGCGAGCTTGGGGATCTCGAGGAGCGCCATTCAGGAAGCGTACACGATGTCGCCGTCCTCGGCGATACCGATTTCTTCCTTGTAGTCGCAAACCCCGCAGGTCTTGGACGCGACCCAGACGGCGCCGAGTTCCTCGGTGATGGCCTTGGCCGCCGGCTTCACGGTGAGCCGGCGGTAGGAGTATTCCTTGCAGTGCGAGCAGGCGTGGGCCTTGGCGATCTTCTCCGCCTTTTCCTTGGTCAGCTTGGCCACGCGTGCCTTACGGAACGAAGGGGCCGCTGCCAAGCGCGCCGGTCGGCTTGTGCGCCGACTCAGCTTCTTTGTTGCCGCCGGCGCGCAGCAGCTCCTTGATGCCGCCGATGGCGCCGAGCACGCCGGTGGCTTCGCTGGGCAGGAAGACCGTGGTGCCCTTGCCCTGGGCGAGCGCAGGCAGGGCCTCGAGGTACTTGAGGCCGAGCAGGTACGTGGCGGCTTCGCCAGGCGGCAGTGCGGCGGTGATGCGTCGCACTGCCTCGGCTTCGGCGTCGGCCATCGCGAGGCGGGCCTCGGCGAGGCCCTGCGCGCGAAGGATGGCGGCTTCCTTCTCGCCCTCGGCCTTGCGGATCTGCGACTCGCGGTGGCCTTCGGCCTCGAGCACGGCGGCGCGCTTGCTGGCCTCGGCGTTGGTGACGGCGGCGCGGCGCTCGCGCTCGGCGCGCATCTGCAGTTCCATCGACTGCTGGATGTCGCGCGGCGGTTCGATGCTCTGCAGTTCTACGCGAGTGACGTCCACGCCCCAGCCGATCGAGGCCTCTTCGATGACCTCGCGCATCTTCTTGTTGATCATATCGCGCGAGGCCAGCGTCTGGTCGAGTTCGATCTCGCCGACGATGTTGCGCAGCGTGGTGCGCGTGAGCGTCTCGAGCGCGTAGGGCAGGTTCTGCACCGCGTAGGTGGCCTTCTGCGGATCGGCGACGCGGTAGTAGAGCACGGCGTCGATGTCGATCGTCACGTTGTCCTTCGTGATGACCGGCTGCGAGGGGAAGTTCAGCACCTGCTCGCGCAGGTCAATGCGCGAGGCGGTGGCGGCGACGATCTTCTTGAGCCCGGTGACGTCGCTCTCGAAGTAGCGCACGTCAATGGCGCGCGGCCGCTCGATGAACGGGATCAGGATGTTGAGGCCCGAGCGCGCGACGCGATTGAAGCGGCCGAGGCGCTCGACGACCATCACCTCAGCCTGCCCGATGATGCGGATGCTCTTGGCGAGGACGACGCCGATGCCAAGAGCGATGATGCCGACTACGACTTCCACGAGGCTCCTCCGGGGAGAGACGCCTCTAATCTACCACCGGAAATCGGCGACGAAGAGGTTGGTCTCGCCTTCCTTGGCGGCGTAGCGGTTGCTCGCCCAGAGGAGCTGCTTGCCGTTGGGGTGGAAGATCGGGAAGCCGTCGAAGACTCCGTCGAAGGTGACCTGCTCGACCTGGTCGGGGCCGGCCATCGAGGCGTTGGCGTCCACGAGGTAGAGGTCGAAGTTGCCCGAGCGCGGCGCGACGAAGTTGGTGGAGAAGATGATCTTCGTGCCGTCGGGGCTCCACGAGGGGCCGAAGTTGGCGCCGCCGAGGTTGGTGACCTGGCGCTGGTCGCTGCCGTCGGCGTTCATCACGAAGAGCTCGACCTTGCTGGGGCGGATGAGGCCCTGGGCGAGCAGCTCCTGGTACTGCGCGAGCTCGGTGCTGTCCTTGGGATGATGCGCGCGGTACACGATCTTGGTGCCGTCGGGCGACCACCAGGGGCCGCCGTCGTAGCCCGGCGTCGTGGTGAGGCGGCGGACGTCGGTGCCGTCGGCGTTCATCGTGTAGATCTCGAGGTCGCCGTCCTTGAGGGACGTGAAGACGATCTTCGAGCCGTCCGGCGAGAGGATGCCCTCGGCCGTGTACACGTCGTAGTTCGTCAGGCGCTTCAGGTCGCTGCCGTCGCGGTTGGCCGTGTAGATGTCGTAGCGGTCGAGCGGCCAGACGTAGCCCTTGGACGGATCCGGGCGCACCGGGCAGATGGAATCGTGCGCCGTGGTGCTCGCAAAGAACAGGCGCTCGCTGCCGGGGAAGAACCAGCCGCAGGTGGTCTTGCCGCGGCCGTCGGAGACCTGCGTGAGTCCGGTGCCGTCAGCCTTGATGACGTACTGCTGGTCGCAGCTGCGGCCGTCGCGCGTGGACTGGAACGTGATGTACTCGCCG
>CAZYQM010000089.1:7634-8213 GCA_964649965.1 uncultured Gemmatimonas sp.
GGCGGGACTCGCGGGCGTCGCCCTCGCGGGTGACGATGGGGGACTGTTCGGCGGCAGTGCCGCCGCAGGCCGCCGCGCCAAGGAGCGCGGCGGCAATCAATGCACGATGGGACATCTCAGGGGGAACGCGGTGGGTTAATCGGGACGGCGCGCCGAGGCGGCGGCCGGAACCGGCGCGGACGTCGGCGCCAGGGCGAGCAGTTCCTGTGTGGTGCTGGCGCGGCGCAGGAGTTCCATCGCGCGCTGCAGCTGCACATCCTCGTGGATCTCGCGGCGCTTTGCCGTGGAATCGCCGAAGGCGAGGCGGGCGATGCGGTTGAGCAGGAGACGGTCCACGTACTCGCGGCCGGCATCCCACTCGGCGCGGTCGACAGTCACGCCCTTGCCCTCGAGCTTGTTCCGGAAGCCGTCGCGCATTGCCTGCGTGACGGTGAAGTCCGGCTGCACCTGGTCCTTGAGGCTGAAGGCGTAGTCGTAGAGCGCGAGGTACACGTCCTGCGAGCGCGGCACGAGCGTGCGCGCGAGGCGCTGCTCGGCCGTGGTGAGCGTGTCGTAGGGCACGACGATGTCCGGCGTGAC
>CAZYQM010000090.1:0-4306 GCA_964649965.1 uncultured Gemmatimonas sp.
CGAGGACGCCGCGGATGCGCAGCGGCGAGGCCAGCAAGGCCTCGACGGTGCGCAGCCCTTCGGCGACGAACAGCCCTTGCCGCTCGCGCGCCTTGCGGCGTTTCAGGTCCCTCGCTAGGGTCAACAAACCAATGCGTACGCTCACCGCCCTCGCCCTCGTGGCCACGCTGTCCGGTTGCGCCATCTCGACCCAGCAGGAGGTCGAAATGGGGGCCGGGTACTCTGCCGAATTGAACCGTCAGCTCCCGCTCGTGCAGGACGCGGAGCTGAATCGGTATATGAACGTACTCGGCGACTCGATTGCCCGCATCGCCGACACGCGGAATCTCGATTGGTCGTTCTACATCGTGGACAGCCCGGACGTGAACGCCTTCGCGGTGCCCGGCGGGTTCATCTATATGAACCGCGGACTGCTCGAGCGGGCCAAGAACCTCTCGCAGGTGGCGGGTGTGCTCGGCCACGAGATCGGCCACGTGACGCAGCGCCACTCGGTGCAGCAGATGCAGAAGGCGCAAGGCACGCAGGTCGGGTTGCTCGGCCTGTGCATCTTCCTGCCCAACCTCTGCGGGAGCCAGACGGGCCAGGCGGCGATCTCGCTCGGCGCGAATGCGGCGATGGCGAGCTTCTCGCGTTCCGACGAGGACGAGGCGGACGAGGTCGCGATCGGCTATATGGTGCGCGCGGGCATAGACCCCAACGGCGTGCCGGAGATGTTCCAGATCCTGCTCGACGAACGCCAGGCGAAGCCCGAAGGCCTCGAGACCTGGTTCCGCTCGCATCCGCTCGAGGAAGACCGCATCAAGGCTGGCCGCGCGCGCGTCGCGGCGTACCCGCCGGAGCAGCTGCAGGGGCTGACTCAAGACACGCAGGGCTTTCAGGCGTTCCAGCGGAGGCTCAAGGCGCTGCCGCCTTCGCCGCGCTAGTACCGCGTTCACCACGAAGGCACGAAGGGAGCCGCGAAGTTCTCACGGTCCCGCAATGCCAAAGCAGCAGTGCTTCTTGGGGTTGCGGGGCCGTACCTCCGTTGCGGCTCCCTTCGTGCCTTCGTGGTGAACAGGCTTCTGACTAGAGCCTCGCGACCCAACGCTCCACGAGCCCGCAGAACGCATCGCCGGCCTTGCGGCCCTCTTCCATCACCTCGGCGTGGTTGAGCGGCGCGTCGCTGATGCCCGCGGCGGGATTCGTGATGCAGCTGACGCCCGCGACTTCCATTCCGATGGCCCGCGCGACGATCGTCTCGGGCACGGTGCTCATTCCGACGGCGTCGGCGCCGAGCGTCGCGAGCATCCGCACCTCGGCGGGCGTCTCGTAGGTCGGCCCGAGCAGGCCCGCGTACACGCCGCGCGCCAGCGTGAGTCCGCCCTCTGACGCCGCTGCCTCGAGCAGGCCCTGCAGTCGCGGCGCGTACGGCGCGCTCATATCGGGAAAGCGGACATCGCCCGGCTCGAGCGCGCCGACGAGCGGATTGCGGAACTGCAGGTTGAGATGATCGCTGATCATCATCAACGTGCCCGGCGGGAAGGCGCGGTTGATGCCGCCCGCCGCGTTGGAGACGAACAGCACCTTGGCCCCGAGCGCGTGCACGACGCGCACCGGGGAGGCCGCGACCTGCGCGCCGTGGCCTTCGTACATATGGAAGCGGCCGGCGAGCAGCAGCACTTCGCGTCCGCCGAGGGTGCCGCGGATCAGTTCGCCGCGATGCCCTTCGACGCCCGGCGCGTGGAAGCCGGGGATCTCCGCATAGGGCACGCGCGACGCGCCTTGCACGCGGTCGGCGAGTCCGCCGAGTCCCGAGCCGAGCACGATGGCCGCCACCGGCGATTGCACGCCGAGTCGTGCGCGGACCGCGTCTGCGGCGGCGCGCGCCGCAGCACTGCCGTGCGTCGAGCCGCCGGCCGGCGTGGCCTGTGAAGAAGATGCCGTGCTCACGCCGCGCTCCGCTTGAGGGTGGCGATCTCGGCGTCCACGCGCGCGAGCAGCACGGCGCGCTCGGCATCCGGCAGGAACGCGTTCTCGAAGCCGCCGCGCGCCAACCGGCAGAGTTCGTCGAAGGTGAAGCCCTGGTGCTTCGCGGCCAAGCCATACTCGGTCACGAGGTCCGTGCCGCTCATCAGGCGATTGTCCGTATTGAGCGAGACCTTGAGGCCCGCGTCGAAGTACTTGCGTAGCGGATGCTCATCGAGGTGCTCGACGGCGTGCGTCTGCACGTTGCTCGTGAGGCAGCACTCGATGGCGACGCCCGTGCGCTTGGCTTCGGCCATCAGCGCGGGATCCTCGATGAGCCGCGTGCCGTGCCCGATGCGATGCGCGTGGCACTGATGCATCGCGGCCGCGACGGACTCCGCACCGGCACCCTCGCCGGCGTGGCAGGTGCAAGGCAAGCCGTGCTCGAAGGCGTAGTCGAAGGCCGCCTTGTGCAACTCGGCGGGATTCCCCGCCTCGCCGCCGGCGAGGTCGAAGCCGACGACGCCGCGTCCCTTGTAGTCCACGGCGAGATGCGCCAACTCCAGCGACACGTTGGGATCCATATTGCGGATGCCGCAGACGATCACGCGCGAGACGATGCCATACTCGCGCTCGGCGCGGGCGAGACCGCGCAGCGGCGCCTCGATGGCCTGCGCGAGACTGAGCCCGCCCTCGACGTTGAGGATCGGCGCGTAGCGCGCCTCGAGGTAGCGCACGCCTTCCTTCGCGCAGTCCTCGGCCAGCTCGTAGGCGATGCGCTCCATCGCCTCCTCGGTCTGCATCACGCTCAGCGTATGACCGAAGCGCGCGAGGTAGTCTTCGAGATTCCGCGCGTCATCCACGCGCATATAGTCGCGCAGCGCCTCGGCGTCGTCCTCGGGCATCGTGACGTGCTGCTCGCGGGCGAGTTCGAGCATCGTCTCCGGACGCAGGGAGCCGTCGAGGTGGCAGTGCAACTCGGCCTTCGGGAGCCGCCGCAGCAGCTCGCTGGTGATGACGGTCACGCGTCCGATCCGTCGCGGGCAGCGCGGGCGCTGACGACGCGCATCACGAAGCCGCCGGTGAGCGGCGTCTCCGGCGCGACGCCGAGCCCACGGCTGTCTACGACGCCGCGCGTCCCGTCGCGGATCGCAGCGGCGGCGTCGGCATCGGCGGCCGCGACCGCGTCAATGACGGTGCTGCCGGCGGGGACGCGCACGGTCTTACCACTCACGAACACGGTCATCTCGCTCACGGCAGGCTCCGGATACGCGGCGCGGCCAGCGCCTCGGTCATCGTCAGGCGTCCACCCGGCACCTTGCGCAGGTGGGCGATCAATGCGTCCAAGTCCACGACTCCAAGCTCCTCGGGGGCCGAGCCCCCGGACAGTCCGACGCCGTCGCCACCGCTGGCGATGAAATCGGACATCACGACACGATAGGTACGGCGATCGGCCAAGGGGCGGCCGTCCGCCATCACGATCCGACGAATCCGCTGGCCGGCCGGCGCGTTCTGGTCGAAGGTGATCGTCGCGCCGCTGATGTGCACGCTCACGCGGTTGCCGTCCACCAGCGACTCGAAGTAGCGCCGCAGCGCGTCGCCGCGCACGGTGATGGCAACGAGGCGGTTGCCGAAGGGGGCGATCTCGTGCAGGTCGCCGTAAGTCACGGCGCCCGCGCGCAGCTCAGCGCGGATGCCGCCGTTGTTCATCACGCCCACGTCCCCGTTGCCGGCGGCGCGCTGCGCGTCGGCGATGAGGTTGCCGAGCGCGTACTGGTCGCCCAGACGCGGGAAGCGCGCCTCACTCGTGACGATGGTGTCCCACACGATGTGCCGCACGGCGGCTACGGCGCGTGCGACCAGCGGCTCCACGACGGAATCCGGCACGATGCGGTCGCTGACGACGTCGCGCAGTTCCGGGCGGCGCGGCGGCGTGCGGCGCGCGGGGTCGAGGTCCACGACGCCAAGCGCCTGCGTGCTCGAGCGCGCCTGTACGATCGGGATGCCGTTGACGACGGTTCCGACCGCCGAGTGCGTGTGGCCGGAGACGATGGCATCCACGGTGCCGGGCGGGAGCGTGCGCGCGAGCTCGAAGATCTCGCCGCGGCAGTCGTCCGGATCGCCGACGTTGCAGAAGCCGCCGAGGTGCGCGACGACGACGATGACCTGCGCGCCGCGGGCGCGCATCGCGGCCGCGGAGCGCACGATGACCGGCAGCGGCGGCACGAAGCGCAGGTCGGCCACGTGCCGCGGCATCGTCGTGCGCGGCGTCGCCGGATCGGCGATGCCGACGATGCCGACCTTGCCGATGGGTGTGTCGAGCACGGTGTCGTTCGGGATCCACTCGACGTCACCGCCGTCG
>CAZYQM010000090.1:4316-8092 GCA_964649965.1 uncultured Gemmatimonas sp.
AGGCAGCTGGCGGAAGCGGGTCTCGGTCACGGGCTCGACGTCACCGCCGTCGGCGTAGGTCACGTTGGCGCCGAGCACGGGGGCGCCCAACTGCCGCATCCGCACGCGCAGCGTGTCCTGGCCGTAGTCGAACTCGTGGTTGCCCAGTGCGTGCGCGGCGAATCCGATCGCGTTGAGCACGGGCACGACCAGCGCGCCCTTGCTGAGATCGGACGGCGGCGTGCCGGTGAAGAGGTCGCCGCCGCTGAGCACCAACGTTGCACAGAGCGGCGCGCACTCGGATTGCGCCTCGCGCACCTTCGCCGCGATCTGGGCGAAGCCGCCGCGGTTGCCGAGACTGCCCACCGGCCGCGGCCGGAAGGCGCCGTGCATATCGTTCATCGCGATGAGGCGCAGCGAGGGGCGCGGCGGCAGCACCTCCCAGTTCTTCACGAACATGTCGCGCGGCTCGATCGTCCCGCGGCGCCGGATGTCCTCGATGATCAGCTCGCGGATCTCACGCCCGCCCTCGTACACCACCGGCGCGCCGCGCAGCATATCGTAGCCGCCACCGCCCGACGCGCGGTAGCTGTTGAGCGCGACCGTGAAGGAATCCGTGTCGGCCACGGGCCGACCGTTGCGCTCGAGCTTCGTGATGCGCTGGCCCATCGGCCGCGAGAGGTCCACCGTGTAGTCGAGCCCCTGCAGCACGTCGTAGTTGTAACCGGGGATGCTCGGGTCGTTGCGCACGGTGAACGACCCGTCCGGCGCACGCTCGACCAGCCAGTAGCGGTTGGTGTGCTCGAGGTGCGCGCGGATCTGCGCCCCCGTGAGCTTGAGCGCGCGCAGCGTGTTTTCGTAGGGATACAGCGCGACGAGGCGCTCGACGGTGATGGCGCCCGGTTCGAAGCGCGCCTCGGTGGTGAAGACCGAGGCGAAGCTCAGCTCGGCGCCGGACTCGCGACGCTGCACCTCCTGGATGAGGTCGATCATCGGGCGGTCCACCATCCGCGACGAGTCGGTGATCCAGGTATCGCTGGTGCGGCCGATGACGGCCGTGGAATACGCCATCGCGGCGCGGTGCGGGCGCTCGACGGCGCGCACCAGCGCCCGTTGCTCGGGCCAGCCGCGGGCCTGCACCGTCTCGCCGCGCTTGGCGACCAGCGCCCAGCGGCCGTCGCGGCGCTCAAGGTCCAGCGTGACGACGGCGACGCTCGTCGCCCAGTTGCGCGGCTGCACGACGAGCACGCCGTTGATCGTCGTGTCCGTGACCTCGCGATGCGAGTGGCCGATGACGATGGCGTCGATGCCCGGCACCTCGCGGGCGACGCGGGCCATCGGGTTCTCGCTGGCCAGGCCCGTGGCGACGGTGTCATACGACGTGACTCCGTCGAGGCCGGCGTGCGCGACGACGATGACGACGTCGGCGCCGGCGGCGCGCGCCGAGTCCACCTGCGCGGGTAGCGCCGCGACGATGTCGTCCACGATGAGCCGGTCGCGGAGGTTATCGCGGTCCCAGACCATCGAGCCCGGCGTGGTCGCGCCGATGACCGCGACCTTCACGCCGGCGCGCGCGACGATCGTGTGACCGGGGTATTGATGCCCGCCGTCGAGCCGCCGCGTGTTGGCGGCGAGGAAGGGGAAGCGCGCCTGCGCCACCGCGCGGTCGAAGACGCCCAGTCCGTAGTTGAACTCGTGATTGCCCACCGCCGCCGCGTCGTAGCGCATCAGGTTCATCGCGGCGACGACCGGATGCGGGGCCAGCGAATCCACGCGCCCCGCGACGAAGGTCATCGCGTTGCCCTGCAGCAGGTCGCCGGCATCCACGAGGATCACGCGGTTGCGGGCGACTCGACGCAGCGAGTCCACGATGCTGGCGGCGCGGGCGAGGCCGCGCGTGGAATCAGGACGCCCGGTCGCGTAATCCCAGCCGCGGAGACGGCCGTGGACGTCGGTCGTGGCCGCAATCTTGAGCGTCACGCGCTCCTGAGCGGCGGCCGGCAACGTCAGGCAAGCGCTGACGGCCGCGGCGCCGAGGACGGCACGGCGCAGGGCCCGTGCGAGAATGGGGCGAACGGTCATCGGCGAAAGTTAGCGGCCCCTGCCCGCCGGATGGAGGTCGGACGGGTGGCGTCGCCGGGGGAAAACGAGGAACTTTCCTCCATCCCGCTTCGATACAGGACCGTGACAGCCTCCTCGCTTCTTGCGCCCCCTCGCCGCCGGCAGATTTCCGGCGTGCAATTCCTCGGTCACGAATCGCCGTGCGGCCGCTGATCATCGGTGTCGCCGGCGGGTCCGGCTCCGGGAAGACCACCGTGGCCCGACGCGTCGCGGAATCCATCGACGGCGCCAAGGTCGCGTTCCTCGATATGGACGCCTACTATCGCGACCACCACGCCCTGTCCCACGATGAGCTGCGCCTCCTCAACTGGGATCACCCGGATGCCTTCGACCTCGACTTGCTGGCCGAGCACCTGGGGCAACTGGCGGCGGGGCGCGCGATCGACAAGCCGGTCTATGATTTCGTACGGCATCGCCGCGCCCCTGCGGCGGAACGCGTGGAACCGGCCGACGTCATCGTCATCGACGGCATCCTGTTGCTCGTCGAGGAACGCATCCGGGCCCGGCTCGACATCAAGGTCTTCGTGGATACCGACGCCGACATCCGCCTGATCCGCCGCATCCGGCGCGATATGGCGATCCGTGGCCGCCCGCTCGAGGAGATCCTCGACCAATACCTCACGACGGTCCAGCCGATGCACCTGCAGTTCGTCGAACCGAGCAAGCGTTACGCCGACCTCATCATCCCGCGCGGCGGCGAGAACACCGTCGCGATCGACCTGTTGCTCGCGACCATCACCCGTCGCCTCGGCGGAGTGACCGCGTGACGGCGCCCGCCACCGTCTCCGGCGACCGCATCCTCGTCGTGGATGACGAGCCGGACATCGTCGCGCTCGTCGTCTATCACCTGGCCAAGGCCGGCTACAAGGTCTCCTCGGCCTCCACCGGCCCGGATGCGCTGCAGCTGGCCAAGCGTGACCGCCCGTCGCTGGTCGTGCTCGACCTGATGCTGCCCGGGATGAGCGGCTTCGACGTGCTCGCCAAGCTGCGTGAGGACCGCGACACGGCCAACGTCGCCGTGCTGATGCTCACCGCGCGCAAGGAGGAGCCCGACCGCATCCGCGGCCTCGAGCTGGGCGCCGACGACTACCTCACGAAGCCCTTCTCGCCGCAGGAACTGGTGCTGCGCGTCGGCGCCATCCTGCGCCGGGTCGCCAGCGCCGGATCGCCGGCCGACGTGCTGCAGATCGGCCCCATCCGCGTGGACCGCTCCGCCCACCGCGTGCACGTCAACGAGCACGAGGTGGAGCTCACGCCGACGGAGTACAAGCTGTTGCTCACGCTGGCCGAGCGCCGCGGCCGCGTGCAGGCGCGTTCGCACCTGCTCGAGACCGTCTGGGACGCCGCGCCCGACATCCAGACGCGCACCGTGGATATGCACATCCAGCGCCTGCGCACCAAGCTGCATCCCGCCGGGGACCTCATCGAGACGGTGCGCGGCTTCGGCTATCGGTTGAAGGGCGGCAAGGACGCGTGAGGCTCACGCAACGGCTGCTCCTCGGCGCGTTCATCGTCGTCGGGGTCCTCGCGGTCGTCATCGTCACGATCGTCGATCGCCAGCTCACGAGCCGCCTGCACGACGACGCGACCTCGTTCCTCGAGCGCGAGGCGGTGCCGAACGCGGAGCAGTGGGAGCGTGACGGGCTGAAGAACCCCGCGCTGGACGAGTGGCTGGC
>CAZYQM010000091.1:0-422 GCA_964649965.1 uncultured Gemmatimonas sp.
GCACCGCGCGCCTCCGCACCCCGCTCCGGCGGCGGCGGATCGGCACGCGGCAGCAGCTCCGGCAGCAGCGGTTCACGCGGCCGCCCCCGCGGGAACTGAGCCTCCGGCGCAAAGGTTGTCCTGACGCGCGCTTGCCTCTGGGCAGGCGCGCGTCAGTTTTCGTACATCCACTCCCGGAACCTGGAGCCTCGATGTCGATCCGTCCGCTTGCCCTCGCGCTCGCAGTCGCCGCGCCCGTCCTGCTCAGTGCGCAGGATGCGCCGCAGCGCTCGACCTATCATCAGTTCCGCGTCGTCACCGTCGCCGAAGGCCTCGTCAATCCGTGGTCCATCGCCTTCCTGCCGGGCGGCGACATCCTCGTGACCGAGCGGCCGGGCCGCCTGCGCGTCATCCGCAACGGGCGCCTGCTGCCCGAACCGGTG
>CAZYQM010000091.1:432-8086 GCA_964649965.1 uncultured Gemmatimonas sp.
CGCCTCGTGTACATCTCGTACGCCAAGCCCAACGCAGCGGGCGACCAGAGCACGACGGCCGTCATCCGCGCGCGTTTCGCGAACGATCGCCTCAACGACGTGCAGGAGCTCTTCGAGGCCAACGCCTGGTCGCGCGGGCAGGGCCACTATGGCTCGCGCCTCGCCTTCGACGGCAAGGGCTATCTCTTCATCACGGTCGGCGACCGCCAGGTGCCGCCGCAGGGCGACCTCGAGGCGCACCCCGCGCAGCAGCTCAACGTGCACAACGGCAAGGTCATCCGCCTGCACGACGACGGCCGCGTGCCATCGGACAATCCCTTCGTGGGGCGCGAGGGCGCGCTGCCGCAGATCTGGAGCTACGGCCATCGCAACCTCCAGGGCCTGATGATCGACGCCGCCGGCAACGTCTGGGAGACGGAGCACGGCCCGCAGGGCGGTGACGAGCTCAACCTCATCCAGCCCGGCAAGAACTACGGCTGGCCGGTGATTGGCTTCGGCGTCAACTACCGCAGCGGCACGAACATCCACAGCGGCACCACGCGCGCGGGGATGGAGCAGCCGGTGAAGGTGTGGGTGCCAAGCATCGCCACCTCGGGACTGATGGAGTACCGCGGCAACGCCTTCCCCGGCTGGCAAGGCAGCTTCTTCTCCGGCGGCCTCGTCGGCGAGGTGCTCTGGCGCCTCAAGGTCGTGGACGGCCATCGAGAGCCGGATGGGGCAGCCGACGAACCTCGTGCGCCTGGAGCCGGTCGCGCGCTGAGCGGTTGCCGCAGGACGACGAAGGGCGCATCCTCGCGGATGCGCCCTTCTGTCTTTCCGTTCCCCCGCCGCGTCAGCTCGGCGGCAGCGGTTTGCGGTCGTCCATCGGCGCGAAGTTCGAGAGGAAGCGCAGCTCCTCCGGCGTGAGGCTCTCGATGCCGTCCGCGTTGATCTTGTCGAGGATGCGGTTCACCTCGTCGCGCGTGAGCTCGTGCACGCCATCGAGGTCCAACTGGTCGCGGTGCACGCTCACGCGGCGCTTCACGGCAGGTTCCACGCGCTGCACCTGCGCCTGGAAGCGCCGCTGCGCGCTGTTGCGCTGCAGGTACCACAGGTAGGCGTAGGCGCCCACGTAGCCGCCGAGGTGCGCGAAGTGGGCGACGCCGCCGCCACGCCCGCCGAGGCCCGCGAACAGCGCGAAAGCGGTCGTCACGATCACGAGGATGCGCGCTTCGACGGGGATCACGCCCCAGATGTAGATGCGCTCGCGCGGCCAGAACATCGCGAACGCCATCATCACGCCGAACACGCCGGCCGAGGCGCCGATCACCGCCGCCTGCGGCGTGAAGAGCAGCGACGCGATCGCGCCGAAGATGCCGCTCACGAGGTACAGCGTGATGAAGCGCCGCTCGCCCAGGCGCTGTTCGACGCGTGAGCCGAAGAAGAACAGGCCCAGCATATTGAACAGGATGTGCGAGAGGCCGCCGTGCAGGAACATATACGTCACCAATGTCCACGGGCGCGTCAGCACGAGG
Organism: uncultured Gemmatimonas sp.; assembly: GCA_964649965.1. Lineage (GTDB taxonomy): Bacteria > Gemmatimonadota > Gemmatimonadetes > Gemmatimonadales > Gemmatimonadaceae > Pseudogemmatithrix. The sequence goes on from CAZYQM010000091.1 coordinate 1,947, forward strand.
CGCGGCACGAAGACGAGCTGCTCGGTGATGAAGTTCGGCAGGACGGTATAGGTCAGGGCGAACATCGCGATGTTCGCCACGACGAGCCGCGTCACCCACGGGGTCATCGGCGGCTCCGCATTACGGAGTGTCCATCAGCTTGCGGGTCAGGTAGGTGTATTCGAGCGCATTACGCCGTGCACTCTCAACGAGATTCGCCGCCGCAGAGTGCCCGCCGTCCACATTCTCGTAGTAGAGATACGGATAGCCAAGCTGCTCAAGCCGCGCGGCGGCCTTGCGCGCGTGCCCCGGATGCACGCGATCGTCCTTCGTGGACGTGAAGATGAACGGCTCCGGATAGTCCTTGCCCGCCGCCAGGGCCTGATACGGCGAGTACTTGAGGATCCACGCGCGCTCCTCGGCGATCTCCGGATTGCCGTACTCGCCCGTCCAGCTCGCACCGGCGAGCAGCAGGTGGAAGCGCAGCATATCGAAGAGCGGCACGCCGACGATCACGGCGTTGAAGAGGTCGGGACGCCGCGTCATCGCCACGCCCATAAACAGCCCGCCTTGCGAGCCGCCCTGGATGCCCAGCCGGCGCGGCGAGGTGAACCGCTTGGCCACGAGATCCTCGGCCACCGCGATGAAGTCCTCGTGCGCGCGGTCGCGGTTGACGCCGATCGCCGCCTGGTGCCACGCCGGCCCGAACTCGCCGCCGCCGCGCGTGTTGGCCACGGCGAAGGCGCCGCCGCGCTCCAGCCAGAGCTTGCCGCGGATCGCGCTGTAACTCGGCAACTGCGAGATCTGGAAACCGCCGTAGCCGTAGAGCAGCGTGGGCGTGCTGCCGTCGCGCGGGGCGTCGGTCCGGCGCACGATGAAGTACGGCACCTTCGTCCCATCCGCCGACGTGGCCTCGTGCTGCTCCACGCTGAGGCCCGTGGCGTCGAACTTCGCCGGCGCTTGCTTCACGACATCCGCGCGTGCCGCCGCGGCGTCGGCGAGATAGAGCGTCTGCGGCGTGAGGAAACCCTGCACCCACACGAAGAGCCGGTCGCTGCCCTGCTCCACGGAGCCGAGCGAGACGGTGACGTTTTCGGGCAGGGACAGCCGCGTGCGCGTCCACGCGCCCTGCACGCGCCGGTAGGCGTACGCCGACCCGCGCACGTTCTCGTACAGCGCGACGACCAGTCGCGTCTTGGTGGTCACGATGCCCTCGACCGACTCGCGCGGACCGGGATGCAGCACGAGTTCCGGTCGCGCCGTCGCCGGATCGCGCAGCAGGGCGGCGAGGTCATAGCTCAGCACGTCGCCGGCGGCGAATCCGTTCCACGCCTCGTTCGCCGTGAACAGCAGTTGCCCCTCGACGAGACCGTGCAGGCTGTGCCGCGCGGGGAACGGCAGCGGCCGCGTGCCCGTGGGCGTCAGCTGGTGGACCTCGCTTTCCCAGAACGTCCGGCCGCGGTACAGCAGCGTCGCGCGCGCGATGCCGTCGGCATCGCGCAGCGCGAAGCCAGACGCCGAGACATCGGTCCGCTCTCCGCGGAACACCTCGACGGCGCGCTCGATGGGCTGGCCGCGCGTCACGCGCTTGACGACGTATGCGTATCCCGAGTTCGTCAGCTCGCCGGGCGTCCACTCCCGCGCCACCAGCAAGGTATTGCGGTCGATCCACGCCACGCTCTGCTTCCCTTCGCTGAAGCGGAACCCGCCGTCGACGAACCGTCGTTCCACCGCGTCGAACTCGCGCACCTCCACGGCATCCTTGCCACCGTCGGACAGCGAGACGAGGCAGTAGCGATCCTCCGGCGCGAGGCAATCGCCGCCGCGGAAGACCCAGTTCTTGCCTTCGTCACGCGCGAGCGCATCCACGTCGAGGATCGTCTCCCACGCCGGCGCCGCGCCGCGGAAGCCGTCCACGGAGGTCCGCCGCCAGAGCCCGCGCACGTGCTCGGCGTCCTGCCAGAAATTCGAGATGCCGCCCGCCCAGAAGCTCGGGCTCGGAATGCGGTCCGTCGCGTTCACGATCGCCAGCGCCTGCGCGTTCAGCGTCGCGAAGCGCGGATCGCCCTCGAGCGTGCCCAGCGAGCGCGCGTTGCGCCCGCGCACCCAAGCCAAGGCGCGCTCGGACTCCACCTCCTCGAGCCAGAGGAAGGGATCGTTGGGATTCGACGGCGTGAGCCCTTGCGCGTCGAGAAGCGCGGGGGCGGCGAGAACGGTCACGAGCAGGCCGGTCAGGACAGAGGTTCGCATCGCGGTCCGGGGGGAAATGGGAAATCGGCGGACGCTCCCCGAAAGATACCCCATTGTCACGCGAGACTCAGCGGCGACCGACGAGCACCCCGCGCAGGGTCGTCAGCAGCGTCTCGGCCGTGAACGGCTTCGAGACGAAGAACTCCGTGGCCGCCTCGAGCAGGCGGCCGGCGCCCTCGTCGGTCACGTAGCCGCTGGCGACGATGATCGGCACGTCCACGCCCTCGCCGCGCAGCGCGGCGATGAACTCCGGCCCGTCCATCTGCGGCATCGAGACATCCGTGATGATGGCGTCGATCTCCGCGCGCCGGGCGCGATACACCTCCAGCCCCTCCCTGCCGTCCGCTGCGGTCACCACGGTGTAGCCGTTGCGGGTCAGGATCCGCTCGGCGACGGTGCGGATGCTCACCTCGTCGTCCACGACGAGGATGCACTCGCCCTCGCCCCTCGGCAGCTTGCGTGCCGGCGACGGCGCGGACGGCTGCTCCTCGTCGTCACCGACGAGCGGGAACCAGCAGGTGAACGTGCTGCCCTTGCCGAGTTCCGACTGCAGCTGCACGGCGCCATCGTGGCCGCGTACGATGCTCTGCACGGTCGAAAGCCCGAGGCCCGTGCCGTGCCCCACGTCCTTGGTGGTGAAGAACGGCTCGAAGATGATCTCCTGCTGCTCCGGCGAGATGCCTTCGCCGTCGTCGATGACGGCGACCTTGGCGTAGCGGCCGGGGGCCAGCCGCAGTCTCACGGCCTCGGGGCCCGAGAGTTCCGCGCGACTGACGGCAATGCGTAGCGAACCGCCCTCAGGCATCGCATCGCGCGCGTTGACGACGAGGTTGAGCAACACCTGGTGCAGCTGCGTCGCGTCGCCGAGCACGTACGCCGGCCCCTGCGTCAGCTCCACCGAGGGTACGATGCGCTTGGGGAAGGTGTCGCGCACGACCGTCTCGACCTCGCGGGCGATCTGCCGCACATCCACGCGCTCCTTCCGGCCATCCAGTCCGCGCGCGAAGGTGAGGACCTGGCGCACGAGGTCGGCACCGCGCCCCACGCTCTGGCGCAGGCTCTCGACGAGCTCCTGGCCCTGCGGCCCGGCGAGGTCGCGCAGCAGGTCGAGCGACATCATCACGGGCGCCAGCACGTTGTTCAGGTCGTGGGCGATGCCGCCGGCCAGCGTGCCGATGCTCTCCAGCCGCTGCGCGCGGAGGAACTGCTGTTCGAGGTTGCGGCGCTCCGTCACGTCGGTGTTGATGGCCAGCACCGACTCGGGCTCTCCGGCATCGTTGCGCACCAGCGTCCAGCGGCATTCGGTCACGACGCGACGCCCGTCGCGCGCGACCTGCCGCAGCGTGCCGGTCCACTCGCCGCGTGTGAGCAACTCCTGTTTGGCCGCGAGGAACTCCACCGAGCGCTCGTTGATCAGTTCGTGCGCATCGCGGCCCACCGCCTCGGCCGCCGACCAGCCGTAGAGCCGCTCGGCGCTCTTGTTCCAGTACTGGATCGTGTCGTCGAGGTCGCGCACGAGGATGGCGTCCTGCGCCTTGTCGAGCATCGTCGCCTGCTGCGCGAGCCGGCGGTCGGCCTCCCGTCGCTCGGTGACGTCGCGGAAGTACACGACGAGCCCGTCTTCCGTCGGGTATGCCGTGACGTCGAACCAGGTGACGAGCGGCGGATAGTACTCGACGAGCTGGACGCGCGTCTGCTCGCGGAACGCGCGTTCGTACTCGATCTGGAACGTGCTGCCGACCGCCTCGGGGAACTCATCCCAGACCACCTTGCCCAAGAGATCGGCCCGCCTCCGATGCAGCAGCCGTTCGCCCATCGGGTTGAGGTACACGACGTGCCAGTCGCGGTCGAACATCAGCACCGCGTCGGAAATGCTCTCGAGCGTCTGTTGCAGGCGCAGCGCGAGGTCGCGGCGTTCCTTCTGCGCGCGGCGCATCTCGCTGACGTCCTGGAAAGCGCCCTGGATGCGCGTCACGCGCCCCATATCGTCCCGCACGGCCTCGCCGATCACACGCACGACGAGTTCGCGGCCGTCGCGGCTGCGCAGTTCGAGTTCGAGATCCCAGGGCGTCCCGTCGGCGAAGCAGCGCTCGACGGCCCGGCGGATGATCGGGCGGTGCCGCGCGTCGTAGTACGCGATCGCTCGCTCGAGCTCCGGCGCCGTACCCTCCGGCTCGCCGTGGATGCGCGCGACCTCATCGGACCACACGACGTGCCGCGCCCCGGCGTCGAGCCACCACCCGCCCAATCGTGCGAGCCGGCCCGCCATCTCGAGCTGCATCGTCGAGCGCCCCAGCCGGCGGTTGGCATCCTCCAGCTGCATCGACTTCTCTTCCAGCTTGCGGATCAGCGCCTCGCTGTACACCTGGAGGATCTGCTCCTGGTCGGCCACCGGATGCCGCGGCACCTCCGCGCTCGCCTCGCGCGCGAGGACGTCGTCGAGCTGGGCGATGAAGTCCTCGGGCTCGGACGGCTTGAGGATGAACGCATCCGCGCCGAGGTCCCGGGCGAGATTGGCGTCCTTCTCCTCCGTGTAGGTGGCCGTGTACACGATGAACGGCGCACGGCGCAGCGTCGCATCGGCCTTCCAGTACCGGAGCAGGGTGTACCCGTCCATCACGGGCATCAGCAGGTCGCTGATCACCACATCCGGCGGATGGCTGCGGGCGACCACCAGCGCCTCGGCGCCGTGCCGCGCCTCCTCCACCTCGTAGCCGTGCCCGCTGAGCAGCGCGCGCAGGTAGTAGAGGTTCTCCTCTTTGTCGTCGACGATGAGGACGCGCGTCACGAGTGCCCACGCTCCGACCGCGGGAAACCGGCAATCGTCTCGATGGTCGCGACGAAGCTGTCCGGATCGATCGGCTTCTCGATGTAGCCGTCACAGCCCGCTTCCAACACCTTCTCGCGGTCGCCGACCATCGCGTAGGACGTGACCGCGATGATCGGCACCCGCGCGAGCGCGGCGATGCCGCGCAGGGTGCGGGCCACGGCGTGCCCGTCCATTCCCGGCAACTGGATGTCGAGCAGGATGAGGTCCGGCGGCGACGCCGTGGCCGACTCGACGCCGGCCCGACCGTCCACCGCAGTCTCCACGCGATACCCGTGTCGCTCCAGGAGGAACGTCGCCAGATAGCGATTCTGCTCGTTGTCCTCGATCAACAGGATGCGACGGGTCACGGGGCGGTCGGGAGCTGCAGGGGAATGACCACGGTGAACCTGGAGCCTACGCCCGGTTCACTGACAACGCTAATCTCACCACGCATCAGCTCGCAAAGACGTTGACTGATAGAGAGACCCAGGCCCGTCCCTTCGTGCTGGCGGGAGAGGCCGGCGTCGATCTGGCGAAACGGCTGGAACAGCTCCGGCAGGTCGCGCTCGGCGATGCCGATGCCCGTGTCGCGCACCAGGAAGCGCACCGCCGGCACGGAGGCCGCGTCGGGTGTGCGACGGTAATCCCCGAGAGTATCGGCCACCAGCGTCACCTGCCCGCGATCCGTGAACTTGACGGCGTTGCTCAGCAGGTTGAGGAGGACCTGCTCCACCCGGCGCCGGTCCGTGTGCAGCTGCGGCGGCGCGTTGGACGATTCGAGCCTGAGCACCAGCCCCTTCCGCGTCGCCTGCGGCCGCATCACTTCCATCAGGTGCTCCAGCATCGGCAGCAGCGCGAAGGACTCGGCCTGCACGTCGAGCTGCCCCGCCTCGATCTTCGAGATGTCCAGCACGTCGTTGATCAGCGCGAGCAGGTGCCGCGCACTCCCGCGCACCATCTCCAACTGCCGCCGCTGCTCGTCGTTGAGCGGTCCCGCCAGCTGCTGCAGGAGAATCCCCGTGAACCCGATGATCGAGTTGAGCGGCGTCCGCAGCTCGTGCGACATCGTCGCGAGGAACGCCGACTTGAGGCGATCCGCCGA
>CAZYQM010000092.1:0-773 GCA_964649965.1 uncultured Gemmatimonas sp.
ACCGTCGCAGGAGATGGCCAGTTCGGGCAGCAGGAGGTAGCGGGCGCTGTCGCGCGCATACTCCACCACCGAGACCACGCTCACGTCGAGCTGGCCCTCGGCCATCATCCGGTTCAGCGTCGTCGGCACCCCGTCAACGAGCGTGGCGTCGAGCGGCACGAGGCCGCGGTCGACGCCACCGTACACCGGGTAGCAGTTGATGTAGGGAATCCTGCCGACGCGCACTTACGCCGCCGAGTTGCTCGGGACGGATGACGGATGACGGATGCTCGATGCGGTGTCGCCTCCGTCATCCGTCATCCGCCCGTTCTCAAACCGCCGCACTTCGCGATAGAACGAATCCCTCTCCACCGGAACCTTCCCCGCGCCCCGAATGAGCTTGAGCAACGCCTCCAGCGTCATCCCCTGCGGCGTGTTGGCGCCCACGGCGTGGTAGATCTTCTCGCGCACGACCGTGCCCTCAAGGTCGTTCACGCCGTAGTGCAGCGAGATCTGGCTGAGGAACGGCGACACCATAATCCAGTGGCTCTTGATGTGCTCGACGTTGTCGAGGAAGAGCCGTCCGATAGCGAGGTTCTTGAGGTCGTCCGTGCCGCTGGTGGCGATGCCCTGGCGATTGAGCTTCTTGCCAAGCTCGTTGTCGTCGGGGTGATACGCCAGCGGGATATAGGCGAGGAAGCCGCCGGTCTCGTCCTGCAGGTCGCGCAGCATCTGCAGGTGCTCCATCCGGTCCGCGTAGGTCTCGACGTGGCCGTACAGCATCGTCGTGTTGG
>CAZYQM010000092.1:783-3996 GCA_964649965.1 uncultured Gemmatimonas sp.
GTGTTGGTGCGGATGCCAAGCTTGTGCGCGGTGCGATGCACGCCCACGTAGTCGCCGGCGCCGAGCTTTTTGCGGGCGATCTCCTCGCGCACGGCGGCCGAAAAGGTCTCGGCGCCACCACCGGGCATCGTGTCGAGGCCGGCCTCGCGCAGCGCGATCAGCACTTCTTCCCAGCTCTTCTTCTCGATGCGCGCGATGTGCGCGATCTCGTCGGCCGTCAGCGCTTTGATGTGCACGTGCGGCAGCTCGGCCTTGATGGCCCGGAACATCGTCGTGTAGTAGTCGAGCCCGGCCTGCATATCGAGGCCGCCGACGACGTGGAACTCGCGGGTCATCGAGTCCTTGGCCTGCCGCGCCTCGGCCATAATCTGGTCGAGCGTGTAGCGATACGCGCCCTCTTCCTTGGGCAGGCGCGCATAGCCGCAGAACACGCAGGTGGTGCGCAGCGTGCAGATGTTCGTCGGGTTGATGTGCTGGTTCGACGCGAAGGTGACGACGTCGCCGTGCTTGGCGCGGTTCACCGCGTCGGCGAGCGCGCCGATGCCGGTGAGGTCGCGCGATTCGAACATCGCGACGCCGTCGGCCTGCGTGAGCCGCTCGCCCTTCCCCACCTTTTCCGCGATCCGGCGCACCACCGGATCGGTGATGCGCTCGATCGGGATCGTCAGCGCACCAGGCATTCGCTGCTTACTCCGTGTATCGCCGGATGGCGATCGAGACGTTGTGGCCGCCGAAGCCCGAGGAGTTGCTCAGCGCGGCGTGGACTTCGCGCGTCACCGGATGGTTCGGCGTGATGTCCAGGTCGCACTCGGGGTCCGGCGTCTGGTAGTTGATCGTCGGCGGGATGATCCCGTGGACGATGGCCATCGTGGTGAACACGGCCTCCACCGAGCCCGCGGCGCCGAGCATATGCCCGGTCGAGGACTTGGTGGACGAGACGTTCAGCCCGGTGGCGTGCGCGCCGAAGACCTTCTTGATCGCGCGGATCTCGTTCGGGTCGTTGAGCGGCGTCGAGGTGCCGTGCGCGTTGACGTACTGCACGTCCTCGGGCTGCAGGCCGCCGTCCTCGAGGGCGCGGCGCATCGCGCGCTGCAGGCCCTCGTGGTCGTCCGGCTGGCCCGTCAGGTGGTAGGCATCGCCCGTCGCGCCGTAGCCGACGATCTCGGCGAGGATGCGTGCGCCGCGCTTCTGCGCGTGCGAAAGCTCCTCGAGGATCACGATGCCCGCGCCCTCGCCCAGCACGAAGCCGTCGCGCGTCGCGTCGAAGGGCCGCGAAGCGGTCTCCGGCGAGTCGTTGCGCGTCGAGTGCGCCTGCATATTGCCGAAGCCGCCGATCGACATCGGCGTCACCGCCGCCCCGGACCCGCCGGCGATCATCACGTCGGCGTCGCCGTAGGCGATCATCCGGAACGCATCGCCGATCGCGTGCGCGCTCGTCGCGCAGGCCGACTGCACGGCGTAGTTCGGGCCCTTGGCCTGGAAGCGCATCGACACCACGCCCGCCGCGATGTCGCCGATGAACATCGGGACGAAGAACGGCGAGATGCGGTTGGGGCCGTGCGTCAGGTAGACCTTGAGCTGGTCCTCGAAGGTGCTGATGCCGCCGATGCCCGAGCCGATCACCACGCCCGTGCGCAACGGATCGTAGCCGCCCTCGGCGAGGCCCGCGTCCGCCATCGCCTGCACGGACGCCGCCATCGCGAACTGCGTGTACAGGTCGGACCGCTTCACTTCCTTGCGGTCCATATACAGCGCCGGGTCGAAACCCTTCGTCTCACAGGCGAACTTCACCTTGAAGTCCGTCGTATCGAACCGCGTGATCGGCGCGCCGCCGGACTTTCCGGCCAGCAGGCTCTCCCACGTGGTCTTCAGGTCGTTGCCCACGGAGGTGACGACGCCCGCCCCCGTGATCACGACCCGGCGCTTGCCGCCAGCCATCTCAGCCGAGCTTGCCGTTGAGGTAGCCGATCGCGTCACCGACGGTGCGCAGCTTCTCGGCATCCTCGTCCGGGATGTCGATGTTGAACTCCTTCTCGAACTCCATCACGAGCTCGACGATGTCGAGCGAGTCGGCACCGAGGTCCTCGATGAAGCTCGCGCCGTCCGTGAGCTTCTCGCGCTCGACGCCGAGTTCCTTCTCGATGATGTCCTTCACCTTCGCGGAATGGTCAGCCATTGTTGCAGGCTCCAAGTGGGGTGGGCGTGGTTGAACTACCGGGAAATATAGCGGAGGGTTCCCCCGCTCACATCACCATCCCGCCGTCCACCGTCAGGACCTGCCCGGTGATGTAGGCGGCGTGGTCGGAGGCGAGGAAGGCCACCGCACCCGCGATGTCTTCCGGCGACCCGAACCGATCCAGCGGGATCTGCGCCGACAGCTTGGCCACCGCCTCGGGCGCCATCGCGTCGGTCATATCGGTCTTGATGAAGCCCGGCGCCACGACGTTGCAGAGCACGTTGCGGCTCGCCAGTTCCTTCGCGACGCTCTTGCTGAGGCCGATCAGCCCCGCCTTCGACGCCGCGTAGTTGGCCTGGCCGGCGTTGCCGATCAGCCCGACCACGCTGGCGATGTTGATGATGCGGCCCCAGCGCTTCTTCATCATCCCGCGCTGCGCCGTGCGGATGGCGACGAAGGCCGAGCGCAGGTTCGTCTCGAGCACCGCGTTCCAGTCCTCGTCCTTCATCCGCAGCATCAGGTTGTCCTTCGTGATGCCCGCGTTGTTGACGAGGATGTCGCAGCCGCCCAGCGCCTTCTCGACGTTCTCGACCAGCGCCTGCACCTGCGCGCTGTCGCTGATGTCGCAGGCGAAGCCCTTGGCCCCGCCGCCGATCTCCGCGGCCACGGCGTCCGCCTTGGCCTGGTCGCGGCCGACGATCGCCAGCGTCGCGCCGCACTCGGCCAGGCGGCCGGCAATGGCGCGGCCGATGCCGCGGGTGGAACCGGTGACGAGGGCGACCTTTCCGCTGAGATCTATTCTCATAACTGCAGATGTGAGATGTGAGATGTAAGATGGGAGAGAATCAACGACGCTTACATCTTCAGCAGTGCTTCGACCTCTGCGACCGTGCCACAGGTCATCGTCGTGCAGCCGGGCGCGAGGCGCTTCACGAGGCCCGAAAGCACCGCGCCGGGACCCATCTCCACGAACGTCGTGCCAGGGAAGCGCGCCGCGAGATTGCGCACGACTTCCACCCAGCGCACGGGGCTCGTCA
>CAZYQM010000092.1:4006-6991 GCA_964649965.1 uncultured Gemmatimonas sp.
GTCGCGGCATCGCCGACGGCCTCGGCCGTCACGTTGCTCCACACGGGCCAAGACGGCTCGCGCCAGCGCGCGGCGTCCAGCGCCTGCTTGAGGCCGGCTGCGGCCGGCTCCATCAACGGCGAGTGGAAGGCACCGCTCACCGGCAGGCGCAGCGCGCGCTTGGCACCGGCGGCCTTGGCGAGTTCCATCGCCGCCTCGACGGCCGCGACTTCGCCCGAGATCACGATCTGCTCGGTGGCGTTGTAGTTGGCCGGCACGACGACGCCCTTGGCCGAGGCTTCGGTGCAGAGCTCCTCGATCGTGCGCGACATCTCGCCGAGGATGGCGGCCATCGCACCGGGCACCTGCACGCCGGTCTCGTACATCAGCTCGCCGCGGCGGCGCACCAGCTTGAGGGCGTCCTCCAGCGGCAGCGCGCCGGCGGCGTGGTAGGCCGAGAACTCGCCCAGCGAGTGGCCGGCCGCGCCCTGCACCCTCGTCGCGATCGCGTCCTTCACGACAGCCCACACCGCCGCGCCGTGCGCGAGCAGCGCCGGCTGCGCGTTGTGCGTGAGCGTGAGCTCGTCCGCGGGGCCCTCGAAGCACAGCGTGCTCAGCGGGGCGCCCAGCGCCGCGTCGGCGCGATCGAAGACGTCCTTGGCCGCCGGGAAGGCCTCCGCGAGGTCCTTCGCCATCCCCGGCTTCTGCGAGCCCTGGCCCGGGAAGAGCAGGATCATCAGAACCGCACCACCATCGAGCCCCACGTGAAGCCGGCGCCGAAGGCCACGAACATCGCGGTCGTGCCCTCCTTCACGATGCCGGCCTTCTGGGCTTCGCTGAGGGCGATCGGAATCGACGCCGCCGACGTATTGCCGTACTTCTCGACGTTCACGAACACCTTCTCCATCGGGATGCCGGCGTGCTTGGCGGTGGCCTCGATGATGCGGATGTTCGCCTGGTGCGGGATCAGCACATCGATGTCGGCGGCCGAGAGCTTGGCGCCGTCGAGCGCGCGGTCGGCCGCATCGGCCATCGAGCGCACGGCGTTCTTGAACACCTCGCGCCCGGCCATCTGGATGTAGTGCGAGCCCTCGATGATGATCTCGGGCGTCACCGGCGCGTTGCCCGCGCCCTTGGGCCGGTGCAGCAGGTCGGCGAGCGTGCCGTCCGAGCGCATATACGCCGAGAGGACGCCACGGCCCTTGGTGGCCTTCTTCACGACCGTCGCGCCGGCGCCGTCGCCGAACAGGACGCAGGTGTTGCGGTCCTTCCAGTTGATGATGCGGCTCAGCACCTCGCCGCCGATCACGAGGATCGTCTCGTAGCCGCCCGTGGCGATGAGGCCTTCGGCGATCTGGATGCCGTAGAGCCAGCCCGAGCAGGCGGCGTCGATGTCGAAGGCGACGGCGCGCGTGGCGCCCAGCGCGGCCTGCACTTCGACGGCCGTCGAGGGCAGCAGCCGGTCCGGCGACGCCGTGCCGAGGATGATGGCGTCGAGTTCCGCCGCCGTCACGCCCGCCGCCTCGAGCGCCTCCTTGGCGGCCGCCGTGCACAGCGACGTGAGGTTCTCGCCCTCGCCCGCGATGTAGCGCTGGCCGATGCCCGTGCGCTCGCGGATCCACTCGTCCGACGTCTCGATGCCGATCGAGGCGAAGTCGTGGTTGGTGAAGACGCGCTTGGGCACGGCGTGCGCCGTGCTGGTCAGCATTGCGAACGGTCGCTTCACGCGTGCACCCTCTCGCCGATGTGGCGGCTCATCCCGCTCTCGAAGGCGCGCAGGCCGGCGAGGATGCCGTTCTTGAGCGCTTCCGGGCTGGACTTGCCGTGGCAAATGATGCTCACGCCCTTCACGCCGAGCAGCGGCGCGCCGCCGTACTTGGCGTAGTCGAGGGCGCTCAGCGCCTGGCCCAGCGTCTCCTTCGAGACACCGACCTTCATCATCAGGCCGCCGAAGAGCTTCGGGACGGACTCGTAGAACTTGAGCAGCACGTTGCCGGTGAAGCCGTCGCAGACGACGACGTCGATCGGCCCGCGGTCGCAGGCGCCGATGGGGATGTCGCGCCCCTCGACGTTGCCGACGAAGTTGAGGCCGCTCTTGAGCAGCAGCTGGTGCGCTTCCTTGACCGCGGCGTTGCCCTTTTCGGCTTCCTCGCCGACGGACAGCAGGCCGATCGCCGGGTTCGCGCGGCCGAGGATGTCCTTGGCGTACACGTGGCCGAGCTGCGCGAAGTTCAGCAGCTCCTGCGCGGAGCAGTCCACGTTCGCGCCGGAGTCGAGCACGACGACCGGCTGCGTGGCGGTCGGGAAGACCGTGGAGATGGCGGGGCGCTGCAGGCCCTCGTGCAGCCTGAGCACGTAGACCGAGGCGGCCATCTGCGCACCGGTGTTGCCGGCCGAGACGAAGGCGTCGGACTTGCCCTCGGCCTGGAGCTTGAGGCCCACGCCCATCGAGGAGTTGGGCTTGCCGCGGATGGCGACGGACGGCTTGTCCGTCATCAGGATCACATCGGGGGCATCGACGATCTCGAAACGCACGGCGCTGGCCTTCGCCTCTTCGGAGGCGCCGGCCAGCTGTTTGTCGAGCTCCTCACGGATGACCGCCTGCTGCCCGACGAGCTGCAGCGTGTGATCCGGCCCCAGTTCAGCCGCGGCGAGCAGCGCTGCCGCAATCGGGGCCTGGGGCGCGTGATCGCCCCCCATCGCGTCCAGCGCGATGCGAGCCATACTCAGGCGTCGCGCGCCGCGACCCGCTGTTCACCCGCGTAGAACCCGCACTCGTCGCACACGTGGTGCGGGCGCTTCATCGCGCCGCACTTCGGGCAGGCCTGGATGTTGATCTTCGGCGCCACCTTGTGGGTGTTGCGCGCGCGCTTCTTGCGCTTGGAGGTACGGCGCTTCGGGACGGCCATCGGAGTCTCGGTCTACGGAGTGAGTGTTACGTACAGTCGGAAATCAGGGCTGCGCCGGTGGACAGGCGCAGGGTCCGGCATTCAGGTCCGCCCCGCA
>CAZYQM010000092.1:7001-7993 GCA_964649965.1 uncultured Gemmatimonas sp.
AACGGCAGGCCGGAGGCGTCGAGCAACCACTGCTCACGGATCGCGGGCCGGAGATCCAGCGCCTGTCCGCCCTCAGCGAGCGGATAGACGTCGGGTTCGTCCGCGTTCTCGTCGTCCGCGTCGGCGAAGAGCAGGTGGGCTTCGTTCTGCACCACGAACTCGACCGGCGCGAGGCAGCGACGGCACTCGCCGGCCGCGGTTCCGTGGAACCCGCCGGAGAAGTAGAACCGTCCCGCCCCCGCCCCACTCAGGCGTCCGGTCACCCGGACCGCCCCCACGGGACGGACATCGCCCTCCATCCACACCGAATCGTCGGCGGCCAGGTCAGCTTCGACCTGCACGGCCCCCTGCAGAATGGTGCGAACGGGGAACGAAAGCATAGCCAAGTAAACTAACGACCCGCTGACGGCTAGGTCAAGCGGGTAAGATTGCGCCGTGCAAGGGCTTAGAGCGTATCCGCTTCGGCGAAGAAGAACCGCGCCTCACGCACCGCATTCTCGTCGGAGTCCGAGGCGTGGATCGCGTTCTTGCCCTTCGACTCCGCGTACAGCTTGCGCACCGTGCCCGCAGCCGCCTCCGCCGGGTCCGTCGCGCCGATCGCGTCGCGCAGCGCGTGCACGGCGTTGTCCTTCACGAGGAGGAACGGCATACACGGCGCCGAGCTCATAAACTCGACGAGCTCGCCGAAGAACGGGCGGCCGCGGTGCACGGCGTAGAACTCCTCGGCCTGCTGCTTGGACATATGCACCACGCGCGCCGCCTTGAGCGTGAATCCCTGGGCCTCGAGGTGCGCAATGATCTTGCCGGCCTTACCCGTATTGAAGGCGTCCGGCTTGATGATGGAGAACGTGTAGTTGAGGGCCATTGGAGGCTCAGTTTCTGCTGGAGGTTAAGAACGGCCACTGCATTCACCACGGAGACACGGAGGCTCGGAGACTGCAAGAGCAACGCTTTCGCCTTGCTCGCAGTTGCAGTCTCTGTGTCTCCGTGTC
>CAZYQM010000093.1:0-7944 GCA_964649965.1 uncultured Gemmatimonas sp.
CCCCCCGGAGTCCCCCGATGCGCCTCGACCTCCGCTACGTCCTCCGCAGCCTCCTGCGCGCGCCCGGTTTCGCGCTCGCCGTCGTCCTCACGCTCGGACTCGGCATCGGCGCCAACACCGCCATCTTCTCCGTGGTGCGCGGCGTGCTGCTCAAGCCGCTCCCGCACCGCGACGGCGACCGCCTGCTCTACCTCCGCCACTCCGTGGCCGCCACGGGCGACGACATCGCCTTCTCCGTGCCGGAGATCAACGACTTCCGCCGCGAATCCCGCACGCTGGCGCAGATCGCCGAGTACTCGCCGCTCACGCTCAATTTCGTGGACGAGAACGCCGCGTCGCAGATTGACGTCGGCCTCGTCACGGGCAACTACCTCAGCGTGATGGGCCTCGCGCCCGTGATGGGCCGCTCGTTCACCGAGGGCGACGACGGCGCCGGCGCCGCCCCGGTCGTTATGCTGACCTACGGCTACTGGCAGACGTACTTCGGTGGCGATGCCAACATCGTCGGACGCACGCTGCGCATCGGTGGCCGCAACGTCGAGGTCATCGGCGTGTTGCAGCCGGCGCCGTTCTTCCCCGGCCGCTTCGATGCCCTGATGAATATGAGCATCAGCGAGCACCACGTGAGCGCGCTGATGCAGGACGGCCGGACGCATCGGATGACGGAGGTCATCGCCCGGATGAACCCCGACGCCTCCGTCGAGCAGGCGCGCGAGGACGTCGCGACCATCACCGCGCGGCAGCACGAGCTCTTCCCGGAGATGTACGACAAGGCCTCCGGCTACAGCGTGAGCGTCACGCCGTTCAAGGAAGTCCTCGGCGCCGACGCCCGCCTCACGCTGTACCTGCTCATCGGCGTCGCCGCCTTCGTGCTGGTCATCGCCTGCGCCAACGTCGCCAACCTCGCGCTGATGCGCGGCGTGCGCCGCGAGCACGAGCTCACCCTGCGCGCCGCCCTCGGCGCCGGCACCGATCGCATCCGCCGCCTGCTCATCGCCGAGAACGTCGTGCTCGCCCTCGGCGGTGCCGCGCTCGGGATCGCCATCGCCTACGCCGGCGTCGGGATGCTCGCCGCCATCACCGCGCGCGTCAGCCCCCGCGCCGACGAGATCGCCGTGGACGGCGTCGTCCTCGCCTTCACGCTCGGACTCTCGCTCGTCGTCGCACTCATCCTCTCCTTCGTCCCGCGCATCGGTGACGACAACGCCCTCGCCGCGGGCCTGCAGGCCGGCACCACCAAGTCCACCGGCGGCGTGCGTCGCCGACGCCTGCAGCAGGCGCTCGTCGTCACGCAGGTCGCCGTCACGGTCATCCTGCTCACCGGCACCGGCCTGCTCGTGCGCTCGATGCAGCGCCTCGCCGCCGTGGATCCGGGCCTCAACACGCATAACGTGCTGACGATGGAAGTGCCGTTCGACTTCACCGCGGACGATCCCGTCATCACCCGCCAGCGCCACACGCAGATGGTGACCGAACTCGACGCGCTGCCGCAGGTGGAGGTCGTCGGGATGGGCAGCACCACGCCGCTGCGGCGCGCAGGGTTCCAGCTCGAGTTGAAGGTGGAGGGCCGCCCGCAGAATCCCGGCGAGCCGATTCCCACCGCCGAGTACCGCACGGCGGACCCGACCTACTTCCGCGCCTCGGGCATCAAGCTCATCGAAGGGCGCGAGCTGCAGACCACGGATCGCGCGGAATCGGAGAAGGTCGTCGTCATCAACCAGACGCTCGCCACACGTCTGTGGCCTGACCAGAGCGCCGTCGGCCGCCGGCTGGCGTGGACCGGCGACGTCCTGCGCTTCATCGGGATGGCGGAGAACGAGTACCGCACGGTGGTCGGCGTCGTCGCCGACACCAAGGACGGCGGACTTGATGCGGCGCCCATCGGCGCGGTGTTCCTGCCCAGCGAACAGTCCATCTTCCCGGCCGGGACGATCGTCCTCCGCGCCAATGTGGATCCGACCTCGCTTGCGCCCACGGCCCGCGAGATCGTCCGCTCCATCGCCCCCGCGCAGCCGATCGAGAACGTCCTGCCGCTCGACGCCATCCGCGACGAGAGCATCGGCCCTCGCCGCCTGAACGCACTGCTCGTCGGCAGCTTCGGCCTGCTCGCGCTCGTCATCGCGACCATCGGCATCGCCGCGGTGCTCGCGTTCTCGGTCACGGCGCGCACCAACGAGATCGGCATCCGGATGTCGCTCGGCGCCGCGCCCGGCCGCGTGCAGCGGATGATCCTCGGCGAGGGCGGCACGCTGCTCGGCATCGGGCTCGCGCTCGGCATCGGCGGCTCGCTGGCCCTCTCGCGCCTGATGCAGGGCCTGCTCTACGGCGTGACGCCCTATGATCCGCTCACGCTGGCGTTCGTCGCGGCCGGCGTCGCGGCGATTGGCCTCGCGGCCTGTTGGCTGCCGGCGCTGCGCGCCAGCCGCATCCAGCCCAACGAGGCACTTCGCGCGGGCTGACGGAGTTTATCGAGGGCCACGACCACCCCCTGTGCTGCACACCCTTCGCGTCCTGCTGGCCCTCGGGCCCTTCGTCATCTCCGTCCTGCGCGACCAGCGCCGCTGGCTCTGGTTCGGCGCGCCGCTCCTGCGTGCGCCGGAGTTCCACGCGATGCGCGCGCGTGCGCTGGTCGCGCGCATCGCCAAGCTCGGCCCGACCTTCGTGAAGCTCGCGCAGGTCTTCGCCGCGCGCGCGGACTTGATCCCCGAGCCGTACCTCTCGCAACTCGGCACGCTCACCGACCGCGTGCCGCCGGTGCCGTGCACGGAGATCGAGCGCGAACTCATTGCCGCGTATGGCGAGGCACCGGAACGCACGTTCGCGCATATCGATCGTTCGCCCATCGCCGCGGCGTCGCTGGGCCAGGTGCACCGAGCCAGCTGGCGCGGCCGCGACGTCGCCGTGAAGGTGCTGCGGCCCGGCGTCGAGCACACCGTCGAGCGCGACCTGCGCTCCGCCCGCGCTATCACCGGCTGGGCCGCCCGCCGCTGGCCCGTGCCGCACGTCCTCGGCTTCCAGTCGCTGGTCGAGGAGTTCGCTACGCGCATCGCCGAGGAGATGGACTTCCGCCTCGAGGCCGAGTACGCCACCGAGGTGCGGGCGAACTTCCGCGGGAACCCGCGCGTCGTCATCCCCGAGGTAGTGCACGAGCTGACGCGCCGGCGCGTGCTCGTGCTCGAATTCATTGACGGCCGGCGCGTGGACCGCCTGCCCGAGGGCTCAGTGGACGCGCAGCGCCTCGCCGCGTTGGTGATGGAAGTCTACGTGCAGATGATGCTCGTGGACGGCCTGTTCCACGCCGACCCTCACGCCGGCAACCTGCTCTTCACCGCCGACGGACGCCTCGTCCTACTCGACTTCGGGATGATGGTGCGCGTGCCGCAGGAGACGCGCCTCGCGCTGATCCGCACGGTGTTCGCGTCCATCCGCCGCGATCCCGTCGCCGTCGCCGACGGCTTCACCGCCCTCGGCCTCGTCGCGCCGGGCGCCGATCCAGCGGAGATCCGCCGCCTCGCCGGCATCCTCGTCGAGCTCAGCGTCAGGCGCACCACCACGCAGCAGCGACTCGAGACGATGCTCGCCGACCGGGTGATGGCCTCGCTCTACGACTTCCCCGTCATCCTGCCGCGCGACCTCGTGTACTTCGCGCGCACGGCGGCGCTCATCGAAGGCATCGGCACGCGCTACGATCCGTACTTCAACGCCATTCAGGTCGGCACGCCGCTCGTGATGCGGATGCGCAGCCGCATCCTCACCTCGTTGGGGCAGGAGGCGGAGCCGAGCATCGAGGAGTACGCGGCGATGGCCGGTTGGGCCGTTGGCCGCGCCTGGCGGCGCGTGCGCGACGTCCTCGGCCCCTGGGTCAGGCCTGCGGTGGACGCCCGCCCGCAGCCTTGATCGCGGCGGCGCGCTCCCGGATCGCCGCGCGCCGCTCGTCGGAGAGCCGCGCGAGGTTCTTCAGCTGCATCGTCATCCGCTGGTTGCCGCGCAGCAGCGTCTCGTGCCGCAGCAGGTAATCCCAGTACAGCGTCGTGAACGGGCAAGCGTCATCCCCCACGGCCTCGGCGGGATCGTAGCGGCACTCGCCGCAGTAGTTGCTCATCCGCTGGATGTACTTGCCCGTCGCCACGTACGGCTTGGACGCCATCACGCCGCCGTCGCCGTACTGCGACATCCCCAGCGTGTTCGGCAGCTCCACCCACTCGACGGCATCCACGTATACCGCGAGATACCAGTCGTGCACGCGCTGCGGACGCACGCCGAGCAGCAGCGCGTAGAGTCCCGTCACCATCAGGCGCTGGATGTGGTGCGCATAGCCGTAGCGTAAGGTCTGCCCGATTGCGTCCTGCAGGCAGCGCATCTCGACGTCGCCCGTCCAATAGAAGTCGGGCAACGCTTCCTCGGCGTGCATCGCGTTGCGTTCGAGGTACTCCGGCATCTGCAGCCAGTAGATGCCGCGCACGTACTCGCGCCAGCCGAGGATCTGCCGGATGAATCCCTCGACCGCCTCGAGCGGCGCACGGCGCTCGCGGTACGCCGCCTCGGCCGCGGCGATGGCATCGCGCGGATCGAGCAGGTGCAGGTTCATCGCCGCCGCGAGGCGCGAGTGGTACAGCCAGGCCTCACCCGTCCACATCGCGTCCTGCCAACGCCCGAAGTCCGCCAGACGATGTGTAATGAAGTCATCGAGCGCCGCACGCGCATCGTCGGGCGTCACTGGCCAATCGAAGTCATCGAGCGCGCCCCGATGACCCGGGAACACCTCCTGCACGAGTGCGATGACCTCGCGCGTGATGGCATCCGGTTCGAATCGTCGCGGCGGTGGCAACAGTCCCGGCCCCTGCTTGCCGAAGCT
The DNA here is from genome assembly GCA_964649965.1 of uncultured Gemmatimonas sp. GTDB lineage: Bacteria > Gemmatimonadota > Gemmatimonadetes > Gemmatimonadales > Gemmatimonadaceae > Pseudogemmatithrix. Next base: position 4,856 of record CAZYQM010000093.1, read on the forward strand.
CGCACGATTCTCCGCATCGAAGTTCCAGGCGCCGCCCGTCGGCGAGCCGTCCGCGTCGAGCAGGACGCCGTGCCGCTTGCGCATCTCACGGTAGAAGAACTCCATCCGCAACTGCTTGCGTCCCGATGCGTGCGCGCGGAAGTCCTCGACCGTGCCCAGGAAATGCGCATCGCGACGGATCTGCAGCGCGACACCCATCTCCTCGGCCGCCGCGCGCAGCGATTCGCGCACACCGTACTCGCCAGGCTCGATGACGATCAGCCGCTCCGGGCGCAGCGCCGCGACCGCCGCACGCAGTTCACCCGCGAGCGTGCCGGTGTTCTCCCGATCGTCCAGCGCGCGGTAGTGCACCGTCCAGCCTCGCGCGCGCGTCGCGTCGCGAAAGTGCCGCATCGCGCTCAGGAACAGCGCCGTCCGCGGCTTGCTGCTCCACGTGCGCGTACTCTCTTCGACAACCTCCGCCATCCATACGGCATCGTGAGCGGGGTCGGCAGCGTCGAACACCGGCGACACGGGCGAGAGCTGGTCGCCGAGGACGAGCAGGAGGTTGCGCATCCTGCCTGAACGCACGAACCCCCGCGCTGGTGCGCGGGGGTGCGGTTGCGGCGGGTTGACTGGGCGCGGGCGGCGCCAATCGAGTGAAGCCGCCCTCAGCGCCCCCCGCCGAAGCTCCACACGAAGTTGAGCATCGGCAGGCAGCAGGCGGCTTCCACGCCCGTCATTCCCGCCAGCGCGAAGTCGGCCGAGAGCCGGTCGCCCACGAAGCGCAGCCCGCCACTCATCAGACCCGAGACCCCGGGGTTTACGGCGAACCAGTTCTCCGTGATCAGCTTCACGCGCCGCGACACGCGTCGCTCGCCGCCGAGCATAAACACCGGCTCGTTGCTCGTGTCCGAATAGCCGTCCGTCTGCGCATAGAACCATCCGGCGCCGAAGGTCACGGCGTTGTCGCGGCTGCCGTACGTGCCGACGCCGTACAGGATGCCGGCATTCCCTTCCTCGATCTGCTCCGTCACGAAGAACGACAGCGCGCCCGCCGACAGGCTCAGCTTGCCGCGGTCGTACAGCGTGAACTTCGGCGCGAGATAGAACACCTCGCCCATCGCGCCAGGCAAGATCGGAGTGCCGCCGGCGATCGTGAACCAATCCGTCACGCCGTAGCCGACGAAGGGAAAGAACAGCCAGTAGCTCGAGACGTAGCCCTCGCCCTTGGGCAGCGGTCGGCCCGTTGACGTGAAGAACAGCCGCGAGACGTTGTCGTCTTCCGGCCACACCTCGCCACCCGGTCGCGACACCACGCGACGCATCGAGACGATCTGGCTGCGCGGGATCTCCACGCGCGCGCCAGCGGCCGTCACCAGCACGACCAGCGTCTCCGACTCGCGCTCGACGCGTCCCACCAGCACGGACCCGTCGCGCAGCCGGATCTCCGTCACGCTGTCAGCCTGCGCGACGGACGGAGAAGCCGGCGCCGTCTCCTGCGCCGCCGCTGGAAACGCGCACACGAACGCCAACATCACGCCGAGCACCGCAAACATCCTGCGCATCGTCCGCCCCCGCGAAGTGTGATTCGCCGCCGCGCTCAGCGCACCTGCAGCGAGAAGCCGTTGAAGCGCTCCCAATATTCCCCGGTCAGCCGCCCGTCGGCCAGAAGGAAATACCCTTCATACTGTCCGGCGGTTGCGCAGGCGTGGTTGGGCAGAATCCTCAGTCGCGTGCCAACCGGATAGGCCGACAGGTCCCAGGCCGCAGCGTCGCGCCGTGAAATGATGCCGTGCTCCTGGTTAGCGCCGGACATCACGAGGTCGGCGATCACGCGGCCGTCCGCGTCAGCGACCACGCCGTAACCCTGGTCCACGGCCTGCGCCGCCGTGCCCCGATCGCGCGACAGCGCCATCCACCCGCCGTCGGTGATCAGCCAGCCCTTGGCCGCCTGATGCCCGATCACCGTCACCAGCACGCTGATGGCGATGTCGTCCACGGTGCAGACGCCCAGTCCGGCCATCACGAGGTCGTGGAACATATAGACGCCGGCGCGCACCTCGGTGACGCCGTGAAGGTCATCCGCGAAGTGTGCCGTCGGCGTCGATCCCACGCTCACCACCGGCGCCGCGTGCCCCGCCAGCCGCAGCCGCATCGCCGCGCTCACCGCCGCATCACGCTCCTGCTCGGCCATCGCGCGCTTCGCCTCCGCGGTCACGCAGTGGTACGACTCGCCGGCGTGCGTCATCACCCCGCGCAGGTCCTCGCCGAGGAGTGCCGCGATCTCCAGCAGCAGCGGCGCCTGCGGCGGCACTCCCGCGCGATGGCCGTCGCTGTCGATCTCGATGAGCGTCGGGATGCCGCGGCCGGTCGTGACGCGATGCGAACGGACGGCCTCCGCCGCCTCCACTGAGTCGAGGATCACCGTCAAGTCCGCCCCACGCGCCTGCAGCGACGCCACCTCCGCGAGCTTCTGCGGCGCGATGCCCACGGCGTAGAGGATGTCCGTGATGCCCCCCTCGAGACAGGCCTCCGCCTCGCGCAACGTCGAGACCGTCACCCCGCCGGGCTGCTCGCGCAGCGTGTAGCGGATCGCCGGCAGGCTCTTGGCCGTCTTCACGTGCGGACGCAGCGGCACGCCAAGTGCACGCAGGTGCGCCGCCAGGCGTGCGTGATTGGCGGAGAAGCGATCGCGGTCGAGCAGGAGGCTCGGCGTGGGGAGGGCGTCGAGGTCGGACACGCGCGGAAGCTAGCATCCCGCGATTCGTCGTGCCCAGCGATTGCACCCCGTTGGAGCAATCCCCCACCGTCGCGCATTGGTCCGGCGTGACCGTCCTCTCCGTTGACCTCGCCTCCCGCCGATATCGCGACAACGGCATCGCAGTCCTGCGCGACATACGCCGCGCAGGGCCGTCAGAGCCCGGCTTCGGCGAAACCCACGTCGAGTTGCTCACTCCCACCGCACTCGGCCTCGGGGACCCGCCGCTGCCCGCAGCATTCGCCCGCGCGCTCCACGATATCGCGGAGCACATCGGCGCGAGCGTGATCCTGCTCGACGGCCCGCAAGGCTGGCGTGCCGAACGCAGCGCACTCGTGCACCAACGCCA
>CAZYQM010000094.1:0-7919 GCA_964649965.1 uncultured Gemmatimonas sp.
CCGCCTTGCCGGCCTTGCGCCGGATGACTTCGCCCTGGTACTTGATGCCCTTGCCGTTGTAGGGCTCCGGCTTGCGCAGGTTGCGGATCTCCGCGGCCACCTGGCCCACGACTTCCTTGTCCGCGCCTTCGATCACGACCTGCGTCGGCTGCGGGGCCGAGAGCTTGATGCCCGCCGGCGCCTTGTACTGGATCTGGTGCGAATAGCCCAGCGCCAGCTGCAGGCCGAACGGCTTCGGCTCCGCCTTGAAGCCCACGCCCGTGATCTCGAGCGTCTTCTGGTAACCCTTCGAGACGCCCTCGACCATATTCGCCACGAGCGTGCGCGAGAGGCCGTGCAGCGACTTGTGCAGCGTCTCGTCCGAGGGGCGCGTCACCGTGATGGTGCTGCCCTCGAGCGTGACCGTGATTTCCGGGTTGATCGTGCGCTTGAGCTCCCCCTTGGGGCCCTTCGCCGACACCACGTTGCCTTCCACCTTCACCGTCACGCCCGCAGGTACGGTGATCGGGAGCTTGCCGATACGCGACATTGTATAGGCCTCCCTTACCAGACGAGGGCGAGCAACTCGCCGCCGGTGCGCTGCTGGCGCGCCTCGCGGTCCGTCATCAGGCCCTTGGAGGTGGACAGGATGGCCACGCCGAGACCGTTGCGCACGCGGGGAATCTCCGCGGCGCCCACGTACTGGCGCAGGCCGGGGGACGAGACGCGCTTCAGCTCGCGGATCACCGGCGTGTTGCCGGCGTACTTGAGCGACACGCGGAGGACCTTCTTGCCCTCGGGCGTCTCGAGCGTCTTGTAGTCATTGATGAAGTTGCTCTCCTTCAGGAGGCGAGCGATCTCCACCTTCATCTTGGACGCCGGGATGTCCACGCGGCGATGCTTCGAACCGACAGCATTGCGGATCCGCGTGAGCATATCGGCGATCGGATCGGTCATCGACATACTAGGTACCTAGGCTCCTCTGGTTTCCGACCCTTTGGCCGGACCTGTAGGAATGGGCGAATGGGGTTCCGGAGGCATTGTGCTGACCGGCCTACATTCGATTGGAACTGCAACTACAACTGAAGCCGGGAGCTGCAAGCTGTAAGCTGGAAGAAACGACAGTGCAGTTCCTTACCGCTTACAGCCTAGAGCTTACAGCTGCCGTGCTACCAGCTCGCCTTGCGCACGCCGGGAATCAACCCCTGCAGCGCCATCTCGCGGAACGCGATGCGGCTGAGGCCGAAGGCCCGGATGTTGCCGCGGCTGCGGCCGGTCATCTGGCAGCGGTTGCGGATGCGGACCTTCGATCCGTTCCGCGGCAGCTTCTGCAGCGCCACCTGCGCGGCGCGCTTCTCCTCGTCGCTCGCCGTCACCGACTTGACGATGGCACCGAGGGCGGCGCGCTTGGGGGCCTGCTTGGCCGCCATCTGCTTGCGGCGCTCGTTCTTGTTGATCGTGCTCTTCTTGGCCATTGTGTCTTCCTCAGCCCTGGACGACGATCGGCTTGTCGTCGCCGCGGAACGGCATCCCGAGCTCGCGCAGCAGCGCGAACGACAGGTCGTCCCGGTTCGTGGTCGTGACGAACGTGATGTCCATCCCGTGGATCTGCTCGACGAGGTCGTAGTTGATCTCGGGGAAGATCATCTGCTCCTTGATGCCGAGGCTGTAGTTGCCGCGCCCGTCGAAGGAACGCGTCGAGAGGCCGCGGAAGTCACGGATGCGCGGGATCGCCGTCGAGATGAAGCGGTCGAGGAACTCCCACATCCGCGCGCCGCGCAGCGTCACCGACACGCCGATCTCCTGGCCCTCGCGCTGCCCGAAGTTGGCGATGGACTTCTTCGCCTTCGTGCGCAGCGGCTTCTGGCCGGTGATCGTCGCCACCTCGTCGACGATCGCGTCGAGGACCTTGGGCTGCTTGATCGCCTCGCCCATCCCCACGTTCAGCACGATCTTCTCGAGGTTCGGCACCTGGTGCGGGTTCTTCAGCGCGAACTGCTGCATCAGCTTCGCGCGCACCACCTTCACGTAATGTCCGTGCAGGCGCGGGGCCGGGACCGGAAGGTCCACGCCCTTGTGCTCCTTCGGGAGCATCGAGGCGCGCTTCTCGCCCTGCCCGCCCTGCTTCTTGCCCTGCGTCTTGGTCGTCGCCATTAGTCAGTCCTCGCTCAGCGGCCGCGCGGGATAGCCTGCCCGCTCTTGGCGCTGATGCGCTCCTTCGTACCGTCGGCGTCGATCCGCGCGCGAATACGCGTGGGCTCCCCCGACTTCGGGTCCAGCAGCATCACGTTCGACAGCGCCACCGGGGCCGGCATCTCGATGATGCCCGACTGCTCCTCGGCCGTGCGCGCGCGACGGTGCCGCTTCACGATGTTGATGCCTTCGATGGTCACGCGGCCCTTCTTGAGGTACACGCGGATGACCTTGCCTTCCTTGCCCTTGTCGTCGCCGCGCAGCACACGGACCGTATCACCCTTGGTGATCGCGGTCGTGACGCGCTCGGCGTTCCGGGCGTGACGCAGGACGTTCTTCCGTCCCGCCGTCTTGCGATGCTTGAGAATCCGCATAGTTACAGCACCTCGGGGGCCAGCGACACGATCTTCATATAGCGCTTCTCGCGCAGCTCGCGGGCCACCGGCCCGAAGATGCGCGTCGCGCGCGGTTCGCCCTTGTCATCGATGATGACCACGGCGTTCTCGTCGAACTTGATGTAGCTGCCGTCCTTGCGGCGCACTTCCTTCACCGTGCGCACGACGACGGCCTTGGCCACGTCGGACTTCTTGACCGTGCCGTTCGGCAGCGCGTCCTTCACCGCCACCACGACCTTGTCGCCGAGCCCGGCGTAGCGCTTGCGGGTGCCGCCCAGGACGCGGATCACGAGCGCACGCTTCGCGCCCGAGTTGTCCGCGACCTTCACGACCGATTCCTGTTGGATCATTGGTCAGTTCCCCTTAGCGCGCGCGTTCGACGATCTCGAGGAGGCGGAACCGCTTGTCCTTCGACAGCGGGCGCGTCTCGACGATCCGGACGGTGTCGCCGACCTTCGCCGAGTTCTCCTCGTCGTGCGCCTTCAGGCGCTTGGTCTTCGTCACCATCTTCCCGTACACCGGGTGCGGCACGCGACGTTCGATCGCGACCACGATGGTCTTGTCCATCTTGTCGCTCACCACGAGTCCCGTGCGCACCTTGCGCGACGTCCGGGCCGGGGCGGCGGTCTTTTCGGTTTCAGCCATTCTTCATATTCCTGCGCGCGTTAGCGCGCAGCCTCCGTACGCTCCGCCTTCTCGCGGAGCACCGTCTGAAGCCGCGCGATGTCGCGGCGGATCGTGCGCAGCCGGAGCGGATTGCTCAGCGGCTCCGTGGCGCCCCGGAAGCGGAGCCGGAAACGCTCCTCCTCCAGCTCGGCCAGGCGGGCGCGGATCTCGTCCGCGCTCAGCTCCCGGATCTGGTCAGCCTTCATTGCCCTGCGCCTCCTCACGCGCCACGAACTTCGTCTTCACGCCCAGCTTGGCGGCGGCGAGCCCGAGCGCCTGCTGTGCGATCTCCTTCGACACACCTTCGATCTCGAACAGCACGCGGCCCGGCTTCACCACGGCCACCCAGAGTTCCGGCGAGCCCTTGCCCTTGCCCATTCGCGTCTCGGCCGGCTTCTTCGTCACCGGCTTGTCCGGGAAGATGCGGATCCAGACCTTGCCGCCGCGCTTGATGTGGCGCGTGAGCGCCACGCGGGCGGCTTCGATCTGGCGCGCCGTGATCCAGCCCGGCTCCTGCGACTGCAGGCCGAACGTGCCGAACGCGACCGTCGCGCCGCGACGGGCGAGACCCGTCGTGCGACCCTTGAACATCTTGCGGAACTTGACCCGCTTCGGTGCTAGCATCGGTCAGTCTCCCTTACGCGTCGGAGGAGTACGTGGACCCGCCACGACGCCCCTCGACGACCTCACCCTTGAAGATCCACACCTTCACACCGATCGTGCCGAAGGTCGTCTTCGCGGTCGACGTCGCATAGTTGATGTCGGCGCGCAGCGTATGAAGGGGCACACGACCCTCGTGATAGCCTTCCACGCGCGCGATCTCGGCGCCGCCCAGGCGGCCCGAGCACTTCACCTTGATGCCTTCCGCGCCCATCCGCATCGCGCTCTGCACCGCACGCTTCATCGCGCGACGGAACGAGATGCGCTGCGCCAGCTGCGCGGCGATGTTGTCGGCGACGAGCTGCGCCTCGATCTCCGGGCGCTTGATCTCCTCGACGTTCACACCGACTTCCTTGCCGGTCAGCTGCTGGAGCTCGGTCTTGAGCTCCTCCACCGCCTGGCCCTTCTTGCCGATCACCACGCCCGGGCGGCCCGTGTGGATGGTCACGACGACCTTCCCCGGCTTCCGCTCGATGGTGATGTCGCTGATGGCCGCGCCGCCAAGACGCGCCTTCAGGTACTTCCGCAGCAGCGCGTCCTCCTTCAGGAGCGCCGGAAAATCCTTCTTCGCGAACCACTTGGACCGGTGCGTCGTGCTCACGCCAAGGCGGAAGCCGACCGGATGCGTCTTCTGTCCCATTATCGCCCTTCCTTCTCGGCCACGATGATCTCCACGTGGCTGGTTCGCTTGTGCATCGGCGTCGCCCGGCCCATCGCCGCCGGCGTCCACCGCTTGAGCTTCACGCCCTCGTTCACGATCGCGTGCTTCACGTACAGCGCGTCCACGTCGAGCGACGTGTTGGCGTTGCGCGCCGCCTGCTCGGCGTTCGCGACGGCGCTGTTGAGCACCTTCGCGATCTCGTGCGACGCGTGCTTCTTGCTGAACTTCAGCAGCGCGAGCGCGTCGTTCACGGGCAGGCCGCGGATCTGGTCGATGACCAGCCGCATCTTGTACGGCGACTGCCGCGTCGACCGCTGGATGGCACGTGCTTCAGTCATACTCACTTGCCTCCCTTGGCCGCGGCCGGCGCCGGCGCCGCCTTCTTGTCGGTCTTGTTGTTGCCCGTGTGGCCACGGAACAACCGCGTCGGCGCGAACTCGCCGAGCTTATGCCCGACCATATTCTCCGTCACGTACACCGGGATGAACTTGTTCCCGTTGTGCACCGCGATCGTGTGCCCCACGAACTCCGGGATCACCGTGCTCGCGCGCGACCAGGTCTTCACGACCTTCTTCTCGTTCTTCGCGTTCATCGCCACGACGCGCTTGAGCAGCGCATCCTGGATGAACGGACCCTTCTTGATTGAGCGTGCCATAGTGTCGTGTCCCTGTTAGCTCTGGGTGGCCTTGCCGCGCTTCCGGCCACGGACGATCAGACGCTGCGACGCCTTCTTCTTGTTGCGCGTCTTGACGCCCTCCTTCTTGCCCCAGGGGCTCACCACGTTGCGGCCGCCGCGCGTGCGGCCACCGTGCGGGTGATCGACCGGGTTCATCACTTCACCGCGGACCTTCGGACGGCGACCCATCCAGCGGGTCTTGCCGGCCTTGCCCCACGTGATCAGCTCGTGCTCGGCGTTGCCGACCTCGCCGATCGTGCCGAGGCAGTCGCCGTGGATCATCCGCATTTCCGTCGAGGCCATACGCAGCGTCACGTAGTCGCCTTCCTTCGCGACCACCTGGAGGCTGGTGCCGGCCGAGCGCGCCATCTGGCCGCCCTTGCCAGGCTTGAGCTCCACGTTGTGCACCGCGGTGCCCAGCGGGACCTCACGCAGCGGCAGCGCATTGCCCGTGCGCACGTCCGAGCCCTTGCCGCTGACGACGGTGTCACCGACGGCCAGGCCCTTCGGGTGCAGGATGTAACGCTTCTCGCCGTCCGCGTACTCGACCAGCGCGATGCGCGCCGAGCGGTTCGGATCGTATTCGATGTGCTGCACGGTCGCGGTGACGCCGTGCTTGTTGCGCTTGAAATCGATGATGCGGTACTTGCGCTTGTGGCCACCGCCCAAACGACGCATCGAGATGTGGCCGTGGTTGTCGCGGCCGCCGCTCTTCTTGAGCGGCTCGGTCAGCGACTTCTCCGGCGTGCTCCGCGTGATCTCGGCGTTATCCGAGACCGAACGGAAGCGCGTCGCGGCGCTCACGGGCTTGAACTGACGGATTCCCATTGGTCTTAGCCCTCGAAGATCTCGATCGAGTCGCCCGACTTCAGCGTCACGATCGCCTTCTTCCAGCGGGGACGCAGGCCGGCCGACGTGCCGACGCGCCGCGGCTTCCCGCGCTGCTGCGAGGTCCAGACGCCCGTCACGGTGACACCGAACAGGCGCTCAACCGCCTGCTTGATGGCCGTCTTGTTGGCCGTCGGATGGACCTCGAACGTGTATTCGCCGCGCTCCTGGTACGCCGCCGAGGACTTCTCGGTGACGATCGGGCGCACGATGGTGCGATGCAAAGTGGCCATCGGTTACTTCCCCTTCTTCGTGGGGGCCGCCTTCTTGGCCGCGGGCTTCTTCGCCGCCGCCTTCGGAGCAGCCTTCTTGGCCGGCGCCTTCTTCGCGGCGGCCTTGGCACCACCCTTCGCGGCCTTCTTCGCCGCCGTCTTCTTGGCGGTCGCCTTCTCCGCCTTGGCCTCGGCCTTCGCGGCCTTCGGCGCCTTCTTCGACGCGGCCTTCTTCACCTTCACCTTCTCTACCGCCTTCTCCGCCACCGGCGAGAGCTCGTGGCCGATCGCGCCGGCCTCGACGAGCACCACATCCGACCAGAGGAGGTCGTAGGTGGAGGCGTCGCTGTACGGCATCACGACGACGTTCGGCAGGTTGCGGCCGGAGAGGTACACGTTCGGCTTCACGCCGTCCGTGAGGATCAGGGCCTTCTTGTGCGACGCCTCGACGCGGGCGAGCAGCTGCACGAGCTGCGCCGTCTTCGGGGCCTCGTAGGCAAAGCGGTCGATCACCATCACGGCGTTCTCGCGCGCGCGGGCGTTCAACGCGGACTTGCGGGCCAGCGCCTTGATCTGGCGCGGCACCTTCTGGTCGTAGCCGCGCGGCTGCGGGCCGAACACGGTGCCGCCGCCGACGAAGTGCGGGGCGCGGGTCGAACCCTGACGGGCGCGGCCGGTGCCCTTCTGCTTCCACGGCTTCTGGTTGCCGCCGGTCACCCAGCGGCGCGTCTTGGTGGCGTGCGTGCCCTGGCGCTGGTTGGCGAGGATCGCCTTCACCGCCTGGTGCATCACCGGCATATTCACGGTGCCGTCGAACGTCGCCGTCGGCAGCTGCACCGCGTCGCGGGGCGTGCCGAGCGCCGTGAAGGCCGCTGCCTGGAAGTTATTGGTCTCGGACATCGGTTATCCCTGCTTGCGGACGAGCACGATCCCGTTGGTCGGGCCGGCGACGGAGCCGCGGATGTAGATCAGGTTGCGCTCCGCATCGATCTTCTCGACGCGCAGGTTAATCTGCGTGTGACGCTCGGCGCCGTAGTGGCCCGGCATCTTCTTGCCCTTGATGACGCGCGAGGGGTCCGTGCCGGGGCCGATCGAACCCGGACGGCGGTGCTTCGTGTTGCCGTGCGTGTTCGGACCGCCGCCGAAGCCGTGGCGCTTCACCACGCCCTGGAAGCCCCTACCCTTCGACGTGCCGGTCACCTTCACCATCTCACCCGGGGTGAAGATGTCGACCTTGATCACGTCGCCAACGTTGTACGTCGGGACCTCGGGGTTCTTCCCGGGCGCATCGTCGAGCCGGAAGGACCGCAGGACGGCCGGCGGCGCCTCGAGGCCCGCCTTCTTGGCGTGCCCGACTTCCGCCTTGTTCGCGCGACGGCCCTTCGGCGTGCGCTCGCCCTTCTTCGACTCGCGGGCCAGGCGCTGCGCGCCGTAGCCCAGCTCCACGCTGGCGAAGCCCGCCTGCTCCGGCGTGACGACCTTCGTCACCGGATTCGGGGTGGCCTCCACCACCGTGCAGGGGATCTGCTGCCCCTGCGCGTCGAAGATCTGGGTCATCCCCAGCTTCTTGCCAATGATACCGATCATGA
>CAZYQM010000095.1:0-533 GCA_964649965.1 uncultured Gemmatimonas sp.
CGAACCGAGGCACGACCGGGCTCGCCCCGCACCCTTGTCCCACGAACATACCGTCCAATCGACATAGAAGGCACGGAGACTCGGAGACTGCAACGGCAGGAACCGCAACGACTTGGGGGCTCGCACCGAAACTTCGGCGCGAGCCCCCAAGTCTTCCTCACGTAGTCTCCGTGCCTCCGTGTCTCCGTGGTGACTGCCGTTACGCCGACGCGTACTCCTCGATCGGCGGGCACGAGCACACGAGATTGCGATCGCCGAATGCACTCTCGATCCGGCTAACCGCCGGCCAGAACTTCCGCTCGCGCACCCACGGCAGCGGATACGCCGCGCGCTCACGCGAGTAGCCTCGCGACCAGCTGTCGCTCACGACCACGTCCTGCGTGTGCGGCGCGTGCACCAGCGGGTTGTCCTCGCGCGACAGCACGCCGCGCTCGATGTCGCGGATCTCCTCGCGGATCCCCATCAGCGCCTCGACAAAGCGATCCAGCTCGGCCTTCGACTCGCTCTCCGTCGGCTCCACCATCAGCGTTCCC
>CAZYQM010000095.1:543-3286 GCA_964649965.1 uncultured Gemmatimonas sp.
ACCATCCCGGCGCCGCCACCTCGCTCCCCGTCTCCACCGCCGCAATCTCCTCGCGGATCGCCAGAAGGGCGGTGATGAAACGGTCGATCTCGGCCTTCGACTCGCTCTCCGTCGGCTCCACCATCAGCGTGCCCGCCACCGGGAAGCTCACCGTCGGCGCGTGGAAGCCGTAGTCCATCAGCCGCTTCGCGATGTCTTCCACCTCGATGCCCGCCGCCGCCTTCAGCGGACGCGTGTCGAGGATGCACTCGTGCGCCACGTGGCCGTTCTTGCCGCGGTAGAGCACTTCGTAGTGGCCCTTGAGCTTCTGCGCGATGTAGTTGGCGTTGAGGATCGCGACCTTCGTCGACCCGGTCAGCCCCTCACCGCCCATCATATCGATGTACATCATCGAGATCGGCAGGATGCTCGCCGAGCCCCAGGGCGCCGCGCTCACCGCACCGATACGCGTCTCCTTCGGCTCGAGCCCGACCACCGAATGCCCCGGCAGATACGGCGCGAGGTGCGCCACCACGCCGATCGGGCCCATTCCCGGGCCGCCACCGCCGTGCGGGATGCAGAAGGTCTTGTGCAGGTTCAGGTGGCAGACGTCCGCGCCGATGTCACCCGGCCGGCTCAGGCCGACCATCGCGTTCATATTCGCGCCGTCCAGGTACACCTGGCCGCCGTGCTCGTGGATGATCGCGCAGATGTCCTTGATGCTCTCCTCGAACACGCCGTGCGTGCTGGGATACGTCACCATCAGCGCGGCGAGGTTCTGCGAATGCTGCTCGGCCTTCGCGCGCAGGTCCGCCACGTCGATGTTGCCGTTGGCGTCCGTCGCGCAGACCACCACCTGCATCCCGGCCATCACGGCCGAGGCGGGGTTCGTGCCGTGCGCCGACTGCGGGATGAGGCAGATCGTGCGGTGCCCCTGCCCGCGCGCGCGGTGATACGCGCGGATCGTCAGCAGGCCCGCGTACTCGCCCTGCGAGCCGGCGTTCGGCTGCAGCGACACCGCCGCGAAGCCGGTGATCTCGGCCAGCGCCTTCTCCAGCCGCGTGAACATCGACTGGTAGCCCAGCGCCTGCTCCACCGGCGCGAAGGGATGCAGCCCGCCCACCTCACCCCAGGTCACCGGATACATCTCGGCGCTGGCGTTCAGCTTCATCGTGCAGCTGCCCAGCGGGATCATCGAGTGCGTCAGCGAGAGGTCGCGCGACTCGAGCTTGCGCACATAGCGCAGCATCTCCGTCTCCGAGTGGTACTTGGAGAAGGTCAGGTGCGTGAGGAACTCGCCCGTGCGGCGCACGCGCTCGTCGTAGCGCGCGTCCACCGTCTTCGCGATCGCGTCGAGGTCGAGGCCGTGCGGCCGGCCGAGGTTGAACGCCGTGAGCAGGTCGCTCACGTCGGCGACGGTCGTGTTCTCGCCCATCGCGACGCCGAGGCGCTTTCGGTCCACCACGCGCACGTTGATGCCGAGCTTGCCGGCGGCCTTCACGATCTTGCGGAGATTGCCGCCAACCGGCACGGTCACCGTGTCGAAGAAGATCCCCGCCTCGGGCTCGATCCCGAGCTGGCGCAGGCCCGCCGCGAAGAGCTCGGCGCGGTGGTGCAGGCGCGTGGCGATGCGCTTCAGGCCCTCCGGGCCGTGCCACACCGCGTACATCCCGGCCATCACGGCCAGCAGCACCTGCGCGGTGCAGACATTCGACGTCGCCTTCTCGCGACGGATGTGCTGCTCGCGCGTCTGCAGGGCCATTCGCAGCGCCGCCTTGCCCGTCGCATCGCGCGACACGCCGATGATGCGGCCCGGGATCTGGCGCTTGAAGTCATCCTTGGTGGCGAAGAACGCCGCGTGCGGGCCGCCGAAGCCGTACGGCACACCGAAGCGCTGCGCGCTGCCCACCGCCACGTCCGCGCCCCACTCGCCCGGCGGCGTCAGCAGCGTGAGCGCCAGCAGGTCCGTCGCGACGATCACCAGGCCGCCCGCCGCGTGCACGCGCTCGGCGAGCTCGCGGTAGTCCTCGACCTGGCCCGTCGTGTTCGGATACTGCAGCAGCACGCCCGCCACCTTCTTGTTGGGCTTCATCTTCGCGACATCCACCACCTTCACGTCCACGCCGCGCGCCTCGGCGCGCGCCGTCACCACCTCGATCGTCTGCGGGTGGCAGTCCTTCGCGATCAGGAAGGTGTCGCGCCCATCCTTGCCGACAATGCCGTGCACCATCGTCACCGCCTCGGCCGCCGCCGTGCCCTCGTCGAGCAGCGACGCGTTGGCGATCGGCAGGCCGGTGAGGTCGCTCACGACGGTCTGGTAGTTCAGCAGCGCCTCGAGGCGGCCCTGCGCGATCTCCGCCTGGTACGGCGTGTACGCCGTGTACCAGCCGGGATTCTCGAGGATGTTGCGCTGGATCACCGCCGGCACGTGCGTGTCGTAGTAGCCCATCCCGATGAACGAGCGCCGCACCTCGTTCGCGTTCATCTCCGCGCGGAAGGCGGCCAGCGCCTCCTGCTCGGACTGCGCCGGCGGCAGCGCCAGCGGACGACGCAGGCGGATGTTGTCAGGCACCGTCGCGTCGATGAAGGCATCGAGCGAGGCGTAGCCGAGTTCCTTGAGCATCTCGGTCTGCTCGGCGGCAGACGGACCAAGGTGGCGGCGGACGAACGTGTCAGGCGCAGGATGCGCAGACGCAGAAGCGGACACTGGGGGGACTCCTCAGAGGGCCGTGGGCCCTGGGTCACCGGGAAAGGGGACTGCGGA
>CAZYQM010000095.1:3296-6930 GCA_964649965.1 uncultured Gemmatimonas sp.
GGCCCTCGCCATCGCCATCAGCTGGTCCGTCAACCAGTCGGTGCTCTGGGCGATCGTGCACGGCATCCTGAGCTGGCTCTACGTCATCTATTACATCATCGTGCGCTGAGCGCGATGCTCGCGACGCGCTGGCGACTGTACCTCGGGCCCGCCGACGACGGGGCCCGCAATATGGCCATCGACCACGCGCTGCTCGACCGGGCGGCGCGCACGGACGAGGCGGTCTTCCGCATCTACGGATGGGCCCGGCCGACGCTCTCGCTGGGAGTGCACGAAAAGGCCCGGCTCGATCCCGACGTCGCGGCAGCGCGCGGCATTGACGTCGTGCGGCGGCCCACGGGCGGCCGCGCGCTACTGCATCACCGCGAGATCACCTACAGCGTGACCGCCCCGACGCGCGGCGGCTCGCTGCGCGAGACCTACGCCGCCATCAACGCCATCCTCCTCGGCGCGTTGCAGCGGCTCGGCGTGCCGGCGACGATCGCCGAGCGCCGCGGACGTCCCCTCGCTCCCGACGGCGCGGCCTGCTTCGCCGAGCCCAACGAGGGCGAACTCGTCGTGGACGGGCGCAAGCTCGTCGGCTCCGCGCAGCGCCGCGACGAGCACGCCCTGCTGCAGCACGGCTCCATCCTGCTTGGCGACGACCAAGCCATCGTCGCGGAGCTCAGGGGCAGCACCGCGCCGCCACCCGCCGCCACACTCTCCGCCGCGCTTGGCCGCGACGTCAGCGTCGGCGACGTGCACGATGCCCTGACGGCGGCGCTCCGGGACGCCGTGGGCAGCGCCGCGTCCGGTGCGCGCGCGCGCCTCGACGGCTTCGACCCCTCGGAAATCGCCGACGACATCGCGCATCACCTCACGACCTACCGCGACCCACGGTGGACGTATCGCCGCTAGTCCGGTAACCTTTCGGACGTCGCACTCCCTTCACCACACGCCCGTGCGCCGCCTCCTGCCCGTCCTGATCCTCGCGCTCGCCGCCTGCGGCGATGCTTCCGACCGCGGTCCCGCCGGCGGCACCGTCGTCGTCGCCGCGGCCGCCGATGCCGACGCCCTGCTGCCGCCGCTCGTGCGCACCTCGCAGGGCCGACTCGCGTCGGAACTGCTCTTCGACCGCCTCGTCGAGATCGGTCCCTCGCTGAACACCGTCGGCGACGCGGACTTCCAGCCGCGCCTCGCCGCGCGCTGGAGCTGGAGCGCCGATTCGCTGGCCATCACCTTCGAGCTCGACCCCGACGCGCGGTGGCACGATGGCCGCCCGGTCGTCGCCGCCGACGTCGAAGCCGGCTATCGCGCGCTGATGGACTCCACCAACGGATCCTCGGCGCGCGCCGAACTGACCGACATCGCGTCCGTCACCGCCGACGGCGACGCGCGCGTCGTCATCCGCTACGCCGCGCGCGCGCCGGAGCAGTTCTATGCGGCGTCGGTGATCTTCCCGCTTCCGGCGCACCTGCTGCCCACCGACGGTTCGCCGCTCGCGACGAGCGCCCTGGCGCGCACGCCGGTCGGCAGCGGGCCGTTCCGCTTCGTCGCGTGGGAACCGCTCGAACGCCTCGAGTTCGCCGCCGTGGACGACTACTACCGTGGCCGCGCACGCCTCGATCGCGTCATCGTCACCATCTCGCCGGAGCCCGCGACGGGCCTCGCCAAGATCTGGGCCGAGGAAGCCGACGTCTGGGAGTTGGTGCCTGCCGGCGACATCGCCGAGGCCGCGCGCCATCCGCACGTGCGTCTCGTCGCGGCCAACTCCTTCGATTACTCCTACGTCGCGTTCAACTTCCGCGACGCGCGCAACCGCACGCGGCCGCACGCGCTGTTCACCGACGTCGCGCTGCGCCGCGCGATCGCCCACGCGGTGGATCGCGAGCAGGCGGTGCGCGCCGTGTTCGACACGCTGGCCTTCGTCGCCGACGGTCCGTACGTGCACGCGCAGTTCACCTACGACTCCACGGTGCGCGCCATTCCCTTCGACCGCGCACGCGCCGCGGCCCTGCTCGACTCGCTCGGCTGGCGCGTGGATCCGCGTGACGGCATCCGCCGCCGCGACGGGCGCCGCCTCGCCTTCACCGCGCTGGTGCCGGGCTCCAGCCGCAATCGCGAACGGATGGCCGTGCTGCTCCAGGAGCAACTGCGCCAGGTCGGCGTCGCGATGGACATCGAACGCGCCGAGAACCGCACGTTCACGCAGAAGCGCGAGGCCGGACAGTTCGACGCCGTCTTCGGCGGCTGGCTCACGATCCCCTCGCCGCGCGCGCTGGTCGGCACCTGGATGAGCGCGACCAAGCCCGGCCAGGGCACGCGCAACGACGGCCGCTGGGAGAACGCCGACTTCGACGCCGCCGTGATGGAAGGACTCGCCGCGATGGACCGCGACGACGCGCGCCGCGCCTTCACGCGCGCCTACCAGACGATCGCCGACGAGGTGCCCGCGCTCTTCCTGTACGAGCCGCGCACCGTCGCCGCGGTGCACCGCCGCTTCACCATCCCCGCGTGGCGCGCCGACGGCTGGTGGCGCTCGCTGCACGAATGGTCCGTGGACCCCGCGCAGCGCCTGCCGCGCGACGCCCGCCCCGCGAACTGAGGACGCCCCGCGCGTGATGCGCGTCCTCGCTGCCCGCATCGGCCAGGCGATCGCCGTCGTCGGCATCGTCGTCACGCTCTGCTTCGTCCTCATCCGCCTCGCCCCCGGCGATCCGTTCTTCGCGGCACTCGACCAGCCCGGCGTGCCACCCGAAGCCGTCGCGGCGATGCGTGAGACCTTCGGCTACGACCGCCCGGTGCCGGAGCAGTACCTGCGCTTCGTCGGCGGCATCCTCCGCGGCGACCTCGGCTGGTCGCACTCGCGCGGACGCCCGGTCGCCGACGTCATCGCCGCGCTGCTGCCGAACTCGCTCCTGCTGGCGAGCGTCGGCCTGCTCGTCGGCGTGCTGCTCGGCGTCGCGATCGGCGCCTGGCAGGGTTGGCGTTACGAGTCCCGCCTCGCACACCTGAGCGACCGCGCACTCCTCGTGATCTCGTCCGTGCCCGAGTTCGTCCTCGCCCTCGCGCTGGCGATGCTCTTCGCGCTCGAGCTCCGCTGGTTGCCGGTGAGCGGGATGCGCAGCGAGGGCACCGCGGGGCTGTTCGACCTGCTGCGCCATCTCGTGCTGCCGGCCGGCACGCTGGCGATTGCCGTCGCGGCAGTGCTCGCCCGTCACCAGCGCGCGGCGATGCGCAGCGTGCGGGACGCCGAGTTCATCCGCGCGGCGCGGGCCACCGGGATCCCGGAACGGCGCGTGCTTTTCCGCCACGCGCTGCGCAACGCGATCTCGCCCGTCCTCACCGTGCTGGGCGTGATGCTCGGCGCCCTCGCCGGCGGCACGGTGCTCATCGAACGCATCTTCGATTGGCCGGGAATGGGGCGCGCCCTCGTCGAGGCGGTCGCGTACCGCGATTACCCGCTCGTCGTCGGCGCGGTGATCGTCACCAGCGTCGCCGTCACGTTCGCCACGCTGCTGGCCGACCTCGCCGTCGCCTGGGCGGACCCGCGCCTGCGGAGCCGGCTATGATGCGCACGCTTCGCCTTCCGATGCGATCACTGCGCCTTCCGCTCGGCATCCGCACGTTCTCGGGCTCGCCGAACGGCGCCCGA
>CAZYQM010000095.1:6940-7892 GCA_964649965.1 uncultured Gemmatimonas sp.
CGGCTTCGCGCTGGCCGCCCTGCTCGCGCCGCTGCTCGCGCCCTACGATCCCATCGCGCAGCTCGATCCGCTCGGTCGCGCGCTGATGCCGCCCGGTCCCGAGCATTGGATGGGCACCGATCCGTATTCGCGCGACGTGCTCTCGCGCGTGCTGTACGGCGCGCGCGCGTCACTCAGCATCGCGACGCTGGCCGTGCTCGTGGCGCTCTCGCTCGGCACGCTCGTCGGCGCGACGGCCGCGGTGCGCGGTGGCAGCATCGACGCCCTGCTGATGCGGCTCACCGACGCGATGCTCGCCATCCCGCGCCTACTGCTGCTCCTGCTCGTCGTCGCCGCATCGGGGCCGCTGCCGCCCGTCGCGCTTGCCGCGGTACTCGGCGCGACGGGTTGGATGACGGCGGCGCGCCTCGTCCGACAGGAGACGCGACGCCTGCTCGCCACCGAGCACGTGAAGGCCGCCGTCGCGCTCGGCGTGCCGCGGCGCCGTCTCTGGCGCGGCCACATCCTGCCGGGCCTGCTGCCGACGCTCGGCGTCGCCGCCACCGTCGCGTTCGCCGCGGCGCTGCCGCTCGAGGCCGCGCTGAGCTTCCTCGGCCTCGGTGTCGCACCGCCGCACGCGAGTTGGGGCAACATCATCCTCGAAGCCGAGGGCCGCCTGCTGCGCGCGTGGTGGCTGGTGCTCTTCCCCACGCTCGCGATCGTCGCGGCCACGCTGGCCGCGAACCTGCTCGCCGAGCGCGTGGCGCAGCGGGCGGAGGACGAGACGTGAGCGGCGCCCAGCTCCTCGTGCGCAACCTCGGCGTGCAGACGGATGCCGCCACGCCACGCCGTCTGCTCGACGATGTCTCCTTCACGCTCGCGCCCGGCTCGAGCGTCGGCATCGTCGGGCGCTCCGGTGCCGGCAAGAGCACCATCGGCAACGCCATCCTCGGGCTGCTGCCGCGCGGGCTCG
>CAZYQM010000096.1:0-3252 GCA_964649965.1 uncultured Gemmatimonas sp.
GAAGCTCACGCCCGGCGGGATGACCTTCACGAGGTCGCGGCGGATCCCGCGCGCGACGAGGTCGTCGGCCGTGCTCTCGCTGATCGCCTGGAACGGCACGTCCCGGTACATCCACGGGATGGGGCGCTCGGAGAGCCAGACCGCCGACGCGAGCACGGGGTTCAGTTCCTGGAAGGCCGCGCCGCCGAACAGATGCGGCACGACGACCACGACCCGCTGCGGCCCGCTCCAGCGCGTGGTGAAGAGCGGCATCTTATTAATATCCTCGTAGAGGACATCGAAGTTCCGCGCGGCGAGTTCGCGCTCCCAGTAGGCGCGCGCGAGCAGGGCGAAGGTCTGCCGCGTGCCGACGCGATGGATCTCGACGCCGTTGCGCGTCGCGCGCGGCGGACAGCCGGGCCAGCCGCCGCAGAGCAGCACGACCTCGTGGCCGGCGGCCGCGAGACGGTCGAGGATCTCGTGCAGGTGCGTCTCGGCGCCGCCGCCGAGCGGATTCTCGAGGTCCTGCCAGTTGACCGCGCAGATCTTCAAGACAGCCGGCCCATTCGTCGCGCGAGGGCGTCGAGCACGCCGTTCACGAACCGCGCGCTCTGCCCCGAGCCGAAGCGCTCGGCGAGGCGCACGCATTCCTGGATGACGACGCGCGGCGGTGTGCCGCCCTGCGTGAGCTCGGCGGCCCCGAGGCGCAGCACGCAGCGTTCGATGTGGCCGAGGCGCTCGAGGCGCCAGTTGGTCGTGACCTCGGACAGCTCGGCGTCCATCGTCTTGCGATCGGCGTCGATGAGCTGGATGAGCGCGTGTGCGAAGGCGCGCTCCTCGGGCGGCGTGGAGAGGTCGTCCCACACCAACTGCGCGACGCGCGGCAGCGGCACCTCGTCCTTGCGCACGTCCCAGGCGTAGAGCGCCTGCAGCGCGCGGGCGCGCCCACGGGTCTCGATGCGCGCCATCAGCCCTCCGCGTCCGACATCAGGTCGAGGCGGCCGAAGAGATCGGCCATCTCGAGCGCGGCGAGCGCCGCGTCCCAACCCTTGTTGCCGTGCGCGCCGCCCGCGCGATCCTCGGCCTGTTGCATCGTATCCGTGGTGAGCAGTCCGAGGCCGATCGGCACGCCAAACTCGCCCTGCAGCAGCGCGAG
Source organism: uncultured Gemmatimonas sp. (assembly GCA_964649965.1). Taxonomy (GTDB): domain Bacteria; phylum Gemmatimonadota; class Gemmatimonadetes; order Gemmatimonadales; family Gemmatimonadaceae; genus Pseudogemmatithrix. The sequence goes on from CAZYQM010000096.1 coordinate 1,136, forward strand.
GCCGCGGTTGGCTTCGCCGGCGACGAAGTCGAAGTGCGGCGTCTCGCCGCGGATCACCGCCCCGACGGCGACGACGCAATCGTAGCGCTCCGTCTGCAGCGCCTTCATCACGGCCGGCGGCAGCTCCCAGGCGCCGGGGACCCAGATTTGGTCCACGTCCTCGAGCTTTGCCCCGTGCTTCAGGCAGCAGGAGAGCGCGCCGTCGGCGAGCTTCTGCGTGATGTGTTCGTTGAAGCGGCTGGCGACGATCACGACGCGCCGACCCTCGGCGCTGGGCACCCCGATGAACTCGGCCATCAGACCGCCCGCAGGTGACCGAGCTTCGTGCGCTTGGTCTCGAGGTACTCGGCGTTCTCGCCGTTGGCCGGCGACACGATCGGCACGCGCTCGCCGAGGGCGAGGCCGTAGCCTTCGAGCCCGACGAGCTTCTTGGGATTGTTCGTGATCGGGCGGATGGACTTGAGCCCCAGGTCGAGGAGGATCTGGGCGCCGATTCCGTAATTGCGCAGGTCCGGAGCGAAGCCCAAGCGCTCGTTGGCCTCGACCGTGTCCGCGCCTTCGTCCTGCAGCTGGTAGGCCTTCAGCTTGTTGATGAGGCCGATGCCGCGCCCTTCCTGGTCGAGATACACGATGACGCCCTTGCCCGCCTCGACGACGAGGCGCATCGCCTCGTGCAGTTGCCAGTGGCAATCGCAGCGCAGCGAATGGAAGGTGTCGCCGGTGAGGCACTTCGAGTGCATCCGCACGAGCACGTCGGCGCCGCCCTGCACGTCGCCGTACACGAGCGCGACGTGCTCGCGCGCGTCCACGTCGTTGCGGTAGCCGACGAGGTGGAACTCGCCGAACTCGGTGGGCAGGCGCGCCTCGGCCTCGCGATGCACGAGGCGCTCGTGCTGCAGGCGGTAGGCCACCAACTGCGCCACGGTGATGAACGTGAGGCCGTGCTCCTTGGAGAAGGCCTCGAGGTCCGGGCGGCGCGCGGTGGATCCGTCGCCCTTGAGGATCTCGCAGATGACGCCGGCGGGCTGGAGCCCGGCGAGGCGCATCAGGTCCACCGCCGCCTCGGTGTGACCGACACGCTGCAGCACGCCGCCTTCGCGGGCGCGGAGCGGATGCACGTGCCCCGGACGCCGCAGGTCGCGCGGCTCGCTCGCCGGATCGGCGAGGAGGCGGATCGTCGTCGCCTGGTCGCTGGCGCTGATGCCCGTCGTCACGCCGTGGCGCGGGGCAGCGTCCACGGTGACCGTGTACGCGGTGCGCAGGGCGTCGGTGTTCTCCGAGCCCATCATCTCGAGGTCGAGGGTCTCCACGCGCGCCGGGCTCAGCGCCACGCAGATCATTCCCTTGGCCTGCATCAGGAAGTTGACCATCGCCGGCGTGACGAACTCCGCCGCGCAGATGAGGTCCCCTTCGTTCTCGCGATCTTCGTCGTCCGCGACGACGATGAACTTGCCGGCCTTGAGGTCGTCAATGGCCTGTTCGATGGTCCCGAACATTCTCAACTCTTCAGTAAGGGCGCCGCGAGGCGCTTGATGTGCTTGGCGAGGATGTCCCCTTCCAGATGAACCCGGCTTCCCGCCGCGAGGCTCCCGAGGGTGCTGTGCCGCAGCGTGTGCTCGATGATGCTGAGGCGCATCAGGTTCGGCGCCGGCAGTTCGACGACCGTGAGGCTCACGCCGTCCACGGCGATGGAGCCGCGCGGCACGAGCAGTTCGTCAATGTCGTCGGGCACGCGGACGTCGAGGATCCACGCATCTTCGCGGCGCTCGGCGCGCTCGACGAGGCCCACGCCGTCCACGTGGCCCTGCACGATGTGTCCGCCGAGGCGGTCGCCGACGGCCATCGCGCGCTCGAGGTTGAGCCGCGTGCCGATGGTCCAGTCGCCGGTGTGCGTGCGGTCGAGCGTGGTCACGACGGCCCCGACCGTGAACTGGCCCGGCGCGACGTCGCGCACGGTGAGGCAGACGCCGCTGCAGGCGATGCTCTCGCCCAGCGTGACATCCTCGTACGGCGCGGCAATCACGAGTTCGCGGCCGGCCTCCGTGGTGGAGACCGCCGTGACTTCGCCAACCGCTGTGATCAGACCAGTGAACATCGGCGCCGCGAGGGTGGAATCA
>CAZYQM010000096.1:3262-6126 GCA_964649965.1 uncultured Gemmatimonas sp.
GAGGCGCGTCCTTCCGGTAGATGGTCATCGCGTCCGCCCCGAATGACTGCTCGGCGAGCACCGACCATCCCGCGCCCCCCTCGACCGGCGGCAGGACCTTCCCGACCCCGGCGAGGGCGCCGGCCCCCAGCGGGACCGACGTCCGAAAGATAATCAGTCGGTCCACGAATCCGCCCTCCAGGAGGGCCGTGGCCGCGCGATCCCCCGGCTCGGCCAGAATGTGGTGGATGCCCCGGTTGCGAAGGGCGCGCAGGTGGGCCTTCAGGTCGCCGGCCACGCTGACCTCGACGCCGGCCGCGGTGAGGGCGGCCATCGCCCGCGGATCGGGATTGCTGGTGAGCACGCCCACCGGCACCTCGCGCGCGGTCTTCACTAGCTTGCTCGCGAGCGGCAGGCGGGCCCGACGATCGAGCACGAGGCGGCGCGGCGGCACGCGCGGCTCCGCCCACTCGCGGACGGTGAGCGCGGGATCGTCGGCGAGCACGGTGCCGATGCCCACGAGGATCGCGTCGGCGCCGGCACGCAGGCGGTGCACCTCCCGCCGCGACTCGGGGCCCGTGAGCCAGTGCTGGCGCCCATCGCCGGGCGCGACGGCACCCTCGGCCGAGAGCGCGAGCTTCAGCGTGATGAAGGGGCGGTCCTCGCGCCGCGCGGCGAAGAGGAACGGCGCGTTGAGCTCCTCGGCGGCCTCCTGCTCGATGCCGACGTCCACCTGGATGCCCGCGGCGCGCAGCTTGTCGATGCCACCGCTGGCCTTGGGGTTGGGATCGCGGCAGGCGACGACGACGCGGCGGACCTTGGCCTTGATGAGCGCATCGGCGCAGGGCGGCGTCTTGCCGTGGTGCGCGCAGGGTTCGAGCGAGACGTAGACGTCGGCGTCGCGGGCGTCTTTCTTATGCAACGCCGCCAAGGCGGCTGCTTCAGCGTGCGGGCCACCGAAGCGCGCGTGCCAGCCCTCGGCGATGACTTGGCCATCGCGAACGACGACGGCGCCGACCATAGGGTTCGGCGCCGTCTGGCCCCAGCCGCGCCGCGCCAGGTCGAGCGCGCGGCGCATATGGGCCGCGTCCTGCGCGGCGTCGGCTGGGGTCACGTGGATCGGTGGATTAGAAGCTGATGCGGATACCGACCGTTCCGTACATCCGCTTGGCGTCGGCGGCGGTGTCGTACGTGTGGTAGGTCGGGGCGCTGCCGCCGCTGACCTGACCGACTTCGCCGACGATCTTCACGAGGAAGAGGTTGATGCCGAGCGAACCGTACATCGTGGTGCGCGACATCTCCTGCGCGGCGTTGAACGAGCCGTTGTACGTGCCGCCGTCCACCGAGGCCGCGACGTCCGCGTTGAAGTCGTAGTTGTCCTTGCCGAAGCCGGCGCCGAACTGGAAGAGCAGGAAGTTCTTCTGCGCCGACAGGCGCCACGAGGTGCTCTTGATGGCGAGGTTGTTGATCGAGAGCTGGTCGCCACCGTCCGTCGTCGTGCTGAGGTCGAGCGTCGGCATATCGCGCTTCATCCACGAGAACGCGACGCCCGGGATCAGGGCCGACTGCTGGAGCAGGCCGACGCGCGCGCCATAGGCAAGCGAGAGCGATCCGTCCGGCGCGGCGACCGAGAAATCCTGCTCGCTCACTTCCGGCACGTAGGTCGCGCCGCCGATGAGGTCGATGCCGCCGATGCGCGTCACGCCGAGGTTGAAGCCCTTGGTGAGGCCGAGCGCGAAGTCCACGGTCGGCAGGCCGAGATACTGATCCTTGACCGTGTAGTTGCGCGGAGTGGCGGCCCCGGCGCTGAGGTTATCGATGTCCGGCAGCGAGCCCATCACCGCGTTCGCACGCACCGCGATCGCGAAGTGCGGAAAGCCCCCGAGGTTGGTACCGATGCCCAGCGTATGCGAACCGCCGACCAGCGACGTGCCGAGCTGCGGCGCCATATAACGCAGGAAGTCCGCGCCCGTGGCGCACGCATCCGCCGCGAGGGGATCGCTACCCGCACCGCAGGCCTGCTGCGCTGCCACCGTGGAGGGCGCGGTCAGGGAAAACGCAGCGACCGCGAACGAGGCAACCAGGATACGACGCATTCGGATTCCGCTCCTTGCTAGACGAGGTTGACCCGCCCCGTCCCGGGGCGGATGTGACCGATGGTCCAACTGGCGACACCGGCCTGTCCTGCAACATCACGAATATAGGACGCACCGGCTGTGTCGGTAATCACAATCATCCCGACGCCCATATTGAACGCGCGATACATCTCCGCGCGCTCGACCTGCCCGGCCTCCTCCAATACCCGGAACAAGGGTGGAATGTCCCACGCCGTCGTGTCCACCACGGCGTCAAGATGTGACGGCAGCGCGCGGTCGAGATTGCCCGGGATGCCGCCGCCGGTGATGTGCGCCATCGCGTGCACGTGATGCAGCGCACCACCGAGGATGTTGAGGTAGGACCGGTGCACCGCGAGCATCACGTCGGCGACGCTCTTGCCGCCGTGCTCCGGGAACGCGTCGTGCGGCCCGAGCTTCAACCGCTCGGCCACGATGCGGCGCGCCAGCGAGTAGCCGTTCGTGTGCAGGCCCGTGCTGGCGAGCCCGACGAGCACGTCGCCGTCCTTCACGCCGGCGCTGGTGATCACCTGGTCCTCTTCCACCCACCCGACGATGAAGCCGGCGAGATCGTAGTCGGGCGGCGTGTAGACGCCCGGCATCTCCGCCGTCTCGCCGCCGATCAGCGAGGCGCCGTTCTCGCGGCAACCCGCGCTCACGCCGGCGACGACGCCTTCGACGACACTGGGGATCAGCTTGCCGAAGGCGACGTAGTCGAGGAAGAACAGCGGCTTCGCGCCTTGTACCAGGATGTCGTTGACGCAGTGGTTG
>CAZYQM010000096.1:6136-7861 GCA_964649965.1 uncultured Gemmatimonas sp.
ATGCGGTCGGCCTCGATGGCCGTCTTGATCTTCGTGCCCACGCCGTCGGCGCTGGCGACGAGCAGCGGCTTCTTGGCGCCCTCGGGCACGCGGAACATCCCGCCGAAGCCGCCGAAGGCACCGCGCGCCCCGGCCGTGAAGGTGCTCTCGACGAGCTTCTTGATGCGGTGCTTGGAGTCGTCGGCGGCATCAATGTCCACGCCGGCGCTCGCATAGGTCAGCTTCTCGTTCGCGCTCACGCGTTCAACGCCCGGTCAAAGGTCACCAGCTGGTGGAAGTCGGCCACGCGATTCTCGATGTCCTCGCGCGACACCTCGAGCAGGCGCTTGAGCGAGAAGCCTTCGACGACGAACGAGCCCATCGCCGAGCCGACGATCACCGCGCGCCGCATATTGGCCTCGCTCAGGTCACCCGTGCGGGCCAGCCAGCCCATAAAACCACCGGCGAAGGAATCGCCCGCGCCCGTCGGATCGAACACGCTCTCCAGCGGATACGCCGGCGCGTGGAAGATGGTGTCCTTGGTGAACATAAAGGCGCCGTGCTCGCCCTTTTTGATGAGCACCGTCTTCGGCCCGCGCTCGAGGATCCACTTCGCCGCGTGCACGAGATTGGCCTTCTCGGTGAGCTGGCGCGCCTCGCCGTCGTTGAGCGTGATGAGGTCCACCTTGCCGAGCAGCGTGAGCAGGTCGGTGCGGCGCGACTCGATCCAGAAGTTCATCGTGTCGCAGGCGACGAGCTTGGGCCGCTCCACCTGGCCGAGCACTTCGAGCTGCAGGCGCGGGTCGATGTTGGCGAGGAAGACGAAATCCGCCGAGCGGAACTGCGCGGGGATCTTAGGCCGGAAGTGCGAGAACACGCCGAGGCGCGTCTCCAGCGTCTCGGCCGAGTTGAGGTCGTGGCGGTAGCGGCCGCGCCAGCGGAAGCTCTCGCCCTCGGCGGTCTCGAGGCCGGCGAAGTCGATGCCGCGGGCCTTCAGCGGCTCGAGCTTCTCCATCGGGTAGTCGCTGCCGACCACGCCGACGAGCTGGACCTGCGTCTGGTGCGACGCCGAGGCGGCGAAGTAGTTGGCCGAGCCGCCGAGGACTTCATCGGCCTTGCCGAAGGGAGTCTCGACGGAATCGAGGGCGACGGAACCGACGACGAGCACGCTCATCTAGATCTCAGGGTGGGAGAGTTCTACAGCCACTCATTCACCACGGAGACACAGAGACACAGAGACTGCAACAGCGAGGACGCCGACTTCTCGGAGGCCCTGACCAAGGCACCGGCCGTTCCTCTCCACTGGTCCTCGTGTAGTCTCCGTGCCTCCGTGTCTCCGTGGTGATGCCGTTCAAGTCGAACGAAGAGAAACTACATCCGCTCGGGCGCGGCGATGCCGAGCAGCCCGAGCCCGTTGGCCAACGTGATGCGCACGGCCTTGGCGAGGGCGAGCCGGGCCTGCATCAACTCCGGCGCCTCCCCGAGGACGTGATGCTTGTGGTACCAGGTGTGCACGAGGCGCGCCGTCTCGAGCAGCCAGTTCGCGATGCGGTGCGGCTCGAGGTTCTCCGCCGCCGTCGCCACGAAGGCCGGCCAGTCGAGGATCGCCTTCACCAGCTCGCGCTCTTCGGTCGTGTCGAGCAGCGACCAGTCCACGCCCTCGCCGGTGATCGTCGCCGCATCAATCTCGCCGACGCGGAAGATGCCGCAGACGCGCGCGTGCGCCATCTGGATGTAGTAGACCGG
>CAZYQM010000097.1:0-7846 GCA_964649965.1 uncultured Gemmatimonas sp.
ACGACCTGCGCGACCCCGCGCTGCTGCGCCTGCTCCCCGACGTCGCCGCGCCGCTGCGCCGCCTCGCCGACGCCGGCTACGCGCTCGTCGTGATCACCAATCAGTCCGGCATCGCCCGTGGTTTGCTCACTGAGATGGACTATCAATCCGTCCGCGCGCGGCTCGACGAGCTGCTGGCGGCCGAGGGCGTCACGCTCGACGCGAGCTATCACTGCCCGCACGAGCCCGAACGCAGCGGCCCCTGCGAATGCCGCAAACCCGGCACGCTGCTGCATCGCACGGCCGCGCGTGAGCTTGGCCTCGACGTCGCACGCTCGCTGTACATAGGCGATCGCTTCCGCGACGTCGCGCCGGCGCTTGCCCTCGGTGGGCGCGGCATCCTCGTGCCCAGCGTGGACACGCCCGGCGACGACCGCGAACGCGCCGAGCGCGAGGCGGAACTCGCGCCCACGCTGCGCGACGCCGTCGCTCGCGTGCTCGGCCCCGAGGCGCCGTAACCGTGCTCGTCTCGCTTCCCGCCGCGCGGTAGATTCCCCCCGTGACGACCTCCCGCGCCCGCCTCGCCGTCCTCGCCTCTGGCAGCGGCAGCAACCTGCAGGCCATCCGCGGCGACCTCGTCGCGCGTGGCAGCGCGGCCTCGGCGGAACTCGCGCTGGTGGTTTCGGACCGCAGCGCCGCAGGCGCCTTGGAACGGGCCCGCGGCTGGGACGTGCCGGCGGTGCATCTCCCCAAGGACCGCAACGAGTCACTCGACGCGCTGCTCGCCGAGCACGGCATCACGCACATCGCGCTGGCGGGCTATCTGCGTTTGGTGCCGCTCGCGGTGGTGCGGCGTTTCGATGGGCGGATGCTCAACGTGCATCCCGCGTTGCTGCCGGCCTTCGGTGGACCCGGGATGTACGGCGCTCGCGTCCACGCCGCGGTGCTCCAGGCCGGCGCGCGCGTGAGCGGCCCCACCGTGCACTTCGTCAGTGAGCTCTACGACGAAGGCGCCATCGTCGCCCAGTGGCCCGTGCCGGTGCATCACGACGACACGCCGGACACGCTCGCTGCCCGCGTGCTCGCCGCCGAGCATCAGCTGTATCCCTGGTGCGTTCATCTCCTGACCAGTGGCGCCCTCGCGCTCGGTCCCGACGGCCGCGTGCGCGGCGTGCCCGACTTCGACTACGACATCGAGTTGCCCTGATGCCTACTGCCCTGCTGTCCGTCTCCGACAAGACCGGCCTCGTGGACTTCGCCCGCGGGCTCGTGGAGCGCGGCTATGACCTCGTCTCCACCGGCGGCACCGCGAAGGCGCTGCGCGCCGCGAATCTCGATGTGCGCGACATCAGCGAGATCACGAACTTCCCCGAGATGCTCGACGGGCGCGTGAAGACGCTGCATCCCGTCGTCCACGGCGGACTGCTCGCGCGCCGCGACCTCCCCGAGCATATGGCGGCGATCGCCGAGCACGGCATCGCGCCGATCGACCTCGTCTGCGTGAACCTGTATCCCTTCCGTGAGACGGCCGCCAAGCCGGGCCTCGCACCGGAAGACGTGATCGAGCAGATCGACATCGGCGGTCCGTCGATGCTGCGCTCGGCGGCGAAGAACTTCGCGTCGGTCACGGTGGTGGTGGATCCCGCAGACTACGGCCGCGTGCTCGAGGCCCTGGCCAACGGCGGCGACGCCTTCGAGATGCGCCGCAACCTGGCCGAGAAGGTGTACGCACACACGGCGAGTTATGACGCCGCGATCAGCGGCTGGTTCGCCGCGCAGCGCGACGAACGCTTCCCCGAGCGCTTGGCGATGGGCTTCGAGCGCGTGCAGACGCTGCGCTACGGTGAGAATCCCGGCCAGGCGGCCGCGTTCTACGTCGAGCGCCAAGGGGCTGGCCTCGGCGCCCTCAAGCAGCACGGCGGCAAGGAGCTGAGCTTCAACAACCTGCTCGACCTCGAAGGCGCGATGCTCGCGATCGACCCCTTCGGCGAGGAGGTGGCCTGCGCGATCATCAAGCACACCACGCCCTGCGGGCTCGCCACGGGCAAGACCGCGCTCGAGGCGTATCAGAAGGCGCTGGCCTGCGATCCCGTCTCGGCCTTCGGCAGCGTGATCGCGTTCAGCGTGCCGGTGGACGAGGCTGCGGCGCAGGCCGTCGCCTCGCTGTTCGTGGAATGCCTGATCGCGCCGGCATTCTTGCCCGAGGCACTCGCGGTGCTCGGCGCCAAGAAGAACCTGCGCGTGCTCGAAGGCGCGGCGCGCGCAACCGGCACCGCGCTCGACGTGAAGGGCGTGCGCGGCGGCATCCTCGTGCAGGAGCGGATGTCGGCCACGCTCGATGACCGCAACTGGCGCGTCGTGACCAAGCGGCAGCCGACCAGCGCCGAGCTCACGGACCTGCTCTTCGCGTGGCGGGCGGTGGCCAGCGTGAAGTCGAATGCCATCGTGCTCGCCCGCGACGGCGCGACGATCGGCATCGGCGCCGGGCAGATGAGCCGCGTGGACGCCGCCTTCCTCGCCGTGCACAAGGCGAAGGCTGCCAACCACGATCCGAACGGTTCGGCGCTCGGCAGCGACGCGTTCTTCCCGTTCCGCGACGGCGTGGACCAGGCCGCGGCGGCCGGGGTACGCGCCATCGTGCAGCCCGGTGGTTCGGTGCGCGACGACGAGGTCATCGCCGCGGCAGACGAACACGGGATCGCGATGGTGTTCACCGGGCAGCGAACCTTTCGGCACTAAGGGAGAGACAAAGGAGCAGGGGGAACGCGAAACGGGGCAGTCGCCCCCTTCCCCGTTCACCCGTCATCGTTCCGCGTTCTCCGTTCCCCCTTCACTGTTTCACGTTTCCCGTCCACCCTTCCCCGTTCCGCGCCCAACGCCCAGCTTTCTGTTTTCCCCCAAAGCCTGACCAATGAGCGCCAATCTCGACTACCGTCCGTCGTACTTCGCCGCCGCCATCGCGGCGGGGCTGACGTTCCTGCTCTACCTCATCACGCTCTCGCCCGAGACCGCGATGTGGGACACGAGCGAGTACATCGCCGCGGCGTACACGCTGGGCCTGCCGCATCCGCCGGGCAACCCGTTCTTCGTGCTCATCGGGCGCGTGTTCAGCATCCTGCCCATCGCGCCCAGCGTGGCGATGCGCGTGAACCTGCTCGCCGCCATCTCCTCGGCCGTCTCGGCCGGGATGTGGTTCCTCATCACCGAGCGCGTGCTGGTGGGTTGGTTCGAGAAGCGCTGGCAGCGCATCGCCGGCGGCGCGCTGGCCGTGCTGATCGGCGCGACGGCGTTCACGGTGTGGAGCAACTCGGTCGTCAACGAGAAGGTGTACACGGTCTCGCTGGTCGGGATGGCGATCAGCGCCTGGCTGATCGTGCGCTGGTGCGACGAGCCCGATGCGCCGGGGGCCAACAAGCTGCTCATCCTCGTCGCGTACCTCTGCGGCCTCGGCTACGCGAACCATATGGCGGGAATGCTGGTGCTGCCGGCGGCCGGCGTGGCGGTGCTGCTGCGCAAGCCGAGCATCATCACGAACTGGAAGTTGATCCTCGTGTGCCTCGGCGTGGGCATCCTCGGTGCGACGCCGTTCGCGACGCAGCCGATCCGCGCGGCGCACAATCCGCCGATTAACGAGGGTGAGCCCACCGCCTGCCGCGAGGGACTGCGGCTGGATTGCACGCTGTCGAAGGGCACGTACGAAGCCTTTATGTACAACTTCAACCGTGGGCAGTATGCCAAGCCCCCGGTGACGGAGCGGATGGCGCCGTTCACGGCGCAGATCGGGATGTGGTGGCTGTACTTCAAGTGGCAGTGGATCCGCGACGCGAACGGCGAGCGCCCGGGCCTCCAAGGTGGTTTGGCGGCGATCTTCCTCCTACTCGGCATCCTCGGCGGCTGGGTGCACTATCGCCGCGACCCTCGAAGTTTCGCGTTCTTCGGGCCGCTGATGCTCACGCTGACGCTGGGCCTGATCTACTACCTGAACTTCAAGTACGGCGCGTCGCAGGCGCCGGAGTTGGGCGCATCGGTGGACCGTGAAGTCCGCGACCGCGACTACTTCTACCTCTGGAGCTTCTCGGCGTGGTCGGTCTGGGCCGCGCTGGGCCTCGTGTACGTGTGGGAGAGCATCGCGGTGGTCATCGGCCGCGAGCGCGTGACGGTCGGCAAGGAGACGTATGATCTGCCGACCAACAAGGGCTGGGCCTTCGGCGCGCCGATCCTGGTCCTCGCGTTCATTCCGCTGTTCGCCAACTGGACCAGCGCCTCGCGCGCCGGCCAGACGGACACCGCCGACGTCGCGATCGATATGCTCAATTCGGTGGCACCGTACGGCATCCTCGTGACCGTCGGCGACAACGACACGTTCCCGCTGTGGTACGCGCAGGAAGTGCTGGGCATCCGCAAGGACGTGACGGTCGCCAACACCTCGTTGCTCAACACCGAGTGGTACACCCGGCAGATGATCCGCCGCGAAGTGTTCGAGTACGACGCCGCGAACGGCCCCGAGGCTTTCCGCGGCCGCGAGTGGCCGAAGCCCGACGGCCCGGCGCTCAAGATGACTTTCGAGGAGGCGGACCGACTGCCTCTCTATCAGGACATCCGTTCCACGCAGCGCTTTCAGAAGGGCGAGATCGTTGCCGACATCGAGCCCCAGGTGCTGCAGCGAGCCGACATCCTCGTGCTGCGGATGATCCTCGACAACGACACCCGCGAGATCCACTTCAGCCGTACGGCCGGTGGCCTGCCGCAGCAGCTCGGCATGCAGGATTACGTCGTGATGCAGGGCCACACGCGCAAGCTGATGCCTCGCCGCGTGCAGGAAGGCAACGGCATCGTGCGCGTGCCGGGCGAGGGTCTGGTGGACGTGGCGACGTCTGCGGCGCTGTGGCGCGAGTTCAAGGCGCCGGCCTCGCTCGCGCGTCGTAGCGAGTGGCACGACGTGCCGTCCATCGGGATTCCCGGCCTGGTCGTGAACACCGGCATCATCACGGGCGAGGCGCTGGCCCGCTCGGGCAACCGTGCGGCCGCGGACTCGATCTTCCAGGACGTGCGCAAGGTCGCCGTGGCGATGCGCTTCAACGACCTGGTGGCCCAGCTTCCGGGTCCGGAGGCGACGCGCCCAAGCACCGACTCCCCGCAGGCTGTCCCGCTGCCTCTGACCCCGCCGCCGCAGTAAGGCGGCTAGCGACCCGCGAGCGCGTCCACCCAGGGACGCGCCGCGGCCAGCGCATCGTGCAGGGCTTCGAGCCCCGCGCGTACCCCCGCGGCATCGTGCGCCAGCGCCGCCGCCTCGACGCGCTCGCAGCAGCTCACCGCGTCCAGCACGCCCACCTGCTGCGCACTGATGCGCAGCACCCGCGCGCCGTCGTGCAGCCCGCCGTAGGCCTGCACCTTGGCCAGCCGATCCAGCCACGCCACCTGCGCCGCGGCGAAGTCGCTGAACGATCCGTACAGCTCACGCACGAGTTCGTCGCCCCCCGTCGCCCGCAGGGCCTCGAGGGTGGGCTGTGAACTGCGTGGTGGCGGGGCGTCGTCCATTGTTCGCGCGATTGGTGGCACACAACGATACGCGGTCCGTCAATGGGCGTTGGCCGGACCGCCGCGTTATTTTGTGGGGGCACGCCCGGGAGGGTTGGCAGAATGGCTATTGCAGCGGTCTTGAAAACCGCCGTCCGCAAGGACTTACAGGTTCGAATCCTGTACCCTCCGCTATTTCCCGGATCGAACTGCGTCCGCCCCGATGGATGCATATCCCCTTCCTCATCGGGGACATCGTCCTGAAGGACCCCGACAAGTACATCGAGCGCTTCCCCAAGGTGATGGCGCCGCTCTTCAAGTTCCGGCAGGGCGAGGCGGACACCCCGCTCCTGCTGGAGCCGCAGATGTTCGGCCGCCGCTACGACGAGATCCTCGCGGCGATGCGCCGTGAAGTCGCCCGCCATTCGCCTTGATTCGACCCTCGCAAGCGGCGAGATTACGTGGCTCGGGGTTCGCCCCGGAAGGAGACGTGGCCGAGAGGCTGAAGGCGGCGGTTTGCTAAACCGTTATAGGGGCTTAAACCCCTATCGAGGGTTCGAATCCCTCCGTCTCCGTGGAAACTTGGCCCGACTCGGATCCTCGTCCGGGCGGGCCGGTTTCTTTTGTGACAAGACGGATGCTGGCCCGACGCATTCTGCGCTCTCCGTTCTACGTTCACCGTTATCCGTTCTCCCTTCCCCGTTCAGCCTTGCCCGCTCCCCGCCTCCGCTTCGCCCCCAGCCCCACCGGCTACCTCCACGTCGGCGGCGCCCGCACCGCACTCTTCAACTGGCTCCTCGCCCGCAAGCTCGGCGGCCAGTTCCTCCTGCGCGTCGAGGACACGGACAAGGCCCGCTCCACCGACGAGTCCACGCGCGCGATCTTCGACGGGATGCACTGGCTGGGACTCGACTGGGACGAGGACGTCGTCTTCCAGGGCGCCAACCTCGAGCGCCATCGCGCCGACGCGCAGCGGCTGCTCGACGCGGGCAAGGTGTACCGCTGCTTCTGCACCACCGAGGAGATCGCCGAGCGCCGCGCCGCGGCCGAGGCCGCTGGGGGCGCGTTCAGCTATGACCGCCGTTGCGACAAGCTCCCGCAGGACGAGATCGCCCGCCGCGTCGCCGCCGGCACGGCCTTCGTGCTGCGCTTCCGCGTCCCCGAGGGCGACACCGCCTGGGACGACCTCGTGCACGGTCGCATCAGCTTCCCGAACAAGGACATCGACGACTTCGTCATCCTGCGTTCGGACGCGACGCCGATCTACAACCACGCCGTGGTCTCCGACGACATCGCGATGCGCATCACCATCGTGATGCGCGGCGATGACCACATCTCCAACACGCCCAAGCAGATCCTGCTCTACCAGGCCCTCGGCGCGCCGCTGCCGCAGTTCGCGCACCTGCCGATGATCCACGGCACGGACGGCAAGAAGCTCTCCAAGCGCCACGGCGCCACCGCCGTCGGCGACTACCAGCACAAGGGCATCCTGCCGCAGGCGATGGTCAACTTCCTCGCCCTGCTCGGCTGGTCGCCGGGCGGTGACTTCGACGAAGTGATGACGCTGCCGCAGCTCATCGAGGCGTTCAGCGCCGATGGCCTGCTCAAGAAAGCCGCCGTGTTCGACCCGGCCAAGCTGGAGTGGATGAACGGCCAGCACCTCGCGCGGATGCCGATCGCCGAGGCGGCGGCGCTGCTGCGCGGCCCGCTCGTCGCGGCCGGCCACACCACCGAGGCCTGGCTCGACGCCAACGCCGCCTGGTACCGCAAGCTGCTCGAGTTGCTGCGCGTTCGCGCGCGCCTCACCGACGAGCTCGTCGCGCAGGCCAAGCCCTACTTCACCGACGACTTCGCGTACGAGCCGGACGCCGTCGCCAAGCAGTGGAAGGACCCCGCCGCGGCGCAGGCCCTGCTCGAGGCCTGCGGCGAGACGCTGCGCACCCTCGAACCCTGGGACGAAGCCACGATGGAGCCGGCGATGCGTGCGCTGGCCGAGTCCAAGGGCGTGGGCGCCGGCAAGCTCCTGCAGCCGCTGCGCGTCGCGCTGGTCGGCTCGGCCGCCTCGCCCGGCATCTTCGAGGTGATGGCCTTGCTCGGCCGCGAGCGTACGCTGGCGCGCATCGCGCGCGCCTGCGCGCACCTGCAGGGGATGCGCGCAGGCGCCTGAGCGTGACCACGCGCCCGGACGCCCCGTCGGACCTGCCGCGTGCACCCCTCACGCCGGTCGAACGGAAAGTCTGGCACTACCTCATCGACCACGTCGCCACGCACACCTACCAGCCCAGCGTGCGCGAGATTGCGCGGCACTTTCGCATCCCGTCCACGCGCACGGTGACGCAGCTGTTGAAAT
>CAZYQM010000098.1:0-7827 GCA_964649965.1 uncultured Gemmatimonas sp.
GCGGAGGTCCAGCCGCCGCTTCATACCAACTATGGGAGCGCTCGCAGCAGAAGCATACGTTATGGCGACTGGATTCAGAGGGTCGGTGCAGCAGCAAAGGCACTCATGGCGACTCACAAGTCGCCGAGAATGCCGATGAATCCGCGGATATAGAACGTGACGGCGACGTAGGGCTCTGCAGCGCGATCATCACGTCGTGACTCGAGCTCGTCGGCAACGCCTCGCCGGACGTCAGTCCTTCACCGCCGTCGCCGGATGCGCTGCGGCTCAGTCCCGGCAATCCGCTCAATCTCGCCGATGCACTCAAGATGCAGCTTGACCGTGACCGTGTACCACGCGACGGAACCGAGCCGCCGTCGGTGGTCCGCGGAGAGCGCTTGCTCGACGAGGCCGGCAAGCTGTCGAAACTCGGTGCCCGTCGAGCTTCGCGATACCACATCGCGAATCGCCTTCCGCACGGCATCGTACTTCCATTTCGCGATGCGCGTACCGCGCTTGCCGGGTGTCGGCGATTCGCACAGGACCTTCGCTTCTGTCTCGGCCACTGGTCACCTCCAATGAGGATGTGCAACGAAGCAGATCACTACTCAACCGGGAACGGCAGGTATCCGTTGGCCGCAGCCTTCCAGCAGAGTACGCCATAGGCCGCACCCATTCCGACGTACGCGACCGCACACAGCGTCACACCCGACGTCGCGGAGAGAAGGCCGACCAACACACCAACCGCCAGACTAGGAACGATCGACGTGACGACGAACGCGCGCGACCCAGGGGGGATCACTGTTGTTCCCCACTCGTACTCCGCCCGCGGCCCCTCCAGTCGCTTGCCCGCCTGCGCCACTCTACGCGTGAGCGCAATCACCGAGGCGGTGCCAAGCCACAAGATGAGACCGAAGAACAGTCCGATTGGCAGTGCGAACATCCCGATCAGCTGCGCGAGCTCGGAGTCTGGCGCCAACGCCCGCGCAAGACACGCTCCAGCGAGTCCGCCGCCAACGAAGAACGCCAGCAGCACCGGAGCCGTGACCATCCAGCGTTCGGGAGACGGATGCATAGCTGTCAACGCGAGACCGGATCGATCGGCGTGACCGAGCCGACTTCTCGTTCGATCAGCTCTGCCAAGTCAAGGAGGCGCGTCTCGTGGAACAGCGGCCCGATGATCTGGACGGACTGCGGGATCCCGCCGGTGACGGCCACCGGCACCGCGACGGCAGGAAGCCCGAGCAAGTTGGCGGTCACCGTCAGCACCTGCGATTCGAGGACCGTGCGTGCGGAGTCGGCGCCGGCCACATCGAAGCCGACGGGAAACGGGTTGCGCGAAGAGACCGGGCCGAGGACGGCATCATAGACTTGGAACGAGGCTCCCCACGACTGCGCGATGCCGTTGATACGCCCAAGTGCTCGCACGTATCGCTCGAGGCTCTCCTCGCCGTTCAGGCGAATCAACTCCGCAACGAACGTGCGGGCGCCGTCCGACGCGAGCTCATTGATGCCGGACAAGAACAACTGTTGGATGTCCGTCGCGACCATCTCGAGCCACAGGGCCGCCGACTCGCGGAGTGCCGACGAATCGATGGCGTCGATGGTCGCGCCGTGCGCCTCGAGGATCGCCGCCGCCCGTGTGACCCCTGCCCGCACTGAGTCATCCACTCCAAGTCCGGCCGGGTCGGTGATCAACGCGATCCGCAGCGGTCGCTCTGCCGAGGCGGCCAAGGGTGCCGGTACCCAGTTGGGGTCGCGCGCGTCGAACGCGCTCATCACCCGGAGGGCCGTGCGCAGGTCGTCAACACGCCGCGCGAGCGGACCCTGCACCGCCATCGCACGCAGTGAATGCGAGATGCTGCCTTGCGACGCTGCGCTCGTTGACGAAGCGACCCGTCCCCGACTCGGCCGCAATCCACAGACACCGCAGCACTGCGCCGGATAGCGAATCGAACCACCGAAGTCGTTGCCGAGGCCCAGCGGCACCATTCCTGTTGCCACCGCGACGGCATCGCCGCCACTCGATCCGCCTGGCGTGCGGCCGCGATCCCACGGATTGATCGTCGCGCCGTGCAGGGCATTGTCCGTGTGATAGCGCAGGCCGAAGTCCGGCATATTGGTGCGCGCGATCGGAATGGCGCCGGCAGTCCGCAGCAGGTGGATGTGCGGGGAGTCCGCCTCCGCCATACCCCGTGCCAGCCCCGGGACTCCCTCCGTCGTGGCTGATCCCTTGACGTCAACGTTCACCTTAACCGACATCGGCACGCCGAAGAGCGGACCCACCGCCGCGCCGCGTGCCAGCAAGGCATCCTGCGCGTCGGCAGCGGCACGGGCGTCGTCGAGCAAGCCGACGATCGCGTTGACCGACGGATTCACCGCGTGAACACGCTGCAGGTGCGCGTCCACCACTTCGCGCGCGGAGACCTGCCGCGCCGCCACGAGCGCGGCGAGCTGCGTCGCGCCCATACGCCACAGGTCCGTCGGTTCGGCAGCTACCTCACGACGACGCGTCGGTCCGTCCGCCAAGGCGAACCGCGGACCGAGCAGACCACTAGCGGCCAAGGCGGCGGCGTGAAGAACGGTTCTCCGATGCATATGTCCTGTGTCGAGGAAGACGTACGGCGTCGGCGCGCGGCGCCCTACGGGAGTCGGAACGCCAAGAGCGCATTGCCAGGAAGCTGACCCATAAAGGCGTATCCGGAACTTACGAGCAAGAAGTCTCCTGCGACGACTGCTGAAGGCCCATCAATCGCGCCGCCTCGCGCGGCAACACCGTTGACGGTGCGTTCGTACGATCGCGCTGTATTGAACGACCACCGCACGGCGCCGCTGGCCGCATCCAGTATGTCAATGAAGCCGTCCAGTCCTCCGACGACCACGCGATCCCCGACCACCACCGGCGCCGCGCTCTGGCCTCGACGGCACCCAGGGCGGTCTGCGCAGCGTTCCGGCGTGCTGTGACTCCACAGCACCTCGCCTGTCATCGCGTCGAGTGCATAGACGCCGGGACGCGCCTCTCCCGGCGGATCCAGCTCGGTGATTCCCGTGGGAGTGTCGGCGATCGGTACATAGACGCGATGCCCGTCGCTGGCCACGCCCCAATGCACGCCCCCATTGGGACCTCCGCGGCCGACGCGCGTGCTCCACACCACGCGTCCGCGCCGATCCGGGTCCAACGCATAGACCACGCCGGTCTTCTGCCCCGCGATGAGCCGCGGACCGGCTCGCGTGTCGACGAGGATCGGCGCCATACCGAAGTCCACGTCGGGTCCGATGGGCTCGGGGCAGTTGCTGGCGTCGCCACGGATGACCTGTCGCCCAAACGCGTTGAGGCACGCGAGATTGTAGGCGTCGTCGGCGAGACCTTGGAATCCCCACACCAACTGTCCGTTGTCGAGATCGATTGCGAGGATCGCATCGCTGCTCGTCGTCGTCGGTCTCGAGTAGTTCTGCCCGGTGCCGATGTACGCGCGACGGCGACGAAGGTCCACCGTGGGACTCGACCAGATCGGCGCACCCGAGGGCGCGAGAATCGGAGTGCCGGCGTGCGTGCGCGCGACCTCACGCGCGGTGTCTCCGACGGTCTGGAATCGCCAACGTTCGCTGCCGTCCCGAACGCGCACGGCCACGAGCTCGCCCGAGGAGGAGCAGCACGGGTAACGCGGATCGGCTGCGGCGAGTGCTTCGCCTGAACTGAGCGGGATGAGCAACACCGAGTCGGCAACCGCGACGCTACCCGTCACTGCCGAGTACGGATGGCGTCCGACTCGCGTCCGCCACAGCTGCGCTCCCGTGACGGCATCGAGCACGTACACGTTCGTCGTCACGTCCGCGAAGGCGACGCCGAGCTGTCCCGACGGCAATTGCACCGCGGAGATGGCTCCGCGCAACGCGGCATCGGCTTCGAAGATCCACAACCGACATCCCGTCGAGAGCTGCAGCGCATAGACCTCGCCACTCTGACTGCCGACCACGACCTGCTCGCCAAGCACGGCCGGCTGCGAACGTGCCGTCTGCGCGCCAGGGAAACCCATTGTCCACGCGAGATGCGGATCGCCGTCGGGGTGCTCGCGTGGGCGATACGCCTGCGCCGACGCGTCGCCGCCCCATCCAGACCACCGCACCGGAGCGCGTGCGATGCGAGAACGAGCGGAGCCCGCGCAGGCGCCGGACTGCGCCAGCGCAGGTTCCGGCAGCCGACCGGTAATCGCCTGCACGACGGCCAGCCGCTCCTCGTCGCTCAGCGCCGCTGCCTGTGCGGCCATCGCACCGGTCGTGAGCGTGCGAAGCAACGCCCGCGGCGACATCTCGGCGAGGATGACCCGACCGGGTGCCCGTGCCGCCTCACCGGACTCGTGGCACGCGGCGCAATGCGTGTCGTACTTGTCGGCGGTGCGAGATGCCGTCATCGTCTCCGCGGCGTCCGGCTCGGGCCCCCGGCGCTCACATCCAATGGACGTGAGAAGCACGCATAGGCCTGCGACCAGCGACCGCGTCGTTCGCATCGTCACGCGCACTCCATAGTGACAAGTGAAGTCGGGACTCCCGGGAGAGGCCGAGACCCGTGAGACGGACAGTACACACAGCGTTCGACAGGTGAGGTTGCCGGATGGTTTGAATGGCAGGTCCGATACCGTTCCCGCTGCGCCTACTGCGCCGCGCGAATCAAGGGGCGCCGTGAGGCGCCTGGCGAAGGATCCAACGCGCCGCGTCGGCGAGGGGCGAGGCATCGACGCGCCGGAAGTCGTCCGCGATTGGGTTCTCGGACTGCCCTAAGGAATGACCGAGGCCCGGATAGATTCGCACGGTATACAGTGCGTTGCGCTCCACCTGCGCCGCCAACGCGCGCGCATCGTCCACGGCGATGTTCGCGTCCGCCTCTCCGTGCAGCACCAAGACCGGCGTGCGCACGGAATCCGCCATCACTTGCCACACGGGCAACGCCCTTGCCGATGCATACATCCCGAGCATCGGCCCGTCCGAGTAGAATCGTTCGTAGAGCGCCTGGCCCTCGCGCGTCACGTGGATCCGTCCGCTCGAATCCGCATCCATCATTGCGTTCAGACGCCGTTCACCGCGCTGCAGCGCCATCGGATCCAGCATCAACATCGCGTGGCTACGCGCAAGCAGGCCACCCGTGCCGCGCTCCGCTCGAGTGACGGCCTCGAGGTCCAACGTGGAATCCGCCGCCGCATAGCGCAACAGGTACGGGACGCCCACACGCGCAAACTGCCCGCCAAGGGTCTCGTGGAACGGCCGCACCACCGGCCCGTGGGCGACCACACCCGCCACGACGTCGTGCGTGGCGAACTGCGCGGCCAGCGCGCTTCCTTCGCTCCACCCCCACACGAAGAGCCGCGTGGGATCCACGCCGCGGCGCGTCCGCAACGAGTCGAGCATCGTGCGCGCATCGGCGAGCAATCCGTGCAGGTCGGTGCGGAAGTATCCCTGCATATCGAACGCGCCCGGCCCCGTGACCCAGCGCTTGTGGTAGCGCACCGACGCAATGCCGGCCCGCGCGAGCGCTTCGGCGATGTCACGCAGGACGCGCGAGGTATCACCGTCGCCGCGCACGATGGTGAAGTCGAGATCCGCAGGACTCGCTCCGTGCAGCAGCAAGACCGCCGGCAGGGCCTGTGCCGCGTGCGCGGGGCGCACATACTCGGCTTCCGTCACGAAGCCGTCGCCCAACTGCGCGGTGAAACGTTCTCTCACGAGGTCGGGCGTTGCTGGTTGAGCAACTGCGGTGTTGCCTGCGGCAAACGTGGCGGCCGTCGCGAGCCGCAATCCGGCGATGATCCATCGGCGCGCCGCGGTGCCGACGTGGTGTGCTGGAGGCATTGGTCAGTCGTCTGGGTGGAATATCGATTCGATGGGCTGCCCGAACAGGCGCGAGATCCTGAACGCCAGTGGCAGGGACGGATCGTACTTGCCGGACTCGAGCGCATTGATCGTCTGCCGCGAGACGCCGAGACGCTCGGCCAAGTCGGCCTGCGACCAGTCGCGCTCCGCACGTAGAACTTTCAAGGTGTTCCTCACCGGTAGCGCCACCGTGCCACGGCCGTGCCGAGTCCGTACAGACTCATAAAGACCACGGGGACCCAGGTCCACGAGATGCGCGGCAGGCCGGCCAGAGATTCCAGCAGGCCGTATGTCATCGTCGCCAGCACGCCGCCGCCGAACGCGAAACCGATCGCCTCGAGCTGTAGTTGCCGGTTGAACTCGTCCATCCGGCGGAGGAAGCGAAGCACCGCCATCAGCGCGAGCGCGAGTGGAACCGCCGGCAGTAGGGCTAGGCCAAGGCGCCACTCCGGCAATCGCCGGATCAGTATGATCGCGCTGGGAAGCAGGATCACGTAGCCGAGCATCGCTCCGCCGAACTCAGCGAAGTAGCGTCGCGAGGACTGCACCTCCGCTGGGGTGTACTTGGGTTCTTTGTCGTGGCGTTCGCTCACGGGTGCTCCGGATGGTGGTGACGGGCATAGTGTACGGTACGCTTTACTATATGTCAAGGGTGCTTGACTCTGAATAGGGATTTTCTCTCGCGCCAGCTCGAGCTTCGTCGGGAGTCCGCGAACTGGCTGTTGAGCTCGAAGTGGTGAACAGAAACGACAGAAGATGAGCCTACGGTTGCATGCGTTACGGCGACCGGAACCTGTTCATGGAGTGCGATTCTTCGTGATTTGAGCGTGGCGCATGCGCGGACCCTCGCCGCGCTACACGTCCAGGCGTTCCAAGAGACGCACGCACCACGCGACGGCGGCCCCCCGCTCGCCCCGCGTCTCTGGCAATGGGCTGACCTGCTCGGCGCATCGGACGGCCAACGTTTCGTGGTCGGCTGCGATGCGCACGACGGGCGGTTGCTTGCCTTCGCTGCGGGCTGTCCGCATGATGGCGATGTTCCCGGCTATCACGGGTAGCTCCACAGGATCTACGTGCTTCGCGAGCTACAGCGCCAAGGGTTCGGGGTTCGCGTCGTGCTGGCCGTCGCGGAGCGGTTCCTGGCGCGCAACGTCCGCACCATGCTGCTCTTCGCGAATGCCCGGAGCGCCGCCGACGGCTTCTACGAGCATCTCGGTGCGGTGCGGCTGCTCGCGGCGTCGGGCGAGTTCCACGGCGGCTATGGGTGGCCCGACATCGAGGCGCTGATCGCGCGACGCCATCGGCAGGCGCCATAACGACGCTTGCTGCCGACGGCCGTGGCGGCGGCAGCGGGTGGGCGGCCACGCCTTCATCTTGGGCGGGTGGGGCGCGGCCGCCCACCCGCATTTCATTGAACGGCCGCAGCAGAAGCAAACGTTAGCCTGACCACCCGGGCTCGGTGCCAGGAGAGTGATGCTTCCTACTTCCGCCCTCCAAGACCCGAGCACTCCTCGTTGATTCTGCGGCGGCCCCATAGCTCACTCATCTGCCCCTCTTAGCGGGCAATACCAATGGTCGGTCGGAGAGCTCTTTGAGCTATCTAGATAGTTTGACCAGTGAACTGCGAACTAGCTTTCGCGCACTTCTAAGGCAGCCCGGCAGTTCGCTCCTGATTGCTCTAACCGTCGGCGTCTCGGCGGGGCCTCTAGTCGTGGCGCTCGGCCTTGCAAATCCAGTCACGCTCGCCGATCGAGGCGTTGCCTCGCCGGAACTTCTCGTACGCCTTGAAGCTACCGCTGGTCGTTCAAGTCGGGACGCTCCGATTGGCCCACTCTCATACCCCGAGTACGAGTTCGCTGCGCGGAACCTTGTCGCACTCAGGGGCTTGTTTGCCGCGACCAGGGCCTCGCTCCTCGAGGTCGGTGGTGTCGCGGCTGCGCCAGTCGAGGCCGGATTCGTGACTGAACGCTTCTTCAGCACGCT
>CAZYQM010000099.1:0-1627 GCA_964649965.1 uncultured Gemmatimonas sp.
CACGGGCGACGGCTGCGAACCGCCGCTCGGCGCGCCCGGCACGGCGAGCACGCCGACGGGCCCGCCGCTGAACACCGTGTCGCCAGCCGCGTGGATGTAGCGCAGGGAGAGCTGCAGCGGCTCGCCGGTGGACGGTGCCGAGCGCGACAGCGGCACCGACAGGCTCAGCGCGAGTTCTGCCTGGCCTTCGGGGAAGTCCACGATGCGATCGAACGCGACGCTGCCGTCTTCGCGGTGGAACACGATTCGCACGCGATTGAACGGCACCACAGACCCGGCCCCTGCTTCGACCGACGCCAACGGTCCCGGGAACTCCGTGAGGAACGACAGGCCGTGCGCGAAGCGCGTGCCGATGCCGTTCTCGGGTCCGGTGATCTCGCGTCCGCACGAGAGTAACGAGGCGGCGAAGAGCGCGCCCACCGCGGCGGCTCGCCGCCACGAGGTGCGTGAAGGGGTCTGGGACGTGGTTTTCATCGCCATCTATAGTGGAGCGCGCTCAGGGATTCCGTAAGAGGATATGTCACAGCTCCACTGTGACCTGTGACCGGAGCAGGTGCGTGGGTATCAGGGAATCCCCGTAGCCCGCCCGCCCTCCCTTCATTCCCAGTGCGAAATCGGGGGCGGAAAGGCGTCAACCGGCCTTGATCCGTCTCCGGTACGCGAGCCAGCCGGCGGCGCTCGACCCCGCGGCGGCGGCGACGGTGATCGCGAATGCGGCACGCTGGCCGTTTGTCGTCAGGCGTGCCGCCACGAACAGCGCGAGCGCGGCGCCGGCGAGGCCGACGGCGATGTCGATGATCCGGTTGCTCCACGCCTCGCGCACACCGAGCATCACCTCGCCGAGCTCCCAGACGACCATCACTGCGAGGGCGACGCCGAGTGCCCCGGGCGTGGTGAACCCGAAGAACAGGTTGCCGAATCCGCCCGCCACGCCGCTGACGAAATGCACGAGCATCCATCGGTCGAAGAATCGACCTTCCGTCCAATCGGAGCTGACCGCTGGGCGCGTGGGCATCCCGAAAGCTGGCGAGTTCCCGCACCGTGCGCGTAGGCCCATCTTTCGCCGACCCCTACTTGCCGACCGACTATGCTTCGTCCGCTCGTCCTCGTCCTCGCCGTCTCGCTCTCGCTAGCGCCACTCCTCGCCGCGCAGGAACCGTCGGAATTCACCGGGCCCAGCCCTTGGCCGGAGATCCGCCGCGAGCGCATCACGCGCCTGCTGCCGCAGGCGATGCGCGAGGCGGACGTGGACGCCTGGGTCGTCTTCGTGCGCGAGAACGCGAACGATCCGCTCGCCTTGCACGTGGGCGGCGAGAATGCCGGCGCGCCCGCGGCGGTGCTGTTCTTCCGCAGCGGCGAGCGCGTGCGCTCGCTCATCATCACCGGCTTCGGCGAGGCGATCGCGCTGCGCGAGCTCGGGACGCACGACTCCGTGGTCGTGTACGACCGCAACAGCGGTGACGCGCTGATGCAGGCGGTGGCCGCGCGCCTTCGCGCGAGCGCGGCGCGTCGCATCGCCGTGAACAGCGGTGGCAGCAAGGTGGTGAGCGACGGACTCTCCTACACGCAGCGCACCGCGCTGGAGCGCGCGCTGGGTCCCGAGTGGACGGCGCGGCTGGTGCCGAGC
>CAZYQM010000099.1:1637-5191 GCA_964649965.1 uncultured Gemmatimonas sp.
GAGCGAGACCCTGGTGGATCTCTGGCTGCAGGTGAAGCTGCCGGCCGAGGTGGAGATTATGCGCCGCGCCGCCGCCCTCACCGCGCAACTCGAGGCGGAAGCCTACGCGACGGTCGTACCGGGCGTGACGAAGGACTCCGACATCGCCCGCTTCCTCAAGCGCCGGATGCGCGAACTGGGCGTGGACGACGGCTGGTCGCCGGCGCAGAACCCCAGCGTGAATTCCGGGCCGGACCGTGGCCACTCCCACGCGTCAGACCGCGTCATCCGGTACGGCGACTTCATCCAGACGGACTTCGGCATCAAGGTCTGGGGCGTCTGGGTGACAGACATCCAGCGATTCGCGTACGTGCTGCGTCCAGGCGAGGCGGCGCCGCCGGCCGAGGAGCTGCGGCGCTGGGAGCAGGCGCGCGCCGGCAGCCGCGCGGCCTTCGCCGCGATGCGCCCCGGCGTGACCGGCGCACAGGTGGACTCGGCGCAGCGCGTCGTGATGAATGCCGGTGGCTCGACGGCGGTGCCGTGGGGCACGGGGCACAGCGTGGGCTATTGGGCGCACGATGCCGGGCCCAATCTGAACCGCCGCGAATCGCGCAGGTTGCGCGCCGGGATGACCTTCGCGTTTGACGGCTTCTATGCCTGGGCGCTGCCCGGCGGCAGCACGAGCTGGGGCGAAGGCACGAAGACGCTGTCGCCGGAAGAGATGGTCGTGATTACCGAGATGGGCGCGGAGTGGCTGGTGGCGCCGCAGGATGCGCTGATTCTCATTCGCGAGTCGTCGCGCAATCGCTAGCGCGCGGGGGAGAGCGTGCGCCGTAGCAATGGAGCTACATACTTGCTGGCTACAAGATGTACAACCAGCGAAGCAAGGAGGGAGAACACGATTGCGGCGAGCACTCGCGGGAGGAGTGGCGATGATTCGAAGTTGCGGATGAAGATAGCCTTGCCGGTGTTGTGAAGTAGATAGAGCGGGTAAGTCAAGCTACCGAGAACTGCGGTCCACGAGCCGAGTTTCAGCCCGCGTCCCCAAGAGGAGACGAGCGAGAAGACGGCGAAGATCGCGACGATCACACACGCCACGACCACTCGGACCCAATCATTGATGTCGACGGCCTGAATGAACCCCGGGATGCCCTCGAGCGCGTGATGAACTGAGAGTGAGCCTGCGACAAAGATCCCGATGGCGCGCGGAACGGTCCATCCGCGGTCGAATACAACGTAGAACAGCCCGCCGCCAGCGAATAGTGAGCCGTAGGGCGCAATCAAGACGGAGTCAACTGCAGGATGTATCGGATGCACGACGGAGATGCACATAACTATGAGGCATCCCAGGAGCCATCTCTCGATGTTCCCAACCTGGCGCAGCGCGATCAGGGCTCCCAGCAGGACATAGAACTTCACTTCGACGCCAAGAGTCCAGTACACGCCGTCGATGAAGGGCGCGCCGAGGTACTGCGGCAGCATCGTCAGATTGAGGGCAAAGTCTCGAAACGACACCTGGCGCTCAAGCGCATCCGTCACAAGAAAGACAATCGTCGTAAGCGGAACGGAGAGCCAATACTCCGGATATAGCCTGACGACTCGGGCGCGTGCGAACGCGCCGGTGGTTCGCCCAGCCGCACTCCAGAGCACAACGAAACCACTAATCACGAAGAACATCGCAGTCGCGCCTGCGGCGCCCCACGCGCCCGTGGTTCGAGACGGATACAGGTAGTGGTAGAGCATCACCGTGGTGGCGGCGAGGAAGCGAAGTAGGTCAAGAACCTCGAGGCGACCCTGCGCTGTGGCCGAAGTGTCCGGGACTTTCATTTCACGAGGTGAACCTGGGTAGTGATCTGGTGCCAATGGAGTCGGTTCGCGAAGCATCACGTGCAGCACGTGCGCCTACTTTCGAAAGTCACCAATCCAGAAGCGTTCTCGCGACAAACCTCACCCAGCTTTGGTACGCCGCGCCGTGCCGCGTGAGCTTCTCCATCTGCGATTCCGTGCTGGCGGTGCCGCGGGCCCGTTCCCAGCGCTCCTCCGGGTCGAAGCGTCCCGCGCGTGCGTGCCCGCTCCATCCCGGACGGATAGCGGCCAGCCAGAGCCAGCGCGAGACGCGCATCGAGGGCGAGGCAGGGTACTCGCCCGGCGCGATGCCGGCGATCACGTGACGTTCGATGCCTGCGGCAAGGAGATCAGGCGTCGGGGGCCGAGTGGCGGCGAGCGCCGACGTGAGGGCGTCCGCGGTGGCGGGCGGCAGTGCGTCGAACGCGCCCAGCCGACGTCCAAGGCGCAAGGTCCAGTGCAGCGCCGACGACGCACGCCGCGTCCGCGCCTCGGCGACCAGCGCCGTCCAGTCGAATTCCGGCTGCGCCACTAGCAGCGCGATGCCTCGCAAGGTTCGCCAGGCCCCGAAGGCCATCTGATGCTGCCACGCGAAGTGGATGGCGCCGTGCAGCACCAACATTTCGGGCGACGGGAGACGCGCGCCGGCGAATGGAGCGGCGGCCGGCACCGATCGCTCCCACAACAATTCTGGATCGAAGTCGAACGAATGGTCGGGGGGCAGGATCGCCGTGTGGAGTTCCAGACGCACGCCGGCCAGCTGCGCGTCAAAGAACGGCGCCTCGTGCTGCATCCCCTCGAGCAGCGAATGCAACTGGGCATCGTCGGTCTGCTTCCAGCCGGCGGCGGCAAGCGCCTCGCGGGCAGCCGGGAGGTCGTCGCGCCGCACGAGCAGGTCAACGTCCGTCATCGGCCGCGAGCGGAAGCTCGGGTCGCAGTAGGCGCCGATGGCGGCACCCTTCAGCAACAGCGCGGGCACAGCGCGGGCCTGAAGTTCCCGGATCGCATCGGCGCAGCGCGTGGCGAGACGGGACATCCGGAAGTCCTGCAACGCACTGCGCGCCTGCAGGAAGGTGCGAGCCTGCTCCGGTAGCTCCGCTGCGAACGGCTTCACGGCCCGCCAAAGCGTCGGCACGGCCCCTTCGCGCTCGGCGATCGACAGCGCGCGTCCCCAGTTGCGCACCTGAGGGAGCAGGCTGCGCAGTTCGTCGCTCGCCGTGTGCGGACGCGCGACGGCGAAGACCAAGCGGACTTCCGGGGAGAGGCGTCGATGCACGGTCAGTACTGGGAGAGCGTGCCGTCGCGCCGCGCCTTGCGCAGCGCCCAGGTGAACGCGAGGCTGCCGGTGAGCAGCGTGCCGGTCGCGATGAGCACGAGCAGCGACACGTCGGCGGTGACCTCGCGGAACGTGGCATTGCCAAGCAACAGCATCCGTACCGGACGCAGCCCGTACGTCAGCGGGACGTAGTCGGTGAGTCGCTGCAGCCATCCCGGGACGGCGGTCGTCGCGTAGTAGGCACCGCCGAGCAGGCCGGAGACGGTGATCACGATGCGGTTCAGCGGGCCCGCGGTGCGGAACGCCAGGACGAGCGCGGCCGAGACGAGTCCGATGCCGGCGTAGGCCGCGAACGTGACGCCGGCGACGCCCAGCGCCGCCGGCGCCATCGCCCAGCGAATGTCGGCGCCGAGCACCGACGCGGCGACGAGGAGGATGCCCGCGCGCAGACTGG
>CAZYQM010000099.1:5201-5491 GCA_964649965.1 uncultured Gemmatimonas sp.
GCACGGTGGCGTGTGCGGCCAGTCCGGCGAGCAGCGCCGGCACGCGCGTCCGCGTCACGAGAAGGGCTTCGAGCGTGCCGTTGCCGATCGTCGCGCCGATCGCCGTCGCGAGCGCGCCAGTCGCCGCCGAGAGGAGGTAGATGCTGGCGATGCCGACCACGATGAAGGCGAAGTAGCTGGCGCTCTCCCGGTGGATGGACGTCGCGGCGACGTCCTGGATGGCGCCTGCGATGAAGTACACCGGCACGACTGTGGCCGCGACGCCCGCCAGCGAGAGCAGCGTGGCGACG
>CAZYQM010000099.1:5501-7242 GCA_964649965.1 uncultured Gemmatimonas sp.
CGATGCGGTAGCTCGTGGCCGAGAGCCAGGCCGCGCGCAGCAGGGCGGCGACGCTACGCATTGCCGCTCCCGGCGCCGCGCACCACGCGTTCGATGAGGTCAGCGAGGGCCGGCGTGCGCGGCGCGAAGCGCGCGACGCGGATCGCCGCCGCGTGAAGTTTCGTCAGCAACCGCGCGGAGTCGTCGGATTCGGCGGACGCGGCGACGACCAGCCGTTGCCATCCGGGACTCTCGGCGGCGACGGATTCCACGGACACGCCCTCGGCCGCGAGCACGCTGCGCGTGCGCGCCTCGTCTTCGCTCGGCACGACGAGGTCCTGGCGCGTGCCGCCCACGCGGCGATGCAGGGCGGCGGTGGCATCGACCGCGAGCAGGCGGCCGCGCTCGAGCACGGCCACGCGGTCGCAGAGGTCCCAGACATCGTCGGCGTCGTGCGTCGCGAGCAACACCGTGCAACCCTCGGCCTCGACGATCGACGTCCGGAGGAAGCGGCGAAAGTCGCGCGCCGAGATGGGATCGAGGCTGCGCGTGGGTTCGTCGAGCAGCAGGATGCGCGGCCTGCCGAGCAGCGCGCGCGCGATGAGCAGGCGTTGGCGCATCCCCGACGAGAAGCTGCCGACCATCTTCTCCCCTGCATCTTCCAGTCCGACCGCAGCGAGCAGCCGAGCGCATTCGCGATCCCGCGCCGCCCCGCGCAGGCCTTGCAGCACGGCGTACAGGCGCAGGTTCTCCCGCGCGGAGAGTCGCCAATAGAGACTGCGCTCGTTGGCGAGCACCGGCGCGATGCGGTCGCGCACGGCGGTCGCATCGGCGAGGACGTCGTGGCCGTCGATCTCCGCGCGTCCGCCGTCTGGCGTGAGCAAGGTGGCGAGCATCCGGAACAGCGTCGTCTTGCCCGCGCCGTTCTGGCCGAGAAGGCCGAAGATCTCGCCGGCGGCGACGCTGAAGCTCACGTCCGAGACGACCGTCACGCGCGGCGCCGGCCCCGGGCGACGTAGCGTCTCCGCCCAAGTGCGCCGTTGCGCGAATCGCTTGGTGAGTCCTTCGCAGCGTACGATCATTGCGGCGCGGGCCCGCCGTAGCGTTCGAGGACCGAGGCGACCACGTCAGGCAGGCGCTGCAGGTCACGCACCACGGAGAGTCGGTTCACGGGCACCAGGTGCACCAAGGTCGCGAGCCGTGCGAGCAGGGCCGCGGCGGATTCGCGGCCGAGCATCTGCGCGCCCTTCACGTGCGGGAGCAACGCGGCGGCGCCCAGCGCCGGCGAGAAGGGCACGCTGGTCGCCGCCGCGAGCCGAGCGTCGTCGGTGATAGGCGCGAGCAGGAAGAGCGCCGCGAGCGGTCGCGCGCGTTCCTCACGCAGCCGCTCGTCGGTGACCGCGATCTCGCGCTTGCCTTCGCGCGTCTCCGTTCCGTCCGCATCGAGCGCGACGGCCTCGCGCGCATCCGGCTTCACGCGCAGCAGATGGATGCCTGGCCAGGCCATCGGCGGTGTCGAGGGTTCGACCGGCAACGTGTCGTCCGTGACGAGCGGCGCACCGGCCGCGACGAACGCCGAGGCGAGCGACGACTTGCCGACGCCTTTGGGTCCGAGGAAGGCGATAACCCCTTCGCGCGTCGAGACGGCGCTGGCGTGGAAGGGCAACCAGCCGTTGCGGAAGAGCGCCATCGCCAACACGCGCCCGAGCAGGTGCGAGCGCACGAAGTCGTCCCAGGCGCCGGGGCGCGGTGCGGCCACGAT
>CAZYQM010000099.1:7252-7826 GCA_964649965.1 uncultured Gemmatimonas sp.
GCCACGATCTGGCCGTCCGCCGACAGGTCGAACTCGCCGGTGTCGTCCACGCAGATGCGCCAGCCATCGACGTGCTCGAAGAGGCGCGCCTGCACGTCGCGGTAGAGCGGGTCCGCCCCGAGGAGCCGGGCATCGCGCATCGGCGGCAGCGTCTCGCGGCGCTGCAGGCGCCAGCGTGGCGACGCGGCGGCGTCATCCGTCCCCACCGGCAGCAGGCCGGGGAACTCGAAGTCCGATTCGAGCAACGATCCGTAGACGCGGTAGCGCGGCATCAGGCGAGGTGCGTGCGAAGCCAGAGTTCGGCCTGCAGGGTGAAGAACAGGCGAGCGGCGATCTCGTCGTCGGCGTGTTGGAGCACGTGGTCCCACGCACGTCGGTATCGCGTGGGCTCGACCATCCCGATCTCGACGAGACGCATTGACGACAGCAGCGACTCGGCGATTGGCCAGGCCGCACGCCGCAGTTCGCGCAGGAAATATGCATTCGTGGTGCCCGTGCGATGCGCGCGCGGCGCCAGCACGGAGTCGGGCAGGCGCCCGCGCATCGCAAGGCGCAGCGACCGCTTGGTCTCCGC
>CAZYQM010000100.1:0-5375 GCA_964649965.1 uncultured Gemmatimonas sp.
CGCGCCAGTCACCGGAAGCAGCCGCTGCCTCGGCGGCGCGATGCATCTCGGAGTCTCCGCGCGGCGGCACGCGCGGCGCCTCACGGCCGGAAGTTGCTCCAGACGACGGCGCGGCGCCGCCTGCAGCCGCTCCGCGCACCGCGGCCTGCCCACCGAGCGCCTTGAGCGCATCCTCGACCGAAAGTCCGTCGAGCACGAACTCGCTCTCGCCGAGTTCGCGCCGCTGTTCGAGATACTGGCGCAGCCGCTCCATCGCGTCGCTCACAGCATCGCCTCGATGCGATCGAGGATCGCATCCGCCGTCTCACGCTTGCTGAGCAGCGGCAGCTCTTCGCTGCCGCCCGTCGCCGCGAAGAGCGTCACGCGGTTGGTATCGTGCCCGAAACCGGCCCCCGCCTCGCGCGCCGAGTTCGCGACGATCAACGCCAACTGCTTCGCGGTGAGCTTCTTCTGCGCGTTCTCGGCGAGGTCGTCGGTCTCGAGCGCGAACCCCACCGCGATCATCCCCGCTTTGCGGCGCCCTGCCGTGCTCTTGAGGATGTCGGGCGTCTCCTCGAGCGCGATGCTCGGTGCCGTCCCGGTCTTCTTGATCTTCGCCGACGCGACCGCGGCCGGTCGGAAGTCAGCCGGAGCCGCCGCCATCACCAGCACGTCCGCGACGCCGATCTCGCTGGCGACTGCCTCGGCCATATCCTGCGTCGTCTCGACCGGCTTGAGCGTCGCTCCGATCGGAGCGGGCACGCTGAGCGGCCCGTGCACCAGCACCACCTCGGCGCCGCGACGCCACGCGGCTTCCGCCAAGGCGATGCCCTGCTTGCCGGTGGAGTGGTTGGTGAGATACCGCACCGGATCCAGCGGCTCACGCGTCGGACCCGCAGTCACGAGGACGCGCTTGCCCGCGAGCCTGCCGCGAGGCTCGAGCAGGCGCGCGCAGTGCGCGACGATCGTCTCGGGTTCCTGCATCCGCCCCTGCCCCGCACCTTCGTCCGGCGAGGCCAGCGGGCCGACACCCGGTTCGAGAACGTGCTTGCCCTGCGCGCGCAGCGACGCGCAGTTGGCCTGCACGGTCGCGTTGGCCCACATCTTGTCGTTCATCGCCGGCACCAGGAGCACCGGGCACTCGGCGGCGAGCAGCGTGGCCGAGAGCAGCTCGTCGGCGTGGCCGTGTGCGGCGCGGGCGAGGAAGTCGGCGGTGGTCGGCGCGACGACGACGAGCTCAGCCTCGCGGGCGAGTCGGATGTGATCGAGCGCGTGTCCGTCGCCGATGAGCACCGTGTGCACCGGGCGCCCGGTCAGCGCCTCGAAGGTCACGCTGCCGATGAATTCGCGCGCGGACCGCGTCAAAACGACATCCACCTGGGCGCCGGCCTGCGTGAGCAGGCGGGCGAGCCAGGCGGACTTATAGCTGGCGATCCCCCCGGTGACTCCGAGGAGGATGCGGCGACCGTCGAAGGGGCGCACGGCGATCAGGCCCGAGGCCGACGCCGCGCGGTTTACGCGCCCTTGGCGCGACGACGCGGCACCACGCGGTACTCGATGTCGCCCTGCGACAGGTCCTCGAGCGCGCGGGTGGAGAGCTTCTTCTCGTTCTTCGAACGGTCGCGCGGGAACTCGTTCAACACACGCGCGTACTTGGCCGCCACGAGCACCGCGAGGTACTTGTTCGTCGCGTGCTCGGTAATGTCCTTCGGCGTAAAGACTTGCATTCCGACTGCTCCTGAAAATGGGTCCAGCCCAGACCCAGAAAGATAAGCGGGGAACGGGGCTTCCGAAACCGTCTCGGTCCGCGGCTCAACGGCCGCCCCAGCCGGTCCCTCGCCCTAGATCCGGGCGATCAGTTCCTTCTGGATGCGAGAGACCACCCGGTCCACGTCCTCGCCCAGGGCCGGCAGCCGGTCGCGCTTGACGGTCTCGTCGTCAATGATGGCGCTCACCCTCGCCACGGCCTCTTCCAGGTTGTCGTTCACGACGACGTGCTGGTAGCGGCTCGCCTCCTCGAGCTCCTTCACCGCGTTGCGCAGGCGCAGCGCGAGGGCTTCCGTGCTTTCCGTGTTGCGGCCGGCCAGCCGGGCGACCAGCGCCTCCGCCGAGGGCGGCACCACGAAGATCGTGACGGCATCGAGAAAGCGCTGCACCACCTGACGCGCGCCCTGGACGTCAATGTCCAGCATCACGTGCTGCCCACGGTTTATGACGGCCTGCACCTCGCTCACCAGCGTGCCGTACCGCCGGCCGTGGACTTCGGCCCACTCGGCGAACTCGCCGCGGTGGACGCGCGCGTCGAACTCCTCGACGGAGAGGAAATGGTAGTCCACGCCATCCCGCTCCCCCGGCCGCGGTGCGCGCGTCGTGCAGGAAACCGAGTAGCCCACGTCGTCACGACGGTCGAGCAGGAGTCGCGCGATCGTCGTCTTGCCGGCCCCCGACGGAGCGGAGAGCACCAGCGGAAACGGCCGGCGGCTCACTCGACGTTCTCCACCTGCTCGCGGATGCGCTCCAACTCTTCCTTGATGGCCACGACGTCCTGCAGCATCGTCGCGTCGTTGGCCTTGCTGCCCGTCGTGTTGGCCTCGCGCAGCATTTCCTGCAGCAGGAAGCCCAGGCGCTTGCCGACGCCATCGCCGGTCTTGCTCGCCATCGCCTCGCGGAAGGCCGCGATGTGGCTGCCGAAGCGATCGAGCTCCTCACCCGCGTCGAGGCGATCGGCGAGGATCGCGATCTCCTGTGCCAGACGCTGCGGATCCACGGCGATGCCGCCAGCGAGCTTCTCGACGTTCTCGCGGAGGCGGTCGCGCTGGGCCACGACGCGCTCGGGCGCGCGCACGGCGATGCGCGCCACGGCTTGTTCAATGAGCGCCAAACGTTCCGAAATCACCTGTGACAACCGCGCGCCCTCGGCCGCGCGCATCGCCTGCAGCGCCGTGACCGCCGCGTCCACGATCGCGAGCAGGGACTCGGCCGTGGCCGTCTCGAGGCCGGCGTCATCGCGGGTGAGCTGCAGCACGTCGGGCATCCGCAGGACGGTGGCGACGTCAACCGCGCCGCCGAGTCCGTGGCGATCCTGGAGGGCCTTGAGTTCGGCCGCGGCTGCAGCGAAGCGCGCTTCGTCCACCAGCGCGACGGCATCCTGCTCGCGCAGCACGCGCGCCGACACCGTGACGTGCCCGCGGGCGACGCGCTGGCGGATGGCCTCGCGCACCTCGCCCTCGAACTTCGAGAGCGCGGACGGCAGCTTGAGATTCGGGTTGAAGAAACGGTGATTCACCGACCGCAGCTCCACGCTGATGCGTGTGCCGCCGACCGGCCCTTCGGCCGTTCCGAACCCTGTCATTGACCTGAGCATAGAGTCCTTAAGTTACGTTGCCACAGTAACTTGGACAAGCTCGTCAGTTCCAGAACTCCCAGCGCACGCCGTACTGCTGGATGAGGCGCGGCATCAGGTACCCCGGCACGGTCTCATAGACCTCGCCGGTGAAATTCCGGTTGTGGAAGAAGATGTGCGCCGACCCCAGGCGGATGTCGAGCAGCATACTGAGCACGCCGGTGCCCTTCGCGCGCAGCACACCCCCAAGACCGTCCGGCGCGAGCAGGTCGCTGCGGTAGTCGTGGATGAACTGCCCCGTGAGCAGGAACGTGTCGCGCTTGAGCCAGCGCTTGAACGCCGTCTGCACGCGCAGCGCCGAGCGCGCCTGATGCCGCGGCCGGAAGAGCTGTTCGTCACCCCAGTCGATGCCCATCAGGTCCAGCGAGAACGGTCCCCAGATCGGACCGCCGATCGAGAGCATCGCGCCCTGCGAGGCCGGAATCGTCGCGGCACCGTACAGCGGGTCGTACACGGAGAGCCCCGCAACGCGTGCTTCGGAGCGCTGCACGATGCCCGCGCGCAGCCATCGCCCCGTGAACTCGAACCCGAGCTCCGCCTGCACCGTGCTGCGCGTCGGCCCCGCCCCGGCGGACGGCGTCTGCTGGCCGGCGGAGGCGCCGATCGAGATCCACCGCAGCGGCAACGCGCGCGCGCTCAGGTCCAGGCGACGTGTCGAGTCGGGGCCGTCCACCTCGGCGAACGCGCTCACCGACAGTCGCTCACGGTCGAAGGACGCGCGCAGGCTCGGCGCCAGCGCCGTCTTGCCCCCGCGCTCGCGATACCGTGCGGCGCCGCTCAATCGCAGCGCGCCCTGCGTCCAGCCGCCGGTGAGCACGTACTGCGACTGCGAGCGAAGCGTGTCCGTGTCCGGCGTGGTCGCGCTCGCGGCCAGCGAGTCGTCCTCGATGTAGGCCTGCGACGCGGCGATGGCCTGCAGCCACAGACCATCCACGTCCGGCTGGCGATAGCCCACGCGCACGTAGCCCACGCGCTCGCGGCCTTCGAACCGCGCGATGGCCGCCTCCTCGGGCGTCGAGCGGACGTAGCGCCGCGTCGCGTTCCGGTTGCGTCCCGACGTCAGGCCGACCGCGTCAATGCTCCAATCACCGCCGGCCCAGCCGATGCGCGCCACGCCGCCGAACGAATCGCCGTCGCCGCGGGTGAGGCCGTTGACCACGCTGAACTGCTGCGCGGCGATCTGCAGGCCGCCGCCGTTGTCGAGACGACGCGAGTAATAACCGCGGTACAGCGTGAAGTTCTCGGCGCCCGTGCCGACATCCACCCGCGTGGCCGGCGTCGTGTTCACCACGCGCCACGTCCGGAGGTGCACGCGCAGCTCGCCTGCAGTACGCTCGACCGCCACTTCCTCGAGGCCGTAGAGCGGAATGGACGCGAGGTCGAGCTGTCCACCCATCCGCACGTCGAGCGCGTCGAGCTCGATGCCGTCGAAGAACACGCGTACGCGGCCGGGCTCGCCGAGCCAACTCGTCACGATCGGCGCCATCAGGTAGCCGCTGCGCACGATGCTCGCCCCCGGCACCTCCGCCACGAGTTCGGCGAGATTCTGCGCGCCCGACACGAAGATCGTCTCGCGGGTCCACACGTACTGCCGCCCGCGTAGCTCGGCGCCGCGCGGCGCTTCGGCGGCGGCGAAGGGCGTCTTCAAGGTGTCGCGCGCGGGAAGCGTGTCGCTGGGCAGCGGCACGGCCGGGCGACGCAACGTGTCCTGGGCCGGCGCGGAATCGGCCGGCACCCGCGGTGGGGGCGCCGGCCGCTCCTGGGCGCGCAGCGGCACCCCCGCGACGAGGGCGCCGACCAACAGCAGGCGGATCAGCGTGCGCGCCCCCGCACGAACTCGACGAAGGTGCGCACCGGCACGCCCGTCGGGCCCTTCGGCAGCACGACGAGGTCCGTCTCCGAATACGCCGTGCCGGCCACGTCGAGGTGCACCCACTTCATCTCCCCGGCAAAGTGCTGCAGGAACAGGCCCGCCGTGATCGTCCCCGCACCG
>CAZYQM010000100.1:5385-7817 GCA_964649965.1 uncultured Gemmatimonas sp.
TCAGCTGCTCCTTCTACTCCTCGAAGAGCGGAAGTTGCCACGCCAGCTCGCCGCCCCGACGGCTCGCCGACAGCACCTCGTCCACCGTCGCCTGGTCGTTGCCCATCACGCCCATCGCCACGTTGCCCAGCGCGATGACCACCGCGCCGGTCAGCGTCGCGGCGTCCACCACGGCCTGCGGCTTGAAGCGCTTGGCGTAGTGCAGCACGTCGGCCAGCACGAGGCGCCCCTCGGCGTCCGTGTTCTGGATCTCGATCGTCGTGCCGTCGCCCGCCGTGACCACGTCGCCCGGGCGGCGCCTCACCGCGCTTGCCACCCTGGAACTCGAGCACGATGAGCTTGGGATCCTGCGTCGTGCCCTGCGCCACCGCGAGGAACGACCCCATCCCGTGCTTCTGCATCTCCTTGCGGCCGAGCACCGAGACCTTGAGTCCGTGCCGCGCGGCGATCTCGCGCGCGGTGTCGGCAAGGTAGCTCGGCGTGCAGATGTTGCCCGGCAGCATTGCGAGGCGCCGCGCGAGCCGCTGCCCCTCGGCGATCGCTACGCCCGCCTGCAGCGCGGACTTCGTCGCCGCCACGTTCTCGACGTAGATGCGCACGGCGGTGAGCGGCTTGCGCGGCTTGCCCGTCTTCGGCACGGCCATCAGCTCGCGGAACTCCCAGCTGCCGAGTGAGAGCCCGGCGACCACGCCTTCGACGCGCTCGCCCTGCAGGTCTTCGGCCCACAACGCCATCGTCCCGACGTTGAGCGCGTTGGCCTTGCGACCCGCCAGCGTCGCGGCACGCGTCAGCGCCTTCGTATCGTTGGCGGCGCAGCCGACCAGCAGCACGCGCTGCGGGCCGGCGCCCGGGTTCACGACCAGGAGCGTCTCGTCCTTGCTTCCGGCGAAGTCGCCGCGACGCAGCGCGAGCGACAGCGCACCCTTCGTGGCGAGGTCGAGCGGCGCCAAGGACTTCGGCAGCTTCGCATCCGCCGGCAGCAGCACCGCGAGCAACGGCGTGGCCCCGCGCGCGGCGTCGCCCTTGGTGGCCGTGAACTGGATGGACATCAGGCCATCCCCTTGATGATCGCGTCGCCGAAGCCGGAGGTGCTGACTTCCGTGGCGCCCTGCATCTGCCGTGCGAGGTCGTAGGTCACCGTCTTGGCGGCGATGGCCTTCTCGAGACCGGACACGATCAGCTTGGCCGCCTCGTCCCAGCCCATATGCTCGAGCATCATCACACCCGAGAGGATCACCGAGCCGGGGTTGATCTTGTCGAGGCCGGCGTACTTGGGCGCCGTGCCGTGGGTGGCTTCGAACACCGCCGCCTCGTCGCCGATGTTGCCGCCCGGCGCGATGCCGAGGCCGCCGACTTCCGCCGCCAGCGCGTCGGAGATGTAGTCGCCGTTGAGGTTCGGGCAGGCCACCACCGAGTACTCGTCGGGGCGCAGCAGGATCTGCTGGAACATCGAGTCGGCGATGCGGTCCTTGAGGATCACGCCATCGGCGCGGGCCTTGCCGCCCGCCGCGTACAGGTCCGCCTCGGAGATCACGTGCTCGCCGAACTTCTCCTTGGCCAGCTCGTAGCCCAAGTCGCGGAAGCCACCCTCGGTGAACTTCATAATGTTGCCCTTGTGCATCATCGTCACGGACGGGCGGTGCGTGCGGAGGGCGTACTTGATCGCCATCTCGATGAGGCGCTTGGAGCCGAACGCCGACATCGGCTTGATGCCGATCGCGCTCTCGGGTCGGATCTTCTTGCCGAACTCCTTCTCGAGGAACTGCCGCAGCTTCTCGGCCTCGGCCGTGCCGGCCTTGAACTCGATGCCGCTGTACACGTCCTCGATGTTCTCGCGGAAGATGACGATGTCCACCTTCTGCGGCTCCTTCACCGGGGCGCCGACGCCCTGGAAGTAGCGCACCGGGCGCACGCAGGCGTAGAGATCGAGCTCCTGGCGCAGCGCGACGTTCAGCGAGCGGATGCCCCCGCCGACGGGCGTCGTGAGCGGACCCTTGATGGCGATCTTGAATTCCCGCACGGCCTCGAGCGTCTCCGCCGGCATCCACTCGCCGGTGGCGTTGAAGGCCTTCTCGCCCGCGAGGATCTCCATCCAATGGATCTTGCGCTTGCCGCCGTACGCACGTTCCACGGCCGCATCGAACACGCGCACCGACGCGCGCCAGATGTCGGGGCCGGTGCCGTCGCCCTCGATGAAGGGGATGATGGGCTGGTCGGGCACGCGGAATTCGCCGCCCGAGGCCTCGATGCGCTCACCCTTCGCGGGGACGCGCGCGTACTTGTAGGTCGC
Source organism: uncultured Gemmatimonas sp. (assembly GCA_964649965.1). Classification (GTDB taxonomy): domain Bacteria; phylum Gemmatimonadota; class Gemmatimonadetes; order Gemmatimonadales; family Gemmatimonadaceae; genus Pseudogemmatithrix. The sequence continues at coordinate 7,676 of CAZYQM010000100.1, forward strand.
CATTGCAGGAGTCACGGCTAGAGTGGAAAACGAAAGCTAGGCGCCCGCCGATGCGGCGAGCAAGCCAGCGCGGACCTTACGCGACGCGGTCTGCAGCTGCGGCACCGGCGAAGAACGCCGACAGGTTCTCGAGGGCGCGGAA
>CAZYQM010000101.1:0-6421 GCA_964649965.1 uncultured Gemmatimonas sp.
CGGGGCGTCCGCAGTTGGGGCAGTGCGGCGTGCCGGCGCGCGCGTAGAGCAGGCGGAGGTAGTCGTAGATCTCGGTGACCGTGCCGACCGTCGAACGCGGGTTCGCACCCGCCGTCTTCTGCTCGATCGAGATCGCCGGCGAGAGGCCTTCGATGGCGTCCACGTCGGGCTTCTCCATCAGCCCGAGGAACTGCCGCGCGTAGGCCGAGAGCGACTCGACGTAGCGGCGTTGTCCTTCGGCGAAGATCGTGTCGAAGGCCAGCGAAGACTTGCCGGACCCTGACAATCCCGTGATGACCGTCAGCTTGTCACGGGGAATCGTGACGCTGACGTTCTTGAGGTTGTGTTCGCGGGCTCCGCGAACGATCAGGGCATCGCCGGGCATAGTCAGGTAAGTTCGCGTATCCGAGCGGTTTATGGAACTGGGAACCCTGGACGCGGCCCAGTGCCTACGCCGCCGACGGGCGCCCAATGCGGCCTGTGAGAATCGTCACAGCCGCCTGCGCCGACCCGTGACCAACCAGTAGATTCCCCATTCGGTTCGTGGGGGGCGAGTCGGCAGCTCCGCCAACGGCTTGGCGGTCCCCTGCCAACTCCCCACCCACGACTTCCCGCTGCAGTTGTGAGCCTGCCTCCAGACAACACTGTGGACCGCGAACCCTCCTCCGCCCCCGACCCGTACCAGCTCCCCCTCGGCGTGCTTGGCGCCGAGCCGGCTGCGCCAGAGGCGCCCGCCGGCGGCGAGGAGTTGATCAGCGTCCCGCACCGCGAGCCACCCGTCTGCGGTGAATGGTCGTACGACGACAGCGAACTCGAGGAGACCCGCTTCGTCGCACGGCGCATCGACGGTGTGCTGGCCCCGACGTCGAAGGCGACGCCGATCCAGCCGATTCGCGTCGTGGTGGATCCCAAGGCGATGGCCGCCCGGGCGGCGGCGCAGCGTCCGGCCCCGGCGGTCGGCGTGAGCGTCGCCTCCTCGCCGCCGCGCCCCGCGGTCGAGCCGATGCGCGCCGCGCGCCCCACGATCGAGGCGCTGCGCCTCGTCTTCGAGCAGACGCCTTCCGACACGACGCGCGCCCTCGCGTACATCGCGGCGCAGGAGCGCTCCAACGACGCGGCGGGCGCCCTCAAGACAATCGAGAAGGCCGAGGCCGCCGGCGCCGACGTCTTCGCGATGACCTGCGCCCGCGCCTCCGCCCTCGGCGCGATGCTCAAGTACGACGACGCGGCCAAGGCCATCAAGGCGGCGCACAAGCTGAAGCCGGATCACCCCGAGGTCCTCGTGCAGACGGGCATCCTCGCCTGCCGCCGTGGCCGCTGGAAGGACGCCATCGAGCCGCTGCAGCGCGGGGTCGCGGGCGATCCGGATCACGCGCAGGCCCACTACTACGTCGGCGAGGCGTTGAACCACACCGACCGTCTCGAGGACGCCCGCGCCGCCTACGAACGCGCGGCGACGCTCGATCCGGAGAACTGGCGCGCGCTCAAGGGCATCGGCATCGTGCTCGACCGCCTCGGTCGCTCACCGGAAGCCGCCGAGTGGTATCGCCGCGCGCGCGAGGCCCAGCGTCAGTGACCACACGCACGGTCATCGCCGCCGGTCGTCGCCGCGGCCGCAGCATCGCCGCGGCGCTGATCCTCGTCGCCTGGGTCGGCGGACTCTCGGCGCTCGTCGCCCGCGATTTCTTCCTCGACCGCTCGGCCATCATCGCCGAGGCCGCGATGCGCCTCGGTCCCGGCGCGACCTACTTCACGGTCGAGATGGACGGCCGCCAGATCGGCTTCGCCTCGACGACCATCGACACCTCCGGCACGACGTTCGACGTCGTGGACTATTTCATCGCCGACCTGCCCGTTGCCGGCCAGGAGATCCGCGCGAGCGCCCGCAGCGTGATCACGCTGTCGCGCGCGCTTGCGCTGCGGCGCTTCGACGTCGAGATGGACATCCCCGGCACGCCGATGAGCGCCGCCGGCAGCGTCGAGGGTGACAGCGCCGTCTCGTTCGTGCTACGGATGCCCGGCCAGCCGACCGACACACAGCGCGTCGCGGTCGATGGTCCCATCCTCGTCCCCACCCTCCTGCCGACGGTCGCGATGCTCGTCGGCGAGCCTGAAGTGGGCAAGACGGTCGCGTTGCCGAGCTTCGACCCGCGTACGATGGCCGCGGCCGACGTGCAGTTCCGCTTCGCCGCGGAGTCGCTGTTCACGGTGATTGACAGCGCGCGCTACGACGGCAATACCGAACGCTTCGTCGGCGCGCGTGAGGACACGGTGCGTGCCTGGAAGCTCGAGCCCGTGGACGGTGGCGGCTTCAGCGGTTGGGTGGATGCGCTCGGCAACGTGGTCGCGGCCACGCAGCCCGGCGGCATCACACTGCGCCGGATGGCGTATGAGATCGCCTTCGAGAACTGGCGGCGCAGCCGCTCGTCGGATCCGGTCACCGCCGCCGGCACGCGCGGCGACCTGCTGGAGAGCACCGCCATCGCCGCCGGCGCGATCCCCGAGGGCGCCACGCTCTCCAACCTGCGCGTGCGCCTGCGCGGCACGCCGCTCGAAAGCTTCGACCTCGACGGCGGACGACAGGCGCTGCGCGGCGACACGCTCTTCGTCGGCACGGAGTTGCCCTCCACGCTGCTGGCGAGCTACCGGCTCAACGAGCGCACGCGCTACTTCCGCGAACGCTTTCAGGCCGAGCTCGCCGAGGAGCCGCTGCTGCAGGTGAACAACCGCCTCATCGTCAACCTCGCCGTGCGCATCGCCGGCAACTCCCGCGACCCGCGCGTGGTGGCCGAGCGCATCAACCGCTGGGTGCACGATTCGATCGCCAAGGAAATCACCGTCACCGTGCCGAGTGCGCTGCAGGTATTGCGCGACCGTCGCGGCGACTGCAACGAACACACGCAGCTCTACGTGGCCCTGGCCCGCGCCGCCGGCATCCCGGCGCGCGTCGCGACCGGCCTCGCCTACGTGAACGGCAAGTTCTACTACCACGCGTGGCCGGAAGTCTGGCTGCGCGACTGGGTCGCGGTGGATCCCACCTTCGGCCAGTTCCCCGCCGACGCCGCGCACCTGCGCTTCGTCAGCGGCGGTCTCACGCGTCAGGGCGAGCTCCTGCGGCTCGTCGGCACCCTCCAGCTCGAGGTCCTGGGCACCCGATGATCGAGATCAACCAGCTGGTGAAGCGCTACGGCGACTTCACCGCCGTGAAGGGCATCGACCTCGTCGTCCCGCGCGGCGAGCTCTTCGGCTTCCTTGGCCCCAACGGCGCCGGCAAGACGACGACGCTGCGGATGATGGCCGGCATCTTGAAGCCGACGAGCGGCTCGATCCGCGTCGCCGGCGTGGACCTCATCGCCGATCCCGTCGCGGCCAAGAGCAAGCTCGGCTTCATTCCCGACCGCCCGTTCATCTACGAGAAGCTCACCGGCGCCGAGTTCCTGCGCTTCGTCGCCGGCCTCTACGATCAGAAGGGTGAGGACGTCGAGCACCGCGCGCGTGAGCTGCTGGCGCTCTTCGACCTCGAGGAGTGGCGCGACGAGCTCGTCGAGAGCTACTCGCACGGGATGCGGCAGAAGCTGATCATCTCCAGCGCCTTCGTGCACCGCCCCGAGGTGATCATCGTGGACGAGCCGATGGTCGGCCTCGACCCCAAGGCGGCGCGCATCCTGAAAGACCTGTTCCGCGAGTACACGCACCGCGGCCACACGATCATCTTCTCGACGCACACGCTGGAAGTGGCCGAGTCGCTCTGCGACCGGCTGGCGATCATCGTGCACGGCGAGATCAAGGCCTACGGCACGATGAGCGACCTGCGCCAGCAACTCGAAGGCGGCGAGAAGGGTCTCGAGGAGCTGTTCCTGCGCCTCACCGGCGAGAACGCCGCGCGCGACCTCGTGGACGTGCTCGATGCGTAACGGAGCGCGCCGATGACTTCGTCGAGCGACGTGATGCGCCCGCCGATGGTGACGGGCGGCGACGCCGACGCACCGCTGCCCGATCCGCCGCTGCTGCACCTGCTGCTGCCCAAGTGGCTGACGGCGCGGGCCCGCACGGTGGCCGGCGAGAAGGGCCGCGGCGCCCGCTTCGCGGTGCTCGGCTTCGTCGGCGTGCTGTTCTGGGCGTTCATCTTTGGCGTGCTCTACCGCCTGCTCACGTATTTCCGCGGCGTCGAGGAGATCGGCGCACTGCTCGCCGGCAAGTTGCTCGGCCTCCTGCTGCTGGGCTTCACGAGCATCCTGCTGCTCTCCAACGTGATCACCGCGCTGTCGAGTTTCTTCCTCGCGAAGGACCTCGATATGCTGGTCTCGGCGCCGGTGGACTGGCTGCGGCTCTACGGCGCGAAGCTGCTCGAGACCATCGTCGCGTCGAGCTGGATGGTGGTGCTGGTGGCGATCCCGATGTTCACGGCCTACGGCATCGTGTACGACGGCGGCTGGCTGTTTCCGATCGTGGCGGTGCTGCTGATGCTGCCGATGTTCGTGATTCCAGCCGTGACCGGCTCGGCGCTCACGCTGATCCTCGTGAACGTGTTCCCGGCGCGCCGCACCCGCGACATCCTGAGCGTGATCGCCGTGCTCGCCGCGGGCGGCATCGTGCTGCTGTTCCGGTTGATCCGCCCGGAGCGCCTCGCGCGCCCGGAAGGCTTCCGTTCCCTGCTCGACTTCATCGCCGTGCTCCGCACGCCCACCTCGCCGCTCTTGCCCAGCGAGTGGGTGCAGAAGGCGACGATGGGCTACCTGCAGGGCGAACCCGACTGGCTGTCGATGTATATGCTGTGGACCACCGCGCTGGCGTTCTTCGTGCTCGGCGCGATGCTGCACCGCTGGCTCTACCACACCGGCTTCAGCAAGGCGCAGGAGAGCGCGCAGCGCTGGGTCAAGAAGGGCGGGTTTCTCTCCGTCGCCGGCGACACGCTGCTCAGGCCCTTCGGCACGCTGCGGCGCGAGCTGGTGCTCAAGGAGATCCGGCTCTTCTTCCGCGACACCACGCAGTGGTCGCAGCTGATCCTGCTGGCCGTGCTCGTCGTGGTGTACGTGTACAACATCAAGTTCCTGCCGCTGTCCGGCGAAGGCATCACGTTCTTCCTCGTGAACGTCGTGCCCTTCCTGAACCTCGTGCTGGCCGGCTTCGTGCTTGCGTCCATCGCCGCGCGCTTCATCTTCCCCGGCGTGTCGCTCGAAGGGCGCACACTGTGGCTGCTGCGCTCGAGCCCGATGGCCGTGCGCGACCTGCTGTGGGCCAAGTTCTGGGTCGGCACGCTGCCGCTCATCGCGCTGGCGATCGCCATCGTCGGCGTGACGGATTACCTGCTGCAGGTCAGCGAATTTATGTTCTTCGTCTCGGTGGGCACGATCGCGATGATGACCTTCGCGCTCAGCGGGATGGCGATCGGCTTCGGCACGATGTTCCCGCAGTTCGAGACGGAGAACGCGGCGCAGATCCCGACGAGCTTCGGTGGCCTGCTGTATATGATGGCGTCCGTGGCGCTGATCGGTGCCGTGATCGTGCTCGAGGCGCGGCCCGTCTACGGCTATCTCGCCGCCAAGGCCTTCCGCCAGCCGATCGAACCCACGGAGATGATTCTCGGCTTCGGCCTCGCGGCGCTGCTATGCATCGCCGCGACCCTGCTCCCCATCCGCGTGGCGCTCAAGCGCCTCGAGGCAGTCGAACGATGAACGCGCACATCGGCCCCGCCCACGAGACGGACATCGGCCAGCTCCTCTCGCTCAACAACCGCTATTCGGCCTCCGGCCTGACAATCGTCCGCCCGCCGGACTTCGCCGCCAACCATCTCGCCGACTATCGCGTCCTGCGCGACGGCCAGGGCGGCATCATCGGCTGCGTCGCGCTCGACGAGTACTCGCCCAGCGTCGTCGAGCTGATTTCGCTGGCGGTGGACGAGGACCTGCACGGCAGCGGCTACGGGCGGCAGCTCATCGCCGCGGCGATCGACCTCGCCCGCACGCGTGGCTACACGGACCTCTTCGCCGTGTCGTACTCCGACGAGCTGTTCCTGAGCTGCGGCTTCTCGCACGTGCCGCTGGATACGTATCCCGAGAAGATCGTCCGCTACGCCAAGGACAAGACGGAGATCGCCGTCGGCGAGAAGCACTGCTTCGCGATCCGGCTCTAGGGGACGGCCCTGCGCACCGACGCCATCCCGCAGGTCCGCTGCCGCGTGTTCGGCGCGGCGCAGGGGCGTGGACTGTTCCTGACCTGGGGCGTGGCGATGCTGGCGATGTTCGCCGCCATCGCCATCGGCGTGCCGGCACCGCTGGCCGTCGTGGCGCTCATCGCCGGCATCGCGTACGGACTGCACCGCCTCGCCGGCACCGCGACGTATTCGCTCGAACCCGACGGCGTGCGCCGCCGCTGGACGCCCTTTGCCGGCGGCGCGGAACGGGACGCCTTACGGCGATCC
>CAZYQM010000101.1:6431-7744 GCA_964649965.1 uncultured Gemmatimonas sp.
GCCGACCTCCGCCGCTGGAAGCTCGATCACAGCGTCTCGCGCGGTTTCCAGCGCTACGAGTTCATCGAACTCGACGCCGCACGCGGCGCGCGCTGGATCATCACGAGCCGGCAGGACGCCGACGGCTTCGCGGCGTTCCGCGACGCGTTCACGGCGCGTGTGGAGAGCCTCGCGGCGGCAGGCGTTACGCTGCTGCGGCGGCGCAGCTTCTACGAGACGTGGTGGGGCAAGGCGACATCCCTCGGGCTCGCCGGCAGCGTCGCCGCGCTGGTGACGGCCGCCGCGCTGGGATTCGTCGCGATCACCGGCATCATCAAGCTGGCGATCTTCCTCGTCCCGGGCGCGCTCTACCTACTCTGGCGGAGCTTCGGCCCGCGCGGCGATTCCCCGATGGCGCGGCCCGGTCGCGACCGGTAGCTTCGGGCGCTATGACCATCTGGTACGTCAATGTGCTCTGGGCCCTGATGCTGCTCGGCGTCGCGCTGTTCACGGGCTGCTGCCTCGTGTTCAACCCGGTGCTCAAGAGCGTGCGCGTGATGGGCATCGCGACGGCCTATGCCATCGGCGCGTGGATGGCCATCAGCCTGCCCTGGCGGGACGCCCTCGTCACCTGGTGCATCTTCGCGGCCTTCGGGGGCGCGGTCGCGCTGGCCTACGAACTCTGGGCGCGCTGGCGCTATCGCGGCACCGCGCGCCAGCCACGCCCGCTCGTCCTCATCCAGGGCTTCCTGCTCTGGCCGACGATGGTCCCGGAGGCCGTCGAAGGCGTGCTCATCGACGCCGGCGTGCTCGAGCCGAGCTGGAACGCGTCAGCCTCCGCCGAACACCTGCAGCAGCGCGGGTAGACCGCCCAGCACCCAGATCGCGACGCCGCCGCCGATGGCCTTCGAGCGTTCGACCTTCGCGGTGTGGATCAGCCCGAGCACGACCAGGATCGTCACCCAGATGGTGAATAGGTCCACGCGGCCGATCAGGTTATAGAGCCCCGGGTTCATCGTCGTCGCGTCCACGAAACGCCCGAGCCCCACGGAGTACTCGTGGCGGGCCGTCGCCGAGACGCCGTCGAACACGAACGACTGCGCGATGAACAGCAGCAGGTCCAGCGCCTTGGGCAGATAGGCGAACGACGCGATCATCACGCCCTGGCCGAACGAGATCGCGCCGCCGAGGATCTTGCCCGTCAGCCACGTCACCACACCGAGAAGGACCAGCACGATCGGCATCGCGACCAATCCGCCGTAGCGGATGCTGCCTTCCATCACGCCCTGCATCTGCGCGATCTGGTCCGCCGTCATCGACGGGTTGTCGGCCTG
>CAZYQM010000102.1:0-7687 GCA_964649965.1 uncultured Gemmatimonas sp.
CGGCCCGCCACGGCGTAACTCCTCACCTTCGAGACACGGTTGCTTCGTGGTGAAAAAAAAGCCTCGGCGATGTCGCCGAGGCTTTCGTCCTTCCGACCGAGCCGCTTACGCCGCCGGGTAGACCGAGACCTTGAAGCGGGTCTTGGACTTGTGCTCGAACTTCACCACGCCGTCGATGAGGGCGTAGATCGTGTAGTCCGTGCCGAGGCCGACGTTGTTGCCCGGGTGCCACTTCGTGCCGCACTGGCGGACGATGATGTTGCCGGCGATGACCTTCTCGCCACCGAACTTCTTCACGCCACGGTACTGCGGATTCGAATCGCGGCCGTTGCGGGAGGAGCCTACACCCTTCTTATGTGCCATTGTATCCTCTCTCCCCGGTCAGCCGAGGGTGATGTCGCGGATGCGAACTTCGGTGAAGCCCTGCCGATGGCCCTGCTTGCGCGCGTAATTCTTGCGGCGCTTGAACTTGAAGACGATGATCTTCTCGCCGAGGCCGTGCTTGACGATCTCAGCGGTGACCGTGGCGCCCTTGAGCGTCGGCACGCCGACCTTCACGGCGTTGCCGTCGGAGCCGAGGAGCACCTCGTTAAACTCGACGGTAGCGCCCGCCTCACCCGGGAGGGTGGGAAGACGCAGCGTGCTGCCCTTTTCGGCGCGGAACTGCTTACCGCCGGAGCGGAAGATGGCGTACGACATAGTTGGCTCTGCTAGATGGATTGATGCGAGCCTAGAAGAATATCAGGCTCGCTCTCGGGGGTCAAGTCCCTGTCAGTCGCGGACTTGGGACGCCCTCAGGCCACCGCGTACTGCGACGTGATGTCCCGACCCGCCCCCTTCACCACCAGCTTGAACTCGTCAGGCTTGAGCAGCGGGTCGTCCCGCATCTCCAGCCCGAAGCCCACCTGCTTCTCCAGCCGCTTGATGAGGTCCTTCTCCTCCTCGAGCAGGTAGATCGCCGTCTCCGGGTAGAGCTTGACGATGACGGCCTCGCGGCGGCCCTCGCTGGCCAGGCGCCGGACGGCTCGCTCCATCCGCCGGACGATGGTCTCCGCCGTGAACACGCGGCCCGTGCCGTTGCACACCGGGCAGGCCTCCGTCATCGCGTGGAAATGGCTCTGGCGCACGCGCTGGCGCGTCATCTCGATCAGGCCGAGGTCGCTGACGGCGTAGGCCTTGGTGCGGGCCCGGTCGCGCCCGAGGTGCGTGCGCAGCTCCTGCAGCACGCGGTCCCGGTTGGCCTTCGACTCCATATCGATGAAGTCGCAGACGATGATGCCGCCCACGTCGCGCAGCCGCAGCTGCCGCGCAATCTCCCGCGCCGCCTTGGTGACCGTCTTCTCCGGGTCCTTCTTGCCCGTGAAGCGCCCCGAGTTGACGTCAATCGAGACCAGGGCTTCCGTCGGCTCGATGATCAGGTACCCGCCGCTCGGCAGGTCGCAGCGCCGCTTGAAGAGGTCGCGGATCTCGCCCTCGATCTCCTCCTTGTCGAACAGCGGGATCTTGTCCTCGTAGAGCGACACGCGCTCGATCAGCTCCGGCGCGATGCCCTGCAGGTACTCGACGATCTCGTTGAACACCTGCTTCGAGTCCACGGTGAGGCGGTCCACCTTGGTCGAGAACAGGTCACGGATGATGCCGCGCGTGAGCGAGGTCTCGCGATGCAGGAGCTTGGGCGGGTTGCCCACGAACTTCTGCTTCTTGACGATGCGGTTCCACTGCCCGATCAGCGTGTCCAGTTCGCGCTTGACGGTCTCCTGCGTGACGCCCTCGGAGACCGTGCGCACGATGACGCCGCCGGCGTCCTTCGGCAGTACGCCCTCGACCAGCTCGCGGAGCTTCTGGCGCTGGGCGCGCTCGCCGATCTTGCGGCTCACGCCCACGCGCCGCGCGGCAAAGGGCATATAGACGAGGAAGCGCCCCGCCAGCGAGACCTGCGCCGTGACGCGCGGCCCCTTGGTGGAGATCGGCTCCTTGCTGACTTGGACGATGACCGATTGGCCGCGCTTCAGTACGTCCTGGATCTGCGGCGGCTCCTTGCGCCGCCGACGTCCGCCGCGACCGCGGCCCCGGCCGCCCTTGGACTTCTCGCCGTCCTTGGACTCCTTGCCCTCGCCGCCCTCGGCGGCGGCAGACTCGGCTGCGTCGGCCTCGGCGCTGTCGCCGTCCTCGTCGTCGGCGTCATCGTCGTCGTCCTCGTCCCCCTCCTCGTCGTAGGCGAGGTCGGAGTTGTGGAGGAACGCGCTCTTCTCGGTCCCGATGTTCACGAAGGCGGCCTGCAGCCCTGGCTGCACCGCTTCGACCTTGCCGAGATAGATGTCTCCGACCATCCGCTTGTTCTCCGGACGGTCGACCTGCAGTTCAACGAGTTGTTCGTCCTCGAGGATTGCGACGCGAATCTCGCGCTGCGTCGCGGAAATCAGGATCTCGCGCTTCATACATACCAAGGAGTGGGGATCTCCCCGCGGCGCACAGGATCGGCCACGGCGTACCCGCCCGGCACGAAACCGCCGACCGTCCGCGAAGGACGGCCGGCTCGGCCGGGAAAAGTCGGGACGTCGTACGACCCAGGTTCATTGCGTGCAACGGCGAGGGGCTGGGCGGGTTCGCCCGGATGTGCTGAAGGGCCCCTGCGGGCCCTCCCGTAAGTGCCTGTAATGGTGGGGGATGGCGCGCTACCGCGCAACTGCGCTAGTCCCGGCCCAGCCCCGCGATCAGCTGACGCGCGATGACCATCCGCTGCACCTCGGACGTCCCCTCGCCGATCTCGCCGATCTTGGCGTCGCGCATAAAGCGCTCCACAGGATAGTCCTTGGTGTACCCGTAGCCGCCGTGCAGCTGGATGGCCTTGATCGTGTTCCGCATCGCCAGCTCCGAGGCAAAGAGCTTGGCCATCGCCGCCTCCTTGGAGTACGGCTGGCCGTTCTGGCTCAGCCAGGCCGCGTGGTACACGAGGTGGCGCGCCGCCTCGATCTCGGTGGCCATATCGGAGAGCTGGAAGTGCACGCCCTGGAACTCGGCGATGCGCTTGCCGAACTGGCGCCGCTCCACCGTGTACTTGAGCGCCTCATCGAAGGCCCCCTGGGCGACGCCCAGCGACAGCGCGGCGATGCCGATGCGGCCGGCGTCGAGGGTCTTCATAAAGTTGATGAACCCCCGCCCTTCCTGGCCGAGCAGGTTCTCCGCCGGCACCTCGACGTCCTCGAAGATCAGCTCGCGGGTGTCCGAGGCGCGCCAGCCGAGCTTGTCTTCCTTCTTGCCGGCGCGGAAGCCCGGCATCGGGGTCAGCTCCGGGTCGTGGCCCATCCCGCCCTTCGCCGCGGCCTCGAGGTCGCAGGTCTCCTTGGTCAGGATGAAGCTGGAGATGCCCTTGGTGCCCTGCGCCGGGTCCGTGACCGCCGTGACCACGAAGATCTCGCCCACGCCACCGTGCGTGATGAAGCGCTTGGTCCCGTTCAGCACGTACGTGGCGCCCTTCTTCACGGCGCGGGTCTGCGTGCCGCCAGCATCCGAGCCGGCATTCGGTTCCGTAAGGCCGAAGCCCCCGAGCACGCGACCGCTGGCCAGCCGCGGCACGTACTTCGCGATTTGCTCGGCGTTGCCGAAGTTGACGATCGGCGAGGTGCCCAGCGTGGTGTGCGCGGAGATCGTGATGGAATGCGACGCGCAGACGCGGGCCAGCTCCTCGATCGCGATGATGAAGCTGATGGTGTCGAGGCCGGCGCCCCCGAGCTCCTCGCTCCACGGAATCCCGAGCAGGCCAAGCTCGCCCATCTTCTTGACGTTCTCCCAGGGGAACTCCTGGGTCTCGTCGAAGCGCCGCGCGACGGGCGCGACTTCTTCGAGGGCGAAGGCGCGGACCATCTCGCGCGTGGCGAGGTGGTGATCCTGGAAGTACAGCGAGTCGTGCATCGGGGAGAACGGGGAACGGGAAACGGGGAACGAACCTGAGACCGTAAGCCGCAGGCCGACGGTGATTGAACGGCGATCAGCGCTTGAACGCGGAGCCGAGTACGACGCCGTCCAATCGCTCGAGTGGCTGCACGCCGAGCAGGTGGGCGAGCGTCGGCGCCATATCCACGACGCGCGCGGCACTCGAGTCCACGCCGGCCCGGAACGCCGGGCCCCAGAACAGCACCGGCACCTTGGCGTCGTAGTCGTGCGGCGAGCCGTGCGTGGCGATCGAGCTACCGTAGAGCCAGTACGGCTCCATCGTAATCGCCGCGATCACCTCACCGCCCGGGCGGAACATATGCAGCCAGCGCCGCGCGTAGTTGTCGCGGACGGTGTCGGCGCGATTGATGTCGTCAATGACGTCCACGCGCTGGATGCCGGGGACGCGGCGCGCGAGCCGCGCAAACTCGCGCGCGACTTCCCGCACCTCGGCGTCCCTGCCCTGCACCTTGCTGCGGTCCACCTCGAGCACGCCCCAATCAAGATTGAACGCCGTCCCATCGATGTTCAGGCGGCGGATGAGCGACGCGACGCCGGTGGTCACCGGTTCGAGGTCCTGCGAGCGCAGGCGCGAGGCCCGCGAATTGTCGCCCCACGTCGAGCGCACCTCGGGAATCGGCGCGACGCCGTGATCTGCGGTCAACGCGATCACCACGTTCTCCGCACCTCGCAGCGAGATCAGCGAGTCGAGGAAGCTGCCGAGCATCCGGTCGAGGCGGAGCATATGGTCGTGCACTTCACGCGAATCCGGCCCCCAGCGGTGGCCGATCGCGTCGAGGGTAGAGAGCGACACCGCCAGCAGGTCCGTGCGGCCGGCCGCGCCGCCGAGGTCCATCTCGCGCACGCCACGCCACGCCATCGCGAGGATCATCTCGTCCATCCACGGCTGGCCGATGATGGCATTGCGGGCCAATTCGAAGTCGTCCGGCAGCTTGTGCGGGAAGGCCGGCTCCTGTCCAGCACTCTCCGCCTGCACGGAGTCCGGCTCGGGATACTGGTCGAGCGGAAGCAACGGCTCCCACACGCGGCCCGCATAGCGCGTGCCCGCCAGGTCCTCGGCGTTGAAGGCACGCACCCAGGTCGGCAGCGTGTCGGCGTAGTACGTGCTCGTCGTGAACTTGCCCGAGCGCTGGGCATACCAGAACACCGGGTACTTGCCCGCGCCGATCGGCAGGATGGCGCCGCGATCCTTGCGGGACACGGAGAGAATGCGCGAGTCTGGCCGCGCCGCGCGCAGCCAATCCGTCAGCGTCGTGCCCTTGAAGCGGAACGGCGACGCGCCGGTGCCGTCGCTGTCCACCAGCGGCGCCGCCGACGTGTTCACGCCGGCCGAGTTGCTGGCGATGCCCGTCGAGTACGGGAAGCGCCCGGACATCGTGGACGCGTGTCCGGGAGCCGTCTCGGTGATCGCGTGGTCGTGCACGCCGTTCACGTAGAAGCGCCCTTGGTCGATCAGCCTGCGGAACCCGCCGGTGAACTGGCCGTTCCAGCGCGTCAGGTAATCCGGCCGCAATTGGTCCACGGTCAGGAAGAGGACGAGGCGCGGACGCGGGCCGGTCGGAGTCGGCGCGGGCTCAACGGCCGCCGCGGCAGGCTGTTCGCGCTGGGCGCAGGCAGGCACAGCGAGCAGCGAGACGGCGAGCAGGACGGCAACGGAACGCAGTTGACGCATCGAAGGACTCGTGAAGGGGACAGCACGTAAGGTAGCCCCCGCACCGCGGCGCGTGCAGTTGCCAATCGCCTCGCGGCATCACAGTTTCGTCGCCGCGCCCCTGACCCCGACCTCGATGACCGACTTCACGCGCCTGGCCGTCTGGCGCAACCTGTATCTCCGCACCACGCTCTGGTACGCCGGCTGCGCCGCCGCCACCTGGGCGCTCCGCCACTATGCTCCGCCCTCCTGGGGTGCGCTCGGCAACGAGACGCTCGGCGACATCGTCGGCGGCGCGCCGGCGCTCACCGGAGGCGCGCAGCCGTCCACGCCGACGGCGCTCGCCGCGAGCATCGCGATGCTCACGGCATTCGCGGCCGCGCTCCCCGTCGCTTGGATCTACACGCTCACGCGACGCAAGAAGGGCTTCCAGCAGTCCGTGGTGCAGACCTACCTGATCCTCCCGGTGGTCGCCGCGGGCATCGTCGTGCTGGTCAAGCACTCCCTCGCGCTCGCGTTCTCGCTCGGGGGCATCGTGGCCGCGGTGCGCTTCCGCACCTCGCTCGACGACTCCAAGGACGCGGCCGGCATCTTTGTCGTGATCGGCGTCGGGATGGCCGCGGCGGTCGCGCCGTCGGTCGCCTGGGTGATCTCGATCGGCTTCAACCTGCTGATGCTCATCCTGTGGTGGTCGGACTTCGGTCGCCCGATGGCGCTCGAGGGCAAGGCCGCCGAGAAGAAGCTCGAACGGGCGCTGAGCATCGCGAACCGCACCGGGACGTTCATCGCGAAGATGGACGACGAGGTGCTCAAGGCGATGTCGCCGGAGCAGCTGGAGGCGCTCGCCGACCGTGCGTGGCGCCGCCGCAAGCGCAACGACCCCGATCTCGCCGACGAGGACAGCGTGCCCGAGCAGGCGCCGCGCTACCAGCGGATGCTCCGCATCCGCTGCGCCGACGCCGACCGCGCCCGCGAGCTCTGCGAGCCCCTCTTCCCCTCGCTGTTCTCGGAGTGGAAGTTCCTCGGGAGCGTGCGGGAGAACGACATCCGCGTGCTCGAGTATGGCGTCACGCTCGCCCCGACCGTCACCGCCGGCGTCGTCTCCGACGACCTCGGCCGCCTTCCCGACTCGCCGCTGCGCGGCGTGGAACTCCGCTGATGTCCCGACTCCTGCTACTGGCGCTCGCCACCGTCCTCACCGCCCCGCTCGGCGCCCAGCCGCTCTTCCGCGAGTCGGTGCCGGTGACCGTCACGATCACGACGAACCTGCGCGACCTCACGCGCGAGCGCGATTCGACGCGCCTGCGCTGGTTCGGGGCCGAGCTCAAGTACGCCGACAGCGCGGGCAACGCCATCGCGCTGCCCGTCGAGCTGCGGGCCCGCGGACATTTCCGCCGGCAGTCCAGCAACTGCACCTTCCCGCCGCTGTTCCTCCGGGCGGAGCGCGAGGTGCGCGACGGCTCCCTGCTGCAGGGCAACCCGCGGCTCAAGATCGTCACGCCCTGTCGCCCCGCGAGCGGCGACTACCAACAGTACATCTTCACCGAGTACAAAGCCTACCGCACGTACGCCGTGATCGACTCCGTGCATCACCGCGTGCGGTTGGCGAACATCACCTACGTGGATTCGCTCGATCGCGTGCGCCCCATCACCGTCACGGCCTTCTTTATGGAGACCGACGAGGAAGTCGGCGACGAACACGACCTCGAGGTCTTCGAGCAGCAGGGCGCGCTGTGGGATGCCTTCGACGGCCCGCACATCGACCGCATCTCGCTCTGGGAGTTCGCCATCGGCAACACGGACTGGTCGGTCTCCGCACTGCACAACATCGTGATCTACCGCGATTCCACGGGCGGGTATCGTCCCGTCGCCTACGACTTCGATTGGACGGGATTGGTCAACCCGCGCTACGCCTTCCCCAACGCGACACTGGGCATCCGCAGCATCCGGCAGCGGCTGCATCGTGGGCCCTGTCGCACGGCCGAGCAGTGGGCGCCGACCATCGCACACTTCCAGGCGCGCCGCGCGGCAATCGACAGCATCTGGTCCGCGCCGGAACCGGGCCAGGATCCCCGGCGGCTC
>CAZYQM010000103.1:0-7672 GCA_964649965.1 uncultured Gemmatimonas sp.
AGCGCGGACACTTCGGAACCGGCCTGCGTGAAGCGGAAGATGTTGTCGATGAAGACAAGCACGTCCGCCTTCTCCTTGTCGCGGAAGTACTCGGCGACCGTCAGGCCGGCGAGACCCACGCGGAGGCGCGCACCCGGCGGCTCGTTCATCTGGCCATAGATGAGCGCGACCTTGTCAAGGATGTTCGCTTCCTTGAACTCGAGATAGAGGTCGTTGCCTTCGCGCGTGCGCTCACCCACGCCGCAGAACACGGACTTGCCGCCGTGCGCCTTCGCGACGTTGTTGATGAGCTCCTGGATGACGACCGTCTTGCCCACGCCGGCGCCGCCGAAGAGACCGATCTTGCCACCCTTCACGAACGGGGCGATGAGGTCGATGACCTTGATGCCCGTCTCGAAGATCTCGGTCTTCGGCTCGAGGGCGACGAAGTCCGGGCGCTTGCGGTGGATCGGCCAGCGCTCGACCGAGGCCGGGATCTCGGCGCCCATATCCACGGGCTCGCCGAGCACGTTGAGGATGCGGCCGCGGGCGGCCTCACCCACCGGCACCGCGATGGCGGCGCCCGTGTCGATGGCGTCCATACCACGCGTGATGCCGTGGGTGGAGCTCATCGCGACGGCGCGGACCTGGTTGCGGCCGATGTGCTGCTGCACCTCGGCGACGACGCGGATCTGCTGGCCGGCTTCGGTGGTCGCCTTGATCTCGATGGCGTTGTAGAGCTCGGGGAGCTGCTCGGAAGCGAACTCCACGTCGATGACCGGTCCGATGACCTGGACGATCTTGCCCGTGTTGGTAGCGGTAGCGGTAGTCATAGGAATCAGCCCTGGAGCGCAGCGGCACCGCCGACGATCTCGGCGATTTCCTGCGTGATCTGCGCCTGGCGGGCGCGGTTGTAGGTGCGACGGAGGAGCGTGAGCATCTCGCCGGCGTTGTCGGTGGCGTTCTTCATCGCCGTGCGGCGCGCGGCCTGCTCGGCCGCGGCGGTCTCGACGAGCGCGCGGTACACCGCATTGCGCACGTACGAGGGCAGCAACTCGGTGAGGATCTCCTCAGCCGAGGGATACAGCAGGTAGTCCTTCTGGGCGCCCTTGGCGGCCGGCGGCCCGACCGGGAGCACGCGCTCCGTGGTCGGCGGCGTGGAGAGCACCGAGTTGAACTTGGAGCCGATCACGTAGACGGCATCGAGCTCGCCGCCGACGAAACGCGCCATCAGGTCGTCCACCAGCGAGGCGGCATCGGCGGCCGTCGGCTTGTCGGTGATGTCCGTGCGCTGGACCTTCACGTCGCGGCCGATGTAGCGGAAGTAGCCGAGCCCCTTCTTGCCGACGACGTGCAGCTCGACGGCGATGCCCTGCGCCTCGAGCTTGGCCAGCGTCGCGCGGGCTTCCTTGATGAGGTTCGCGTTGAACGCGCCGGCGAGGCCGCGGTTCGACGTGAGCAGCACCAGCGCCGCGCGCGTCACCGTCTCCGGCTGGCGGAGGAGCGGGAAGCGCTCGGCGAGGTCCGGGTTGTAGAGCGACGCGATCACGTCGCCGAGGGCCCGCGCGTACGGCTTGGCTGCCGACACGCGGTCCACCGCCCGCTTCATCTTGGACGTGGCGACCATCTCCATCGTCCGCGTGATCTTGCGGGTGTTCTCGACGGTCTTGATGCGACCCTTGAGCTCTCTGCCCTTGGCCATCTGGCTTACCGGCTCTTCTTGTACTGCTCGATCGCCCGGCGCAGCTCGGCCTCGGTCTCCTTCGAGACCAGGCGATCCTTCTTGATCGCGTCGCCGACCTGCGGGAACTGCGACTTCATATAGGCGTGGAAGCCCGCCTCCCAGTCACGGACCTGCGAGGTCTCGACGTCGTCGATGTAGCCGTTGGC
Organism: uncultured Gemmatimonas sp.; assembly: GCA_964649965.1. Taxonomy (GTDB): domain Bacteria; phylum Gemmatimonadota; class Gemmatimonadetes; order Gemmatimonadales; family Gemmatimonadaceae; genus Pseudogemmatithrix. The sequence continues at coordinate 1,870 of CAZYQM010000103.1, forward strand.
GACGGCGAAGATGATCATCACCTGGGTCTCGAAGCCCATCGGCTGGTACTGGCCCTGCTTGAGGACCTCGACCGTGCGGGCACCGCGCTCGAGCTGCTTCTTGGTCGCGGCGTCGAGGTCGGAGGCGAAGGCGGCGAAGGCTTCGAGCTCGCGGTACTGGGCGAGGTCGAGGCGCAGGCGGCCGGCGACGGACTTCATCGCCTTCGTCTGCGCCGCGCCACCGACGCGCGACACCGAGATGCCGACGTTGATCGCGGGACGGACGCCGGCGAAGAACAGGTCGGACTCGAGGAAGATCTGGCCGTCGGTGATCGAGATGACGTTCGTCGGGATGTAGGCCGACACGTCACCGGCCTGCGTCTCGATGATCGGCAGCGCGGTCAGCGAACCGCCGGCGGCGAAGATCGTCTTGTTGTCGATGATCTTCGGGTCGGCCGAGAGCTTCGCGGCGCGCTCGAGGAGGCGGCTGTGGAGATAGAACACGTCGCCCGGGAAGGCTTCGCGGCCCGGCGGACGGCGGAGCACCAGCGAGAGCTGGCGATACGCGGCGGCCTGCTTCGTGAGGTCGTCGTACACGGCGAGCGTGGCCTTGCCCTCGTGGTACATAAAGTACTCGGCCATCGCGACGCCCGAGTAGGGCGCGATGTACTGCATCGGGGCCGGGTCGGAGGCCGAGGCGACGACGACGATGGTGTACTCCATCGCGCCGGCTTCCTTGAGCTTCTCCACCACGCTGGCGATCGTCGAGGCCTTCTGCCCGATCGCGACGTACACGCAGATGACGTCCTGGCCCTTCTGGTTGATGATCGTGTCGATGGCGATCGCGGTCTTGCCCGTGCCGCGGTCACCGATGATGAGCTCGCGCTGGCCGCGGCCGATCGGGATCATCGCGTCAATGGCCTTGATGCCCGTCTGCATCGGCTCACCGACGGGCTGGCGCACGATGATGCCCGGGGCTTCGCTCTCGACCTTGCGGGTCATCGTCGTGGCGATCGGGCCCTGGCCGTCGATTGGACGACCGAGCGCGTCCACGACGCGGCCGATCATCGCGGGGCCGACCGGCACCTCGAGCACGCGGGCCGTGCGGCGGACCTCGTCGCCTTCCTTGATCTTCAGGTAGTCGCCGAGGATGACGGCGCCGATGTTGTCTTCTTCGAGGTTGAGGGCGAGGGCCGTGATGGTCTCGCCGGTCTCGGAGGACTTGATCTCGAGCATCTCGCCGGCCATCGCCTTCTGCAGGCCGTAGATGCGGGCGATGCCGTCCTTCACTTCGAGGACGGAACCAACTTCTTCGACATCGAGGGTATTGAGGTCAGCCGCCTCGATTTCGCGGAGGAGGATGTCCTTGATCTCGCCCGGGCGCAGCGCCGTCTGGGAAGCCATATCGGTAACGGAAAAGAGCGTGAGGGAATCAGCGACTTCGCGGTGACGCGCGCGGGTCAGATTTGTGACGCGGCGCGTGTTCTGGTACAGCTTGTGAAAATAATCACAATCTGGGTTGGGATGCAACTGGAGGGGGGGCAGGCCTGCTCAGGCAATCCGAACCTGCGGCAGCGGCCCCGAAGATCGCGTAAACGACTGAACCGCAAAGACTTCACCACGGAGACACAGAGACACGGAGACTGCCCGAGGGAGTCCAAAGGGCGCGCGTACCCGCGTTCCGGCGCCGGCGCCACGCGAATCCGTTCTCGCGGTTGCAGTCTCCGTGCCTTCGTGTCTCCGTGGTGAACTGCCGTTCAGCTGCGAGAGCGCCCGCGGCCCTGCTTCACGAAGCGATCCATCAGGTCGGTGGGCCGCAGGCGCGTGAGCGATGTGCTCTTCACGCCGACCAGCCGCTGGCAACTCGCGCTCAGGTGCGATGCCGATGCGAAACCCAGCACGCGCGCGACATCAGGCAAGTCATAGCCGGGATTCTTCGCCAACTCGGCCGCCGCGAGCAGGCGCACGAGATCAATCACGCGCTTCAGGTTCGGTGCGCCGTCCGCGGAGAAGCGGCGGCTCAGGTGCTCGCGGGTGAGCCCCACCGCCGCGGCGATGGCCTCCGTGCGCACCGTGCGTCCGCCCTGCGCGATGACGTAGCGCCAGGCCTCGTGCTGCAGCGGTGTCGTGAGCCCAAGGCGCGGCTCGGCGCCGCGCAGCGCCGTCGCGAAGCGCACCGTGAACGTCGCCGGGAGTACGAGATCGCGGCAGAGGTCGTCCTCGACGCCTTCGACCACGCAGTCGGCGAACTCGAGGGCGCAGGCGCGGGCCAGCCCTGGCATCTCGGCGGCGCGCAGCGCCGTGTACGCGAAGAACGGGATGCTCGGGAACTCGCGGGCCGTCGCCGCGACCGTCCACGTGTCGTCGTTGGCGTGTCCCAGGTCCACGATGACGGCGTCCACGAGCGTGGACTGCAGGGCGGCCGTGAGCTCGGCGGCGCCGCGGACGAAGCTCAGCTTGGCGCGCCGCCGCGGCAGGGCGCGACGCAGCGCGTCCTTGCAGCGGTCGCGCGTCGCGCAGGCGAGGATCGTCGGAGGCGCGAGCGGCCCGAGCAGGCGTTCGGGCATCAGGCGCGCTCGTCGCCGACGTCCAACGCCGAGGCGACGCCGTCAGCGACGTCGAGGTCGCGCCCCTGCAGGATGGCATAGGCTTGCTCGAGCACCGCGCGCGCGTTGTCGTAGGCGATCATCTTCGTCGCCTGTTCGTACGTCGCCCAACGGCAGGCCGTGATGCCCTCCTTCGCCTGCGGCGCGGTGCGGCGCTGCTCGGTCTCCATCAGGAAGAAGTGGCAGGTCTTGTGGATGCGGCGGCCGCGGAAGCGGAAGGTCCAGTCGATGGTCTCGACGGCGGAGCGCACCTCGACGGCGGCGATGCCCGTCTCCTCGGCGACCTCGCGCACGGCGGCGGCGTCCGGCGCCTCGCCCTCCTCGAGATGGCCCTTGGGAAAGCCCCAGTTGCGGTACGGGTCGCGGATGAGCAGGAAGAACGTGCGTTCGCCATCGCGCCGGAAGACGATGCCGCCGGCACTGACTTCCTCGCGGGGCTTCTTCTTGCGCGTCACCGCGCGAAGCCTGCCGTCGGCTCGAGTTCGGCGCGGCCCTCGATGAACTGCTTGACGATGGGGTCGGCGGTGTTCTTGATCTCGTCCACGGATCCGACCTGGCGCACCTGGCCTTCGTAGAGCATCGCGATGCGCGTGCCGACGGTGTACGCCGAGCGCATATCGTGGGTGATGACGATGCCGGTGACGCCGAGTTGCTGCTGCATCCGGACCATCAGCGCGTCAATCACGGCGCTGGTGACGGGGTCGAGGCCGGTGGTGGGTTCGTCGTAGAGCAGGTACTTGGGGCGCAGGGCGACGGAGCGGGCGATGCCGACGCGCTTGCGCATCCCGCCGGAGAGCTCGGAGGGCAGCTTGTCGGCGACATCTTCGTCGAGGTCCACGAGCTCGAGCGATTCGTGCACGCGGTCCCTGATCTGCGCCTCGGTGAGCTGGCCCTGCTTGCGCAGGCCCATCGCGACGTTGTCGTAGATGGAGAGCGAGTCGAACAGCGCGGCGAACTGGAAGACGTAGCCGATCTTGCCGCGCAGCGCGTAGAGGTCTTGGCGCGAGAGCGTCTGCGGGTCCACGCCGTCCACGATGACGCGGCCCTGGTCGGGTTCGAGCAGGCCGACGATGTGCTTGATCGCCACCGACTTGCCGGTGCCCGAGTAGCCGATGATGACCATCGTCTCGCCTTCGTTGACTTCCAGCGAGAAGCCGCGGAGGACCCGGTTCTCGCCGAAGGCTTTGTGGGGGTTTTCGAAGACAATCACAGAGAGGCAGCGGTAAGCTGTGAGCTGTAAGCGGGAAGGAACGGCAACTGCAATATGCAGGTTCGAGCGGTGCGCCGCACCCGCAGATGTCACAAAAAAGAAAGGCGGCCACGCGGCCGCCCCCTTTCAGCTTACAGCTTGAAGCTTACAGCTGCCGTTATGCGGCAAAGCTCCCCAGCGCCCGTCCCACATCGCCTTCGCGCAGGCGCTTGAGCGCGCGGTCACGCAGCTGGCGCACGCGTTCGCGCGTGACGCCGAGCATCGAGCCGATTTCCTCGAGCGTGTGCTCGCGGCCGCCTTCGAGGCCGAAGTACAGGCGCAGGACCTTGGCGTCGCGCGGGGGCAGCGTGTTGAGCGCGTGCTCGATCTCGTCGTTGAGGAAGCGGTTCATCGCCTCCTCTTCCGTGTCCGGCATCTCGTCGGCGACGAAGCGCTCGATGAGGGAGCGGTCGCCATCGGGATCCATCGGGGCGTCGAGGCGGACGTCGCCGGTGTTGAGTGCGGCGAGCGACTGCACGACGTCCACGGAGAGGCCGGTGACCTGCGAGAGTTCTTCCGGGGTGGGCTCGCGGCGGAGCTTCTGGCGGAGGATCTCGGAGGCCTTGATGATGCGCGAGAGGTCGGCGGTGCGGTTGAGCGGCACGCGGACGGTGCGGCCCTGGCGGGCCAGCGAGCTCAGGATGGCCTGGCGAATCCACCAGACGGCGTAGGAGATGAACTTCACGCCCTGGTCGGGATCGAACTTGCGGGCGGCCGTGAGCAGGCCGACGTTGCCCTCGCCGATGAGGTCAATGAGGGGCAGGCCGCGGTTCTGGTACTTCTTGGCGACGGAGATGACGAAGCGCAGGTTGCGCTTCACGAGCTCCTGGAGGGCGTCCTGGTCACCGGCCTGGATCTTCCGCGCGACCTCGATCTCCTCGTTGCCCTTCAGCAGCGGATAGGTGGAGACCTCGTACAGGTACTGGTCGAGGATGTCGCGCTCCGGCTCGCTGGGGGCGATCCCGGCGGGGGCGGTGCGGCGCTTCCGCTTCTTGACTTCGGTGGCCATTGCTATGCAGTCCTGGGCCCGTGGTGCGGCCCGGCGAAATTCGGAGGGGTGGAGCGAGCCCTAAGATAAGCGTTTCCGGCCTCGGCGCCAGTTTTGCGCCTTGACCATCTACATACTCCCAGATAGCTTCCTCGGTTCCTGTAAGACACGTCCAGAACACCGGGCGTTGCTTCTGCGGGGGCGTAGCTCAGTTGGGAGAGCGCTTGAATGGCATTCAAGAGGTCAGGGGTTCGATTCCCCTCGCCTCCACTGCCGACCCAAGGGACCGGGCGGTGTGGATACACGCGGGAATAGCTCAGTTGGTAGAGCACAACCTTGCCAAGGTTGGGGTCGCGGGTTCGAGTCCCGTTTCCCGCTCTGCCGCCAGTATCGGCGGCTGATGGTCAACGCTTGACAGGTCCGGAACGTTCAAGGACCGGTCGGGTACGTTAGGGCGGTTAGCTCAGTTGGTTAGAGCGCCACGTTGACATCGTGGAGGTCACAAGTTCGAGTCTTGTACCGCCCATCGCCCCGCGAGGTCACTCGTGGGGCGTTTGTTTCTGGCCCCAGTCGTCTGCAGGTTTCGTAGGCCCCCTCCGGTCGGCGCGATGCGCCGATCCTTCCCCAAGACCGCGACCGATGCTTACCACACTCCGCATCCCCGCGCTCGCTGCCTCCCTGTCGCTCGCCATCCCGGCCATCCTGGATGCCCAGGAATGCGCGATCGACCTCACGCAGCCGACGCAGCTGTTCCAGGCCAACGTCCTCATCCAGCGCGCCGCCGGCGACCCCAGCGGCGAAGGCACGCCGCGCGCCCTGCGCGACGCCGGCCGCCAGCTGCAGGACGCGCGCCGCTTCGAAGGCAACCGCTTCGGCTACGCGTTCGCGCGCGCCCAGGTGTTCATCGTCTGGCTGCACCGCGACGACACGCCGGCGACGATGTCGCTCGCCGACCTCAATATGGGCCGCGACCGCAACACG
>CAZYQM010000104.1:0-6904 GCA_964649965.1 uncultured Gemmatimonas sp.
CCAGATCCTCGGCCAGCTTGCCGAAGTCGGCGGAGAGCAGCGACGGCGCGATGCGCACGGACTTCGCGGGCATTACGAATCTCCTCGGCGCAACCGCGCCGCAAACGAGCCGTCGGCCCCGTGGCGCTGCGGCAACACGCGCAGGCGACCGGCGTCGAGCACCGTGTCGGGCACCGCGCCCGCCGGCGGCGGTTCGAGCTTCCAGCCCGGATGATCCGCGAGGAAAGCCTCGACCTGCGCGTCGTTCTCCTCCGGCTCCATCGAGCAGGTGGAGTACACGAGCAAGCCGCCCGGCTTCACGTTCTTCGCTGCGCCGCGCAGGATCGCGCGCTGCGTGGCGCTCATTACCGCGAGGTCGCTGGTGCGCAGGCGCCAACGCGCATCTGGATGGCGTCGAAAGGTGCCGGTGCCGGTGCAGGGCGCGTCCACCAGCACCGCATCGAACTGGCCCAACGAGCCGTCGCGCGCATCGGCGACGACGGCGTCCACATTCTCGAGGTCGAGGCGGCCGATCGTATCGATGATGCGGCTGATGCGCGCTTCGTTGGAGTCCGCGCTCGTCACGTGCTTGGCCGTGCGCGAAAGTTCCACCGACTTGCCGCCCGGCGCCGCGCAGAGATCCGCGACCTCCGCACCCGCCGGCACCGCCGCGTAACGCGTCACCAGCGTCGCCGCCGGATCCTGCACGAAGCAATGTCCCTGCTGGAACGCGCCCAGCGCCGTGAGCACGGTGCCCGGTGCGAGCGTCAGCGAATCTTCGACCAGCGGCGCGTCCTGCACGCCGACGCCGGAGTCCTCGAGCATCGCCTCGAGCTGTTCGCGCACCACGCCCCAGGGCCGCACGATGAGCGGCGCTTCCTGGTTGTTGGCCTCGAGCAGCGCGCGCGTCTCGTCGGCGCCCCAACGCGCCACCCAGCGCGCCACCAGCCAGCGCGGGTGCGAGTACTCGATTGCCAACGCCTCGACCGGATCGGCGGGCAGCTCCGCATCCAGCGCATCGCGCTCGCGATCCAGGCGACGCAGCACGGCGTTCACGAGCTTGCTCGCGCCGAGTCCGTGGCGCTGCTTCGCGAGCTCCACGGTCTGCGCAATCGCCGCGTACGCCGGCACGCTGCCCATATGGAACAGCTGATGCACACCGAGCCGCAGCAGGTCCGCGAGGTCCGCATCGAGCCGCGCGATGCCACCGCGCACGCGCGGTGCGAGCAGGTGATCGATCCACCCGCGTTTGCGCAGCATTCCCCACACGAGTTCTTGGGTCCAGCGGCGGTCGCGGGCGTCGAGCTCCGCGGCACGGCGGTCAAAGGCGGCATCGAGCAACACGCCGCTGCGGAGATCGGCGAGCGTCTCGGCGGCGGCGATGCGGGCGTCAGTCACGAGCGGGAGGGTACCAGGCATACCCTCGAAAGATAGTCGGTCGCGGGAGCCTTGCCCCTACTCGGGCAAAGTCCAATAGTCGCCGACGGCCACGCCGCGCCCCTGCGCCCAGTCGAGCGCGGCCACGCGGCGTCGCCCCGCCGGATGCACCGTCTCCACCGCGACGGCGCCGCGCCCGCAGGCGACGACCATCCCCATTTCGCCGACCTCGAGCACCTCGCCGGGCTCGCCGCGACGATCCGTGAGCGCACGTGCGCCGAACAGCCGCGTCTCCGTCTCGCGCACGACACCCCAGGCGCCGGGCCGCGGATCGAAGGCGCGGATCGCCCGCGCGACCTCCACGGCATCGCGACGGAAATCGAGCCGCGCCATCGCGCGGTCGATCTTCGGCGCGACGGTCACCTGCGACTCGTCCTGCGGCCGCTCGCTGATGCCGCCGAGTTCGAAGAGCGTGAGGAACTCGACGATCGCCTCGGCGCCCAGTTCGGAGAGCGCCTCGGTGAGTTCGCCGCCGGTGATCGTCTCGGGCAGCGGCACGCGCACTTCGTGTAGCACTGGGCCCGCGTCGAGCTGCAGCACCATCCGCTGGATGCTCACGCCCGTTTCGGCGTCACCCGCGAGGATCGCCGCCTGGATCGGCGCTGCACCGCGCCAGCGCGGCAACAGCGAGGCGTGGATGTTCACCGTGCCGCGCGTCGGCAGGTCGATCACGTCCAGTCGTAGGATGTGGCCGTAGGCCACGACGACGCTCAGGTCCGGTGCGAAGGCACGCAGCTGTTCGAGGAACTCTTCGCCGCGCGGACGGTCCGGCTGCAGCACGGGGATGCCTTCGTCGAGCGCGACCTGCTTCACCGGCGGCGGCACCAGCGTCGAGCGCGAGCGGCCCTGCGGACGGTCCGGCTGCGTCACCACGCAGACCACGTCGTGGCCCTCGCCGATCAAGGCGCGCAGCGCAGGGACTGCGAAGTCAGGAGTGCCGAAGAAGGCGAGCCGCATTGGGGACCGATGGCGGGGGACTACAGCGCGTCGTGATGCTCCGGATGCGGCGCCGCCGCCTTCTTGGGCTCATCCGTATCGCCCGGCTTCAGCACGCGCAGCAACCCGGGATACTTCCCCTTCTCCTCGTCCCAGGTGTTCATCGCGCGACGGCGGTTGAGGAAGCTCAGGTGGTCGATGAACAGCTTGCCGTCGAGATGATCCAGCTCGTGCTGGATACACACCGCGAGCAACTCGCGGCCCTGGAGCTCGAACGTCTGCCCGTCGAGGCCCATCGCGCGCACCGTCACGACCGCGCTGCGCTCGACCCAGCCGAACACCTCGGGGATCGAGAGGCAGCCCTCTTCCCACTTGATCTTGCCCTCGCGGGCGACGATCTCGGGATTGATCAGCACGGCCGACACCTCGCCGACCTCGACGACGCACATCCGTTCCGTGCGTCCGACCTGCGGCGCCGCCAGTCCGACGCCCTCGGCGGCGCGCATCGTGTCGAACATATCCGACGCGAGCTCGCGCAACTCGTCCGTCACCTCGGTCACCGGCGTGGTGACCTGGCGCAGGACGGGGCTGCCGAGGACGGTGATCGGGAGGACGGCCATTGCGCTTACGACGCGGCCTCGACGCCGCCGACGTTCGCGATGCGGCTGCGCACCACGACGAGGCGCGACTCGCCGCACTTGATCGTGATGTGGTCGCCGAGCGACGGACCCTTCTCGCCCGGCGCGGCGATGTGCACCACTTCGCCGACGAGCCCGCCGGCGGTGACGACCTGGTCGCCCTTCTTCAGCGCGAGGATTGCCGCTTCGTGCGCCTTCCGCTGCTTCTGCTGCGGACGGATCATCAGGAAGTAGAAGATCGCGAAGATCGCGCCGATCTGGAACAGGAACGGCGCAATCGAGCCGCCGGCGGGCGCGGCACTCTGGGCCTGGAGAAAGAGCGAAATGGGCATTGGGAACCGAGGGCGGAATCCGGGGGGAACTGCGGACCCCGAAATCTAATCAGACGAGCAGCATCGCATCGCCGTAGGAGTAGAACCGGTACTTCTCCCGCACCGCCGTGGCGTAGGCCTCCATCGTGAGCTCGTAACCGGCAAACGCGGCCACGAGCATCATCAGGGTGGAGCGGGGCAGGTGGAAATTGGTCAGCAGCACGTCGGCCGAGCGCACGGGCGCCGGGGGGCGGATGAAGATGCGCGTCTCCCCGCTGCCGGCGCGGTAGCCGCTCGCGGGGTCCCAGACGGTCTCCAGCGTGCGCAGCGCGGTGGTGCCCACGGCGCAGACGCGTCCACCCGCGCGCCGCAGGGCCGTGAGCCGCGCGGCGGCCTCGTCGGACACGTCGAACCACTCCTCGTGCATCTCGTGTTGCGCCGGGTCCTCGACGTCCACGGGCTTGAAGGTGCCCGCGCCGACGTGCAGCAGCACTTCCTCGCGCGTCACGCCCTTCGCGGCCAGCGCCGCAAGCACCTCCGGCGTGAAATGCAGGCCGGCGGTCGGTGCGGCGACGCTGCCCTCCTGCCGCGCGTACACGGTCTGATAGCGTTCGACGTCGGCTGCCGCGTCAGCCCGCTCGATGTACGGCGGCAGCGGCACGTGCCCCGTCGCGGCGATCGCCGCGCGCTCAGCCTCGCGGTCGCCCGGCTTCGCGCCGTCCACGAGCAGCTTCACCAGTCGCGTGCCGCGCGCCGTGGGCTCGCCCATCTCGGCGCGGAATCCCGGTGCGAAGGTCACGATGCGTCCGGGCTTCAGCTTATTGCCCGGCTGGACCATTGCCTCCCACATCCCGCGCTTCTCTTCCTTGAGCAGCAGCACTTCGGCCGGCGCGCCGGAGTCGCGCGTGCCGAGCAGCCGCGCCTTGAACACGCGTGTGGTGTTGACGACGATCGCGTCGCCGGTATGGAGGAACTGCGGGAGTTCCTTGAAGACGTGGTGCGCAATCGCGCCCACGGCGCGATTGACCACCATCAGGCGGCTCTCGTCGCGCCGCAGGGCTGGCGTCTGCGCGATCCGGTCGAGCGGGAGCGCGAAGTCGTAGTCCGACGTCTTCAGCCCGCGCACGGTCAGAACAGGTCGGGTTGCGCGTCCGCGGGACGGTTCGGAGGCGGATACCCGAGATGCCGGTACGCCTGCGCACTGGCCACGCGCCCGCGCGGCGTACGTTGCAGGAAGCCGTGCTGCACGAGGAAGGGCTCGTACACCTCTTCGATCGTATCGGCGTCCTCGCCCACCGCCGCGCCGATCGTCCCCACACCCACGGGGCCGCCGTCGAACTTCTCGATGATCGCGCGCAGCAGTCGCGTGTCCATCTCGTCGAGGCCGAACTCGTCCACGTCGAGCATCGCCAACGCCTCGCGCGCCACATCGCGCGAGATGTGGCCGCTGGCCTTCACCTGCGCGAAATCGCGCACACGACGCAGCAGGCGATTGGCCACGCGCGGCGTACCGCGCGCGCGACGCGCCAGTTCCGATGCGCCCTCGGCGTCCACGCTGCAGCCCAGCACCACGGCCGTGCGATGCACGATCTCCTCGATCTCCTCGGCCGGGTAATAGTTGAGCCGCAGCTCGATGCCGAAGCGTGCCCGCAGTGGCGCCGTCAGCATCCCCAAGCGCGTCGTCGCGCCGATCAGCGTGAAGCGCTCGATCGGCATCGTGATCGTCTGCGCCTTCGGGCCCTCGCTCAGCCGGATGTCGATCTTCGAGTCCTCCATCGCGGGATAGAGGAACTCGTCGATCACCGGCTTCAGGCGATGGATCTCGTCAATGAACAGGATGTCGCCGGCGCGCAGGTTGGTGAGCGTGCCGACGAGATCGCCCGGCTTCTCCAGCGCCGGCCCGCTGGTCGTGTGGATGTTCACGCCCATCTCGCGCGCGATCAGCTCGGCCAGCGTCGTCTTGCCCAGGCCCGGCGGGCCGAAGAGCAGCGTGTGGTCCAACGGTTCCTTTCGCGCCGTCGCCGCGTCCACGTAGATGCGGAGCGCATCCTTCACCTTGCCCTGTCCGATGAACTCCGCCAGCCGCTGCGGGCGCAGCGAGAGCTCCACCACCGACTCGTCGGTGAGGGCTTCAGGCGTGGTGATCTCGGGGCGCGACATCGCCGAAAGTTACTTCGCCAGCGCGGCCAGGGCGCGGCGAATGAGATCCGCCGTCGTCTCGCCCTTGGGCGCACCGTCGAGGGCACTGCGCACCGCCCGCTCGGCGTCCGCCGCCTGATACCCCAGCGCGACCAGCGCGCGCACAGCGTCGGCACTCGGGCCGGCCGAGCCCACGGCCTTGCCTCCGCTCGCTGGCACATCGGCGCCATCGAGCTTGTCGCGCAGCTCCAGCACCAGCCGCTCGGCGAGCTTCTTGCCCACGCGCGGCACCTGCGTCAGCGTCGCGAGGTCGCCCTCGCGCACCGCGCGGATCAGCCGCTCGCCGGTGAGCGTGCTCAGCAGGTTCATCGCCAGCGCCGGACCGACGCCCGTCGTGCCCATCAGTCGCTGGAACAGCTTGCGCTCGTCTGCGGTGGCGAAGCCGTACAGCGTCCAGGCATCTTCGCGCACGACCATCGCCGTGTGCAGCGCGACCTCACCGCCGACCTTTGGCAGGCCTTCGAGCACACTGAGCGGAACCATCACTTCGTAGGTGACGCCACCCGTGGTGCGCAGCTCGATGCGGTCGAGGCCGTGTGCGGCGAGCGTCCCGTCGAGGCGGGCGATCACTTCGGCCTCCGTGCGGCCATCCGCGCGGTCGCTCCCCGCACGCCCGTCACGGTCTTGAGCAGCGGCCCGATGCCACGCGCGCCGGACATCGCGCGCTGCGTACCGATGCGCATCGCGCAGGTCAGCGCCGCCGCCACGCCGTCGGCGGCGTCGTTCGGCTGCGGGGGAGTCTTCAAGCGGAGATGCTGCGCGATCATCAGTTGCACCTGGACCTTGGTGGCGGCACCGCTGCCGACGACGGCCTTCTTGATCTCGGCCGGCGGATACTCGTGGATCTCCACGCCGGCCTCCTCGCCTGCGAGCAGGATCACGCCACGCGCGTGGCCGAGCACCAGCGTGGTGCGCACGTTCTTGGCGTAGAAGGCCGACTCCACCGCCATTGCCTGCGGCTTGTGGCGCGCCAACAGTTCGCGCACACCTTCGGCGATGTCCTTCAGGCGTCGCGGCAGCGGCCAGTCGGCCTTCGTGCGGATCACGCCGCACTCCACCAACGTCGGCGTCGCGCCCACGCGCACCACGCCGTAGCCGGTCACCGCGGTGCCGGGGTCAATGCCGAGGATCAGCACGACGCACCGGCGCCGAGCGTCACGCCGACATCTCCGACATATCCATATCGAAGTTCGCGTCCACCTTCTGCACGTCGTCGAGGTCCTCGAGCTGCTCCATCAGCTTGATCAGCTGCGTCGCGTTCTCGCCTTCCACGCGCACGTTGCTCTTCGGCACCCAGGTGAGCTCCGCTTCCGATGCGACGAGCCCCGCGGTCTCCAGCGCCTGCTTCACCGCGTGCAGATCGGCCGGCGCGGTGGACACCACGAACTGCTCGTCCTCGCGCAC